>JANNBP010000415.1:0-86113 GCA_031385555.1 Deltaproteobacteria bacterium | reverse complement strand
TCCGAGATCCCGGTGAAGTGCGGGATCTCGCCGGCCTGCGCCTTCTTGTAGAGCCCTTTGACGTCGCGCGCGATCACGGTCTCGAGCGGTGCGTTGACATAGACCTCGAGGAACGGGTGTCCCGCGCGCGTGCTGATCTCGCGGAGCTCGGTGCGCACCTCCGCATAGGGTGAGATGGCCGAGACCAGGACGAGCACGCCGTGCTTCGCGAGCAGGCGAGCCACGTAGCCGATCCGGCACACGTTGGTATCGCGATCCGGTTTGGTGAAGCCGAGCCCTGCGGTCAGGAAGGTGCGGACCTCGTCGCCGTCGAGCAGCTCGGTGGCGCGGTTCGGTGCGAGCTGTTCGAACAACGCCGTCGCGAGGGTCGATTTGCCTGCGCCCGAGAGTCCGGTGAGCCAGACGATGCCGCCTTGCATACCGGTGGAGAGTATCAGTCGAAGACTTCGAACGCGCCGTCGTCGCCTGTCGTGATCGGCGTTGCCCAGCAGACGTCCTCGAGGCCGTCGTCATCGAGATCTCCCACCCACCGAGCAACGCCTTGCGACCCGGCGCGGTTGAGGAAGCCGATGCGAAACGTGGCGGGAGTCGTGATCGAGAACGACGCGGAAGCTGTCGTCGTCGTGCCGATAGGGAGAGCGCCGCCGTACCACAGGAAGCCGCGGTCGGCGGTGCCGAGCCGACCGACGACCAACAAGTCATCCGTCGCGACGCCATCGAAATCGGAGTCGATGTCGGAGCGCGCCAGGAGGATCGCGCCGAGGCGAGCACCGCTGCCACCGTTGATGGTTGTCAGGGTCACGCCGGCATCGCTCGTTCGTGCAACCCCGCCGGTGCCGAGGGTGGCGCCAGAGAGTACGAGCACCTGACCGCGAGCACCGTTGAACGCGTGTGCCGAGACCACGAGCTCGCGTGCGCCGTCGCCATCGCGGTCGTCGATCGTCGTGGCCTGGGCTCCGAGCTCGGTGATCGTGGAAGACGTGGTGTAGTCGAAGCGAACATCGCGACCGGCAACGAACGGTCGCAGGGACACGCCAGGTGTCGAGGGGCGAGAGCCGTCACCGCGCAACACGACCAGGTGGTCGTCCGTCGTGGTCGTATCGTCGAGGAACCCGATCACTAGATCGTCCGTGGCATCGAGGCTTCCCAGCGTCGGGCCTACAGCGTGGAGGTACCGACCGAGTTGGCGGCCAGAGCTCGTCGGGTCGAGGAAGAGCTCCGCGATCGCACCGTTGGCGCCCGACGACGACGTATCGGAGAGCTGGACGCTGCCCGTGGCCGGGAACGTGTCGCCGTAGAGAATAGCCACGCCACCGTTATTGGCTGCGGCGTTGGGCGCAGAGGCGACGAGATCCGGGGTGCCATCACCATCGATATCCGCGGTTGCAAGCGAGCTGCCCAGGCTGCCGTTCGCGAACGAACCCGGGGATGCGGCGTCGGCGGTGACCGTGGCATCGGCGGAGGAGGCGTCTCGCGCGCCGGCGACGAGGTTGCGGAACACGCTGAGCTGCCCGTGGGTGGCGAGGCCGGGCGCACCGACGACGAGATCATCGCGCGTCGACGACGACCAGCGCACCGCGGTGAGGCCGGAGCCGAAGCGGCCGTTCGCGACGGTCGAGGTGATCGTGACATCGGGGACAAGCCCGATGCCGAGCGAGGAGCCGAAGTAGAGGTAGACGGTGCCGGCGTTCGCGGCTGCACCGGCGTTCTGGGTGGGGGCGGAGATCGCGAGATCGTCGATCTCGTCGTCGTTGAAGCGGCCGTAGGTGATCGCGGTCCCGAGGCGCAGCACACCCTGGCTCGCGTTGGGTGAGGTGATGCCGCCGGTGCGCTCGAGGAACGGCGACAGCGGACCGACGATCGAGGCGACCGAGCGGTTGCCGGCGGCGTCGACCGTGGCGACTCCAAAGGAGTAGCCGAACTGGAGGAGGGCGGGCGCGAAGGTGAGCCCTTGCGCGGTGCCAGGTGCAGCCGGTGCGGGCGCGGCGAGCACGACGCCGGTGGTGTCGAAGTTCGCGTCGGTGAGTGGTGTGGTGG
The DNA here is from genome assembly GCA_031385555.1 of Deltaproteobacteria bacterium. GTDB lineage: Bacteria > Myxococcota_A > Polyangia > Haliangiales > Haliangiaceae > JABFXX01. Next base: position 84,076 of record JANNBP010000415.1, on the reverse strand, counting down.
AGGCCTTGATGACGTAGCCGACGACGGCTTCTGTGGGTGCGTCGAAGGTCAGCTGGAGCGAACGGCGATCCAGCGCGACAGCCGCGAGGTTGTCGACGCCGGCGGGGAGCGTGAGATCGACGGCGAGGACCAGGGAGGCGAAGCCCGACGAGGCGCCCGCGGTGGCGGTGGCGACGATCGTGTGGGAGGGCGGGGATTCGGTGAGGGTGAGGGTGCGGCACCAGCCGGTGCCGGTGACGGTGGCGACGAGTGCGGGACCGCCGTCGACGGCGACGGTGACCGTTGCTCCGGTGCGCGAGACGCTGCCGCACAGGTCGAAGGTGATCGCGCCGTTGGCGATCGCGCCGTCGTCGTTGCGATTGAGGAAGCCGTCGGCGGCGGGTGCCGCGAACGAGACGTTGAGGTCGGCGAGCGTGACGGTGCAGGCGGCGGAGGCACCGAGGTTGCCGAGGGGGTCGGCGCCGATGCCGACCAGCGAGGTGGTTCCCGGGGCGAGGGTGAGCGTGACGTCGTTGGTGGCGTCCACCGTCGAGGATCCGCCGTTGGTGATGTGGAGGGACTTCGTGCCAGCCGAGGTGACGCGCGCGACGAGCTGCACGCCATCCATGTTGGGGTCGGCATCCGAGGCCGGCGTGATCACGGCACCGCACGAGATCGCCGGGGAGACGATCGCGACCGTCGTGACCGGGCCTTGATCGTCGAAGGTGATCTGAGAGGACGTCGAGGTCACCACGCCGTCGGCGGTCGAGACCGTGAAGGTGCAGAGCTCCGAGGTCTCGCACGGCGAGGTGCCACACAGCGTCGGGCGCAGCGTGACCGAGCCGTCGGCCGCGACAACACCGGACGGGTTGTCACCGCACTCGGAGGTCACCGTGCGACCCACGCAGGCTTGCGAGACTTGCAACACCACGTCGAGCTGCGAGCCGGCGGCGGCCGAGGCATCCGTGGTGACCGGTGCAGTCGGCGAGGTGACGACGAGATCGCAGCCGTCTAGAACGACGTTGTAGGTCTCGGAGACGGTGCAGGTGTTCTGCGCGTGGTCGCGACCGCTGAACGCGAACGCGATCGAGCCTGGGGTGGCGGGAATCGTCGCGAACCCGCCTGCCCTGCCGTCGACATCGACCTTGGTCGAGGACACGGCGGTGGCGCCGACGGTCAGCGTGGTGATCTCGTCGAGCGTGTCGGTGCCGGTGACCTGTGCGGTGACGAGGAGCTGGATGCCGTCGGAGAGATCGAGGTTGTTGTCGAACGCGGGCGTGATCGTGGTGCCGGGTGGCGGCTCGACGAACGCGCACGTCGGCGGGGTGGTATCGACGACCAGCGAGACGGGCGAGGACACGGCGGCGGTGTCGCCGCGGGTGCAGAACGCACGGAACGCGTGGGCGCCGTCGGCGAGCGTGGTCGGGATCTCGGCGGTGCCGTTGACGTCGGTGGCGAACATGCCGAGCGATTGCTCGCCGGTGCCGGTGTTCTGGAACAGCTCGACGGAGCTGCCCGGGACCGTGGCGACGATCGCGGTGGGCTGGTTGCCGGAGGCGGCGTTGAACACGAGCGCGGGTGCGTAGAAGGTGTTGAACGCGGGTGTGGGTGAAAAGGTCAGTCCGCATCCCGGGCCGACGGTGACGGGGATCAGGAGCTCGTCGCTGGCGTCACCGCAGAACACGCTGACGGACGCGCGGAGTTGGGTGGCCGGCGCGACCACGGTGACGTTCTCGAACACGGCGAGCCCGGACGCGTCGACCGACGCGGTCAGCGTCGCGAGCGCGGTCTCGGCGTTGTCGAACACCTCGAGCGTGACTTGTTCGCCCTCGGCGAGCGAGGTGCGCACGCGAACATCGGACTGCACGCCGGTCGCGATCACGTCGCTGTCGACGGAGATCTGCGAGGTCTGCAGCGCGACGAACAGATCCGACGGACAGATCGGATCGTCGCCACACGCGATCAACGCGACGGACAAGGCGATGCCAACCCTCACGAAAACAATTCTAGCGCTGCCCCGCCGAGGACTCGCGAATTTTCATTCGTAGCGTTTGGCAGCGTTCAGGAGCCAGGTGCGATTGTTGCCCCGCTCCGCGAGCTCGGTCAGGAGTTTTCGCGCGCCTGCACGATCGCCCTTCGCCGCCAGCACCGCTGCCTTCTCGCAGCTGGCGTAGGTGGCAAAGAACGGGATGTGATACGCGGCATAGAAATCGAGCCAGACGTCGTAGATCGCGGGATCGAGGGTGCGTCGATCGGCGCGCATGGTGGCGCTGATCGACGCTTCGGGATCGACGATGCAGCCACCACCGAAGAACGTCGCCCGCGCACGGAGCAGCTTCGCGAGTGAGCTCGGCGCACCGTAGGCGGGGCGGAGCTCGGTGGCCTCGGCGGCGAGGGCCTCGAGCTGATCCGCGATCGCACTCGCCGACCCCGGATCGACGATCCCGGCGACGAACAAGCAGGTGCCTCGCTCGCGCGCGGAGCCATCGCTACCGGCGGGATCCGCCTGCCTCGAACGGACCAGGCAGGGTGCCACCGTGGCCTTCGCTCCTTCGAGATCGCCATCCATGAACTGCAGCAAGGCGAGCGCGGCACGGCGGACCGGTCGTCGCGACGGGCCCGCCTTGTCGAGCGACTGGCGATAGTAGGCCTTGGCACGCACGCGATCGCCCGACAGCGCGAGCACCTTCGCGAGACCGGCGAGGGTGTCCTCGCCCTCCGAGAGTGCGACCGCGTTCTCGGCTGCCTCGACGGCCTTGGTGTAATCGCCGACCGCCGCGAGCGTGGTCGCGTAGACCGCCACGGCATCGGCCTCGCCCGGGAAGGCGTCGCGATAGAGGGTGCCGATCCGCAGCGCCTCGTCGGGCTCGTCGAGGTAGAGCAGCACCGACGAGTAGTGATCGTAGATCCGGCCGCGAAACGCTTGTTGCGGCTGTGCGAGCAACGCCGCGTAGGCATCGCGCGAGGGCTTGTAGTTGCCGGCGCGATAGTCGAGCTCGGCCGCCCAGAACGCGAGCTCGCGATCGTCGCCGATTATTGCGGGTGTCAGCACGTTGCGCGCGGCGACCGGGCCTCGCTGGGAGAAGGCGACCGCGGCGTCGAGCAGCGCCCGCTCGCGCGTGTTCTCGGCCGTGCTCTCCCGCGCTTTCGGCGCCGCCTGCAGGGCGCGTGCGCGATCCGAGTCGCTGCCGCCGAACAACAAGATGTACGCGTTCGCGGTGGGATGCTCGGGCACGCGCGCGAGGGCGGTGCGCAGCGACGACAGCGCCTTGTCGTTGTAGAACACGTCGTACTCGTCGAGGGCGCGCTTGACGAGTTCGTCGCCCGGTTGCGCGTCGGGAGCCGCCGGCGTGGATCGCGACCACAACACCACGGCGACCGCGATGGCGCCGATCGCTGCGAGCGCGACGATCACCAGCGGCCACTTCTTCGATTTCGGGGCGAACCGGCGGCGGCGCTCGGTCCGGATCGCGTCGCGAAACGCGGCCATCGTCGGGTAGCGATCCGCCGGCTGCTTCGCGAGCGCGCGAACCACGATGTCCTGGATCGCGTCGGGGATCGCGGGGAGATCCGGCGGCTCGTCCTTGCTGATCTGGCGGAACAGCTCGTCCATCGACACGGCGGTGTAGGGTGGCTTGCCGGCGAGGATCTCGTGCGACAGCACGCCGAGCGAGAACACCTCGGAGCACTCGTCGGGCTCGCGACCCTGGATTTGTTCGGGCGCCATGTAGAGCGGCGTGCCGAGCAGCTGGCCGGCGTGGGTGCGATAGGAGTCGACGCCTTCGCCTGCCTCCTTCGGTGCGCCGTTGGTGATGCTCGACGTCATCGTCTGCGCGAGCGACGGATCCGATCGGCCCGGTTGACTCGCCATCGTCGCGTCGAGCGCGATCTTGTCGTCGACCACGGCCGGCTTGTTCGGCGGAGGCTGCGTGTGCAGCTGATCGTCACGCAGCTTCGCGAGGCCGAAGTCGAGCACCTTGACGTCGCTGCCGGCGACCATGACGTTCGCAGCCTTGATATCGCGGTGCAGGATCCTGCGCTCGTGGGCGGCGACCAGCGCATCGGCGATGCCCTCGATCCAGCGCAACGCGACCTCGAGCTTCGGCGGTCCGTCCTTGCGCAGCGCCTCGGACAACGTCCGTCCTTCGACGAGCTCCATCACGAGGATGTCCTCGCCGCGGTGCTCGACGACGTCGAACAGCGTCACCACGTTCGGGTGCTTGATCTGCGCGGCGGCCTTCGCTTCGCGCACCATGCGTGCCCGCCTCTCGAGGTCACCCGAGGCATCCGGTGGCAGGATCTTGAGCGCGACGTAGCGATCGAGCCGTTCGTCGCGCGCCCGCCAGACCTCGCCCATCGCACCCTTGCCGACCTGGGATACCAGCCGGTACGGGCCGATCAGCTCACCAGATTCGGGCACCGACGGAGAGTACAATGCCCGCGATGCGCGTTCTCCTCTCGCTGCTCCTACTATCGACGCCCGCGTTCGCAGACGTCGAGCTGGGCATGGTGCGCGTGTCGAGCGGGATCACGGCCGAGCGGGTCCACGAGCACGTCGAGCGCAAGGCCTTCCAGCTCGAGGATTGTCTCGACCAGCAGAGCCTGGTCACCCCGGGCCTCGGCGGCATCACGTCGGTCGACTTCACGATCGAGACGACGGGCAAGGTCAGCGCGAGCAACGCCCACGGCCTGGGCACCGCCTCCACGCTCGCCGTCGGTCGATGCATCGCCGAGGTCATCAAGACGATCGCGTTCGATCCGCCGCCGTCATCGAGGGTCACCGTGAGCTTCCCGTTCCTGTTCAAGTCCGTCGACGAGACCGTGCCGACAGGCGGCGCCGAGGTCGACCGTGTGATGGTGCTGCGCGCGGTTCGTCGCAATCGGAACAAGGTCGCCGCGTGCCACGACAAGCAGCCCACGCTCGCCGGCACGGTGACCGCGAAGCTCACCATCGGCGCCGACGGCAAGGTCAAGGCTGCGTCGGCGAGCGGCGTCGACCCCACGCTCTCGACGTGCATCGCGAACGCACTCAAGGGCGTGCTGTTCGACAAACCGAGCAAGCAGCTCGACGTCAGCTATCCGTTCGTCTTTCACGCTCCCGTCACCACGATCATCACCGGCAGCGACGACGACAAGATGATGGTGCGCCGCTACATCAAGCGCAACATCGCGAAGATCCAGGTTTGCTACGAGCAGCAGCTCGTGAAGCAGCCCACGCTCGCCGGAACGGTGAGGGTCGGGCTTATCGTCGACGCCGCCGGCAAGGTCACGCACAGCAGCGGTGCGGGAGTCGATCCCGAGGTCGCGAAGTGCGTCGCTGCGATCGTTCAGGGCATCGTGTTCGACAAGCCCTCGAAGGCGCCGCTGTCCATCAACTACCCGTTCACTTTCCGACCGGCTTCGCCATGAACTCGAGCACGGCCCGGTTGAACGCATCCGGGTCCTGCCACAGCGCGAAGTGCGAGGCGTTGTCGAACACGACGAGCTTCGCGTTCGGGATCAGCTCCGACATCTCCTTGATGTGATCGAGCAGGATGATCTCGTCGTGGTCACCGTCGGCGATCACCGCGTAGGCCTTGATGCCGCGCAGCTGATCCTGCGTGATGCCCTGCGAGCTTCGCCACACCGGCAGCAGCGAGTCGACGACCGCGGCGAAGTCGTTCGGCGTCTTCGAGATCTTCATGAAATCCTGTTTGCATTTCATCGCGTACGCGTTGAATGTGGGCGAGCTGCCTGCGCGGCGCTCCTTGCTGCCCTTCGCGCTGTAGTTGGTACCGTAGACGAATAGCTTGGAGACGCGATCCGCGTTGTGGATTCCGAGCTCGAGCGCGATCGCACCGCCATCGCTCCAGCCGACGATCGCGGCCTTCGAGACGCCGAGCGCGTCGAGCACCGCGACGACGTCGCTCGCCATCGCGCGATAGCTCAGCTTGTCTTTCGACTTCGTCATCGTCGACCGACCCTGGTTGCGGCTATCGATCGCGATCACCTGATACTTGGCGGCGAGGTCGGGCAGCTGGAAGCCCCAGTGATCGGAGTTGCCGAGCCCGCCGTGGAGCAGCACCACCGGCTCGCCCTTGCCGTAGGTCGCGTAGTAGAGCTTCGCGCCCGGCACGTCGACGAAGCCCGTCGTGGTCGCCGCGGGCATCGCGGGTGGCATCGGCAACGTCTCCCAGCGCCGCGCCTTCGCCCCGGCGATCGCCGGGAACAGCAGCAGGGTCAGGACAACAACCCAACGCACGTCGGACGATCATGCGGCATCGCTCGCGGGAAGGCGAGTGACTTGCCTGTGACTACCGGTGACTACCGGATCTCACGAGTTTGGAGGAGTGGCTCCTCGATGGTTGGCCGATTCTTGGCGGTCGCGTTGATCGGGGTCGCGTTGATCGGGAGTCGCGCTGATCGGGGGTGCGCTGATCGGGGGCGCGTTGATCGGTTGATCGGGGACAGGATCTACCCCTTCAACAGGTCGTGATCGTTGGGTGTTTCGAGACCAACGTGGGTTCGGCGAGCTTCACGTTCAGCCGATTTTACGTTTGTCCGTGGAATGCTTGCGATCTCGATGACTTGCGAGGGTAGATCCTGTCCCCGATCTACGGGCTAGCTGGGCTGGAGGGCGAGCTGGAGCTTGAAGGGCGCCTCGGTCGGGTCGCCGTCGTCGTCCTTGGGGACGTTGAAGCGCCAGCCCGTCATCTGGTCGCGGATGCACTGGTCGACCTCGCTGTTCGCGCCGCGCGCTTGGTTCTGGGTGGCCGCGCCCGTCTCGTCGACGACGAAGCTGATCGTCACCTTCGCGACCATCGTCGAGTCGTTCGCCAGGCCGTGCTTGACGTAGCACCGCGACAGGCCCGCCATGTACGCGTTCTGGATTCGACCGAGTACGAGGTTGATCGATAGCGGATCCTTGCCCGGAGGTTTGGGCTGCGGGATTGGCGTGATCCGCGTGACCGGCGGCTTCTCGGCCTTCGCGATCTGCGTCGGGCCGCCGGGCTGCTCGATCACCGGACCCTGCGGGCCGTCACCGATCCGCATGCCGTTGTCGCGCGTGGTGCGCGAGGGATCCGTGGGGGTGCGACCGGCGTCGGTGACGTGCTTGATCTGCTTGTCGAGGTCCGTGTTCGGGACGCGGTTCGGCAGCTCGTTCTGGCCGCTACGGCCGGGCGTGTTGCCGGTGAGGAGCTGCGCCCACGCGTTCGGATCGCCCGGTTCGGGCATGCGATCGGTGATGGGTCGGGGCGTGGTCTTCGGCGTCTGCACCGCGGGGTTCGCGGGCTTCGCGGTGCCCGGACCGGGTTCGCTCGGTGCGAGCGGCAACGCGAAGTCGGGGACGTCGATCACCTCGTAGCTCGGCGCTTGGTAGCGAGCGGCGACTTCGTCGACGAGCGAGTCCGCCTCGAGCTCGTTGATCCATGCCCAGCCCGCGATGCCGAGGTGGACGAGCAGCGAGGCCGCGACGATCACGCCGAGCCGTCGATCGATCCGATCGAGCATCGAGCCACGCACCGACGCGGGCAACTGCGGACGCGGCACGATCGCCGGCGCCGCGATCTCCTGAAACAGGATCGTGGCCTCGCCGATCCTCAGCTTGCCTCGTGCGCCACGCGCGAGCTGCACCTCGCGGAGCTCGAGCTCCTTGCCGTCTTGCACCACGCGGCCTGTCATCCCGGCAGGCACGCGCAGGACCTGCTGCGCATCGAACAGCACGTGCTCCGCCGGCACGCCATCCACCGGCACGCTCAGCGAGCAGCGCAGCGAATAGCCGAACGTGACCGGCGTACCCGCTCGAAACACACGCTCCTCGACGAGGTTGCCACCGAGGAGGATGCCGACCCGAAGGGCTCGCGACGTGGGGCTCATAAGATACCAACGCCGTCCTCGCGACTTCGATCTATGCGCAGCTGCGAGCTCGAAGACGAGCATTCGTGAGCGGGGACAGGATCTACCTTTGCAAGATCTCGAGATCGCGCACGATCGGCGATCGTAAAGTCGCGCGATCATCGTTGTCCGCAGCGCGGACAGTGCGGCGATTTTACGTTCGTCGCCAGAACCTAAATAACGTCGACTAGTTGGAGGGGTAGATCCTGTCCCCGATCTGCGCCCCGATCTGCGAGCGGTTCGATGCCCGTGCGATCCATCAGGGTATGTGAGTGGGTAGACGCGACGTGCGAGCGTGCGAGCGTAATCCCGAGCGGGTCTACGCGCGGCGTGCCCTTGCCATGGGAGCCCTCCGCGCGAGCATAAAAGCGCAAACCCAGATTCCACCGTCGTGGCTGGATCTCCACCGTAGGTCATCCCCGTGCGAGCCGCGGCGGGGCTCCCATGTGGGAGGCAGCCGCGCCTAGACCCGCTCGGGGCTACACGCAACCGGCGAGCTCAGACGCTCGGGGTTACACGCAATCAGCGAGCGCTGTAAACGCGACGTGCGAGCATGCGCGAGCGTAATCCCGAGCGGGTCAACGCGCAGCGTGCCCCCGCATGGGAGCCCCTCCGCGCGAGCATGAAAGCACAAACCCAGATTCCACCGACGTGGCTGGATCTCCACCGTAGGTCGTCCCAGTGCGAGCCGCGGCGGGGCTCCCATGCGGGAGGCAGCCGCGCGTTGACCCGCTCGGGGTTACACGCAACCGGCGAGCTCGGGGTTAGACGCAACCGAGCGCAGGCGCCAGGACAGACGCGCTCAGTCCGGAACGAGCTGCAGCGCGATCTGGAAGCTCGCCTGCGTCTTCTCGCCGTCGGCATCCTTCGGCACCGGGAAGCGCCAGCCACCCATCTGACCCGTGATGCAGTCATCGACTTCGCCGGCGAAGCCGTTGGCCTTGCCGTTCACCGTCGAGCCCGACTCGTTGACGGTCAGGCTGAGGACCACCTTGCCGCGCGCCGAGGCGTCCTTGTTCAGGTAGTTCTTGTAGCAACGCTTGAGGCCGGCCATGTAGACCGACTGGATCTTCGCGAGCACGAGATCCGCGGTCAGCGACGACTCGTCGAGCGCGGTCTTGGTCGACACCGAGATGCGACCCGCCGGCCCCTTCTCGGCCACCTTGCCACCACCGGCGCTATCGAGGCCACCGGGACCATCGATCTTGGGACCCGCGCCGGTGCCCGTCTTCGGATCGCCGTTGCCGCGCGGACCGCGGCCGGTACCGCCACCGTTGGAGACCTGCTTGTTGCCTTCGCGGACGTTGTCGATCTGCTTGCCGAGATCGTTGTTCGGATTGCGCGACGACATGTCGCCCACGTCCTTGCCGTCCTTGCTCTGGACGGTGAGCTTGTCGGCGAACGCCGAGGCGTCGTCCTCGCTCATCGCGACGTCGTTCTTGTCGTTGCGACCCGGCGTGCCGCCCGTGTTGTTCGGCTTGGGCTGGGTGTTCGGCTTGACGTCGGGCTTCTTCTCGCCCGCGCTCCCCGCCGCGGATCCCGCGTCGGCGATCGGCTCGGGCTCGGGCTTGAGCTCGATCTGATACTTCTCGGGCTCGAACGTCATGTCGTAGACCCGCTCGGCGATGCCGTCCTTCTCGAGGTCACCCATCCACGCGATGATGACGATCATGAAGTGAAGGATGATCGAGGAGCCGACGATCACGAGCAGCCTCGGATCGAAGCGATCCGCGAAGGTGCCGCGCACCGACGCAGGCAGCATCGGCTTCGGCTGCCGCGGCGGCTCGGTGACGAACTGGAACAGGATCGTGAGATCGCCGAGCGACAACTTGCCGCGCGCCGAGTCCGTCAACCCGACCTGGTAGTAGTCGCCGTGACTCTGAGCGCCCTTGCCCCTCAGCGCATCGAGGGTGTTGACCTGGCCACCCGCGTCGGAGAGCCGGCCATCCATCTTGCTGAGGAACCGCAGCGAGTAGCGGCCCTCGTCGATCGCGAACAGCGTGAACTCGAGCGGCAACCCTTCGATCGGGATCGAGAAGGTGTTCTTCATCGACTGGCCGATCGAGACCGGCACGCGCTCGCGGATCAGCCGCTCTTCGACGATCTTGCCGCCGAGCAACACGCCGACTCGCAGGATGCGCTGGCGTGGCGCGCCGACAGGGCCAACGGACGTACCGCCGCCGTTGCGCTGCTGGGGAGGAGGATTCGCCGCCATATCAGAACGGTGCCTTCTTCACGGTCTGGAGGATCAGCGGCATGAAGTCCTGCTTGAGGTTCTCCCACTCGTAGTCGATGTTCTTCGCCGTGAGGACGTAGACCACGCTCGGCCGCGGGACCTTGCCGCACACCGCGACGACCGTATCGATCACGGTGACCGGCTTGCCGTTGATGTACTCGATGTGGAACTTGCCCTGCTTCTTCTCGCCGGCGCCGTCGCCCTCTTCCTGGCAGCCCTCGGCGCGAGCGTGAGCGGTGAAGCCCAGCAGTGCAACAGCAGTCAGTGCGATGAGCGACTTCACTTGCGACCTCCGAGCTGCTTGACGGATTCGACGATCTTCGACGCGGGGTTCGGGGCCAGAGCCCCGAGAAAATCGGTCAGCTGCGTCCACGTGTAGTCGACGTCCTTCGCGCTCGTCACGTACGCGACCGCCGGCCGCGCCGGATGCCCGCACACCACGATCACCTTGTCGATCACCATCGTGGGCTTGCCGTTGATCCTCTCCACGCGCGTGGTCACCGGTTGCGTCTGGTCTTCCTGGCGGCACGCCGGGGAGCCGCCAGGCGAACCCGTACCCTGTTCTGCACGCGCAGAACCGACGAGACCGACGAGACCGATCGTTGCGAGGCTGGCGAGAAGGATGGTGCGCATGGTTCTCCTAGGTGTGACCGATCAACTCGGCTTCGGCTTCTTCTGAGCTTTGGTCGCGCGCTTGATCGCCTTCTCGACGTCCTTGTTGCGCGTCTCCCACAGCTTCAGATCGAAGTTGGGCATGTTCTTGTACTGGTCGAAGTAGCTCTTCGCGGTGTTGAGCCGCGCGAGCGAATCGCTGACGCCCGGATACGGATCGGTATCGAGGTAGAGCAGCCCGAGGTTGTAGTAGGCCGGCCCGTAGTTCGAGCTCGCCTGCAGCGCGCGCTTGTACGCGGCCTCGGCGTTGCGCACGAAGCCATCGCGATCCGGTGCGCCCTTCGGGAAGTCCGCCGAGCGACCGCGATACGCCGAGCCGAGCGACGTCAGCGTCACCGCGTCGGTGCGGTTGAACTGCTTGGTCAGCTTCTCGAACGTCTGCTGCGCATCGGCGTACTTGCTGTTCTTGAGCTGGTAGACGCCGTGGTTGACGAGCGCGCTGACGTGGTTCGGATCGAGCTGCACCGCCGTCGCGAACGCGAACTCGGCGCGCTCGGGACGGTTGGTCCGGTCGTAGATCAGGCCGTAGACGTACGACACGTTCGCGGACTTCTTCGCCTTGGTCCCGCGATCGCCCTTGTCGTTCATCATGTCGTCGAGCACGAGCTCGGCGGTGTCGAACAACTTCTTGTGATAGTAGGCGAACGCGACGTACGACGCGGCCTCGACACTCGACGCATCGAGCGCGAGCGCGGCCTTCGCCGAGCGCAGCGCACCATCGGCGTCCGGCGTGGGCTGCGCGAGCGCAGCCTTCGCAGCGGCGATCTGTTGATCGACCTGCGTCTTCACCGTGGCCGGATCGGGATCGAAGTTCGGCGGCGTGAACGGCACCTCGCCCGGGGCCGTGGGTCCGGTGGGTCCCGTCGGCGTGCCGGGATTGGTGGGGCCCGTCGGCGTACCGTTGCTACCGGTGCCGCCGTTGGTGGCAACGCCACCCGCGGTCGGGTCGGTGCCGTCCTTCATCGATTGGCTGTCGGAGCCACTGCCCGAACCTGGCGTGGTCTTGTCGTTCTTGCCTTTGCCACCACAGGCGGCAAGCGCCACGGCGAGCAGAACAACTCGCAGCCTATGGGACCAAACTCTGGGCAATAGAGATGAGACGCGCTCGGTCTCGATCAGATCTAAAGGAGATGAAAAAGATCTCACGGCGCCTCCGTTCCCTGGACCAGCTCCTGACGTAGGGCCTGGAATTCACCGGGGAATTCGCGACCCAAACTCTCCATCGCAGCGCGGCTCCACTTGTTGGAGATGCCGCCCTTCTTGGCCGAGTCGACGACCTTGAGCCACTCCGTCTTCGCGACATCGCGATACTTCTGGACGCTCGCGTCGAGCTTGGTCTGGTAGGTCGCCGCAGCCGCCTCGTTCTTCGGGTTCTGCAACGGGATCGGCAGCGGTGCATCCGCGAGCTTCTGGCCGTACTCGTACTGGATGTTTCCGCCGCGGACATAGGCGGCCATCGTGTACTCGGCGACCTCGTACTTCAGCAGCGCGACATACATGTTGTAGGCCTTGTCCTTCTCGGCCTCGAGCTTCTTACCGATCGCGTCCTGGTCAGCCAACGTCCGCGCCGCGGTCTTGATCGCGTAGGGCTCCCACTTGTTCGCGTACTGATCCTCGGCGAACACCAGCTCCCACTCCGCGGCCAGCTTCGCCGCCTTGCCCGACTTCGGTGAACCGGCCGTGATCCACGCCTTCATCGTCTCCTGGCCGGCGGTGCGTGCCAGGCCGAGCTGGTTCTTCCGCTTGCGCAGCTGCGACGCTTCGTAGAACGTCGACACGTAGTCGTCGGCGTTGTTGTAGTCGGGCCCGGTGTCGCGGCCGAAGCGGCGACGCCACTTGTCGTGGGTCTCCTCCATGCCGTTGACGTCGCCCGACTGGCGGTAGATGTTTCCGGTCGACCACAGCGCGCGGTCGAGCTTGCGGCGATCCTTCTCGATCCCGCCGTACTGCGTGTAGAGCTCGATCGCCTTCTTGAAGTCGCGGTTGAGCTCGCTCGCGAGCGCGGCGTTGTACAGCGCATCGAGCGAGATCTCGTCGAGCGTCCGGGGCTTCTCGTTGCCGATCGGCGGCGGCGGCTTGATGCCCGCGGCCTTCGCCTTCTTCGCGACGGTGTAGAGCTCGAGGTACGTGCGGACCGCGTTGTCGTAGTCGAGCGCGGCCTGGTAGCTCGCCGCCTGGAGGCGGATCGCGTCGAGGTAGAACGGGCTGTCGCGGAAGTTCTTCTGCTTGTTCTCGGCGAACTCCTTGAACAGCGCGATCGCCGTCTTCGGCTTGTCGGCGAGACGGTAGCTGACCGCGGCGTTGTAGAGCGCGACCGGCAGATCGGTGTCCGTCGGCGGCGCCGTCTTGTAGAACCGATAGAACGCCTCGGCGGCCGCCCCGAACTTCTTCTCGGCGAACAGGGCGTTCGCGCGCGAGAAGTTGAGCGAGCGGTTCTGCGCGATCGCGGCGTCGATCGTGCCCTTGTCGCCGCACTTGCTGGCGATGAACTTGTCGTTGGTCCGCTGGATCGCGTCGAAGTTCGACTGCGCCTCGTAGATCGCGAGGATGCCGTCCTTGGCCTTCGCCGCCTGCGGCAGGTTGCAGAACTTGTCCATCACCTTGGTGAACCGCGCGATCGCGTCGTCGATGTGGAAGTACGCGAGCGAGATCAGCGCGGCGTTGGTGCCCTGCTGCGGTGCCGCGGCCGGGTCGTTGACGATGTTCTGGAAGTTGTCGTACTCGCCCTGCAGCTTGCGATAGACCTCGGGGATCGGCTGGGGCGACCACGGCTGGGGCGTGGCCTTGAGCTCGGCGCTGGTCGGCACCTTCAGGGCCGCGAGCTTGCCTTCGGTGACGAGCTTCGCCGCCTCCGCCTCGTACGACTGGACGATCGAACGCGCCGCGTCGATGTAGAACGTGGTCCCGATATCGCGGTGATCGCGGATCCACGTGTACGAGACGATCGCCTCGGGATACCGCTCGCTCCAGTACAACGCCTCGGCGGAGTTGTACGTGAACTCGTAGACGTAGTCGGACTCGGGATACGTCGCGATGAACGTGCGGTAGAGCTCGACCGCCTTGTTGTACATCGCGAGGTAGTCGTTCTTCGCCTGCGGGTCCTTCGACTTCGCGAGCTCGAAGTCCTTGCGCATGGTCGTCGCGGCGGAGTGCGTGTTGCGCGCGGCGGCGTAGAGCGCGCGCTCGGCGATCCGGCGCTGCGTCTCCATCGCTTCGCGATCTTTTTCGTTCGCGGTGCACCACGCGCCCGGGCACTGGTAGCGAATGGCGAGCTCGGCCGCGGCGTTGTCGGCGGCGAACTTGTCACCCTTGAGCTCGAAGACGTTGACGATCTCCTGGTGGACCAGCGGGTTCTTCGGGTGGAGCTCCCACGGCGGCCCGAGGGCGATGCGATAGGCGTCGACGGATTGGTCGTAGGCCTGCAGATCGGCGAACGCCTTGCCCATCGCGACCCAGACGTCGCGCACGTGCGGCTCGTTCTCGCGACCCTTGTAGAAGCTCTTCGCGCGCTCCATGGCGCGCACCGCATTGGTGTCGGTCTCGCCTTCCCACGGATCGGTGAACGCGACCGAGATGTACTGGATCGATTCGTCGCGCAGCTCGAGGGCCGGCTGGCCACCCGCGGCGAGCAGCGAGTCGTAGAGCTTGACGCTCTCGTCGAACCGCTGGATCGACTCGGGCATCCGATCGCGCTTGTAGTAGGACCACGCGAGCTTGTAGAGCGCCTCGGCGTAGAGCTTCGAATCCTTGCCACCCTCGGCCACCTTGAGGTACGCGGCGATGCCGTCGTCGATCTCGCCGGGCACGGTGAAGTGGTAGTCGGCGACGCCGCGCACCCAGGCGTGGCGGACCAGCTCGGCCTCGGCGTTCGGATACGGCTGGCAGTCGCTGTACGGATCGCGCAGCGTCTTGGCTTCGACGCGCTTGAGGGCCTCGGCGCGGGTCGGCGGCGCGAACGGCTTGTCGCTCCACTTGAACTTGTTCGCGCACGACAGCGCGAGGAACACCTGGAGGCTCCTCCTCTCGTCCTTGGTCTTGCCGTAGTAGGCGAGCAGGTAGAGCGTCGACGGCGTCTGCCGGTACGCCGGGAACTCCTTCAGGATCTTTTCCCATTGCTCGAGTGCGGGACCGTAATCGGCGATCACCGACGGGGCCGGCGGCGCGTTCGGATCCGGTGGCGGCAGCTTCTCGAGCGCGGCGAGCTTGAGCTCGACCTCGTCATCGGCGCGATCGAGATAGAGATCCGCGAGCCGGAACCGCGCGTCCGGCGTGAACTGCTCGTGCGCCGGGTGATCGACGATGAACTTCTCGAGCTTGGCGATCGTGTCGTCGTGGAGCTTGCCCTTCGACGACTCGGCCTTCGCGATGTTGTCGGCGTAGCGCTTGGTCAGATCCGCGGTGCGCGTCTCGAACTCGCGCTTCGCGATCTGGCGCATCCGCGTGTCGTGCTGGGTCGCCGACTTGACGAAGCGGTCGTACTCGCCTTCCGTCTCCTTGAGCTCGGCGAGCTCCTTCTCGTTGAGCACGAGCGGCGGTTTGATGGCGACGACCGGGCGCGTCTGCACCGGACCCGGCCCTTGATTGCCGAGCCCCGGACCATTCGGCGGGTTCTGCACCGGGACAGCCGATCCATTGCCCGCGGGCGGCGTACCGCCTGGCTGTGCGGAGACGGATCCGCCGACGATTCCAGCGAGTGCGATCGCGACTGCGATACGAAGAGTTTTCACTTCGCACCTCCTGCTTTGGGCTGCGCCTTCGGCGGTGTGCCCGGCTTCGGCGCCGGCTTGCCCTGCTCGTTATCCGGGCGCACCGTCGGCACGGCGGGCTGTTTCGGATCGCCACCCGGACTGACACGCGTATCCGTGCCGCCCTTGTCGGGGCTGGCCGACGGCTTGTCTTTGACTTCGGCCGGCTTGGTCGAGGGCGCCGGCGCCGCAGGAGACTTGGTGTTCTCTTCGATGATCCCGCGGAACTCGTCGCGCAGCTGCTTGAGATCGCGCTGCCGCGACAGGTTGAGCCGCTTGAGATCGTCGTCGTTGTCTTCCTTGCGCGACCACGCGACGTCGACGTTCCCGACGTCGGTGCGGATCACGATGTCGTAGAACTTCGCCTTGACGTCCTTGAACGACGCGCCGAGGACGGTCCCACCGATCGTGCGCGCTTCGCCTTCGTGCTCGGCGAGCTCGGTGCGCATCGCGGCGATGTTCTGCCGCTCGGTCACGATCTGCGCCTTCACCTGATCGAGGCCACGGCCGATCGCTTGATCGATCCGATCCTCGATCTGCGCCAGGTTCTTCGAGACCGCGGTCGCCCGCGCGTAGACGCCGGATCCCGATTTCCCATCGAGCTCGGTGAGCAATGTTTTGCGGGTGGCGCGGGCGTTGGCCACTTGCTCGTCCCCGACGGCCGCGAGATCGCGACCGAGCTGGAGCTCGCGCTGGATGTCGTCGAGCTCTTGCTCGATCGCCAACGATTCACGCGCCGTGTCGTCGAGCGACGTCATGATCGACGTGCGTTGATCCTGCGGCAGCGGCTCGGTGCCGGTGGCCTTGGGATCGTTCGCGAACTTGCGGAGCGCGACGGCGACGGCCTGCGTCGAGTCGACGATCCCGCTGACGTCGGCAGCCGACGCGTCGAGCTTCTCGTACTCGCCACGCACGGTGGAGAGCCGATCGATCGCGAGCTGCTCGACGCCTCCCGCCGCGACGTACGCGGCGACGCGCTGCTTGAGCCCCGGGTCGCCCGCCAGCTCCGCGCGGATCTTCATCAGATCGTCCTGGATCGCACCGATCCGGGCGCGGCGATTCTGCAGCGCCGGATACACGGTGGTTCGATCACCGGCCGCGGCGACACCCTCGAGCCGCGACAACACACCTTCGGCTTGAATGATATTGGTCTCGATCTCCTGGAGATCGAGCTCGACGTTGACGATCCGCTGGACCTCGGGCTCCTCGCGCAAGTACTGCGCGGCAGCGTCAGGCACCGGCGCGGTGGTCAGGAACGCGCGCGGCGAACGGCCCGCGAGCTGCGCCAGATACTGGCCGGGATCCTTCGAGTCGACCATGTCGCTGAGCGCGAGGTACGACGGCAGGTACATGTCGTGGGTCTCGGTGAAGACCTTCTCCGCCTTGTCGTACTCGACGGAAGGTTCGATCTCCTTGGTCGTCGCGTCGATCGTGCCGGTGACGATCGCGTTGCGGATCATCTGCGCCTTGCGGATGCGCAGGTTGCCCTCGAGGATGCGAACCGTGGGCGTCTTCGACGACGTGGGCTCGGAGAGCGACAGCAGCTCGAGCGCACGCAGCGCCTTATCGTACTGCTTGCCCTTGACGTAGACCCACGCGACTTCGTAGAGCGCATCGGGGAACAGATCGCTGCGGCGATCGATCTCGAGGTACGAGTCGATCGACTTCGACGGCTGATCGCGCTCGTAGTGCAGGCGGCCGAGCGCCATGTGCGAGAGCTCCTGGACGCGGCGATCGTTCGGCGTCCGCGGCTTGCGCGCGATGATGTCGTTGAACATCTCCGTGGCGCGCGCGAGATCCTTCTTCGCGACGTAGACGGTGGCCGAGTAGTAGACGGCTTGCATCTCCTGCTCGGAGCCCTTCGCCACGTCGGTGAAGTAGGCGAGCGCTTCGTCGTACTTGCCCTCGAAGAAGGCAAACTTGCCGCGGACGTACGGTACCTCGGGCTTGCGCAGCCCCGGCGACAGCCGATCGAGCGCGCCGATGGCGGTGGCGACGTTGCTCGTATCCCGCTGCGCGATCGCGATCTCGACCTGCCGCAACAGCGACGGCTGGTAGTACCGGCTCGCCGTATTGTTCGACGACGAGATCTGCTCGTAGTAGCCACGCGCCGCGCCGCGATCACCCTTCTGGTACAGCGACTCGGCGAGATAGAACGTCGCGATCTCCTGCTCGGGACCCGGCTTCTGCGCGAGGTCGAACAGCATCAGCGCGGCCTTCTCGTAGTCGCCGAGCGAGTACGAGACCTCGGCGTCGACCAGGCGACGCGAGCCCTGTGCGTTGGTGACCGTGTTCGGCTGCGGGAGATCCGCACCGATCGCGAGGGCTTCTCGCTCGTAGGCCGCGACGCGACTCTCGTTGTCAGCGCCCGCGGGCGCGCTGATCCCGACGAGAGCTGCGAAGAGCCATCTGGCTAGCTTCGGAGATCGCATGGATTACCTACTTCCCCGGGGCTGGAGCAGGAGTCGTCGCGGCCGGAGCAGGAGCTGGCGTCGTGGTCTCCGCCGGCTTGTCGGCCGGCTTCTCCGGGGTCACCTGCGTGACCTTGCACTCGACGGAGGCGCGCTTCTCGAGCGGCGTCGTCGGGCCGCCCTTCTCGAAGCCCTTGCAGTCGATCTTCGCGATCTTGCCTTCGCCGGCGGCGAACGACTGACCGCCCTTCGCGTTGAACGTGTACTTGGTCAGGTACTCGAACACGCCGTAGCCGTGGCCGCGGTACGTGGCCGCGATCGCGACGTTGTGATTCCCCGGTGAGATCGGTCCGGCGAAGATGTCGAACGACTTCGTCTTGTAGAGGCTCTCGGCCGTCTCGTCGGTGCGGACGAACACCTGGGTGCCGTCGAGCGTGTAGATCAATTTGGTCAGCCGGAACGAGCTACCCATCTCGTTCGCGTGCGCGATCACCGTCTGTGCACCGACGCCACCGCCGAGCACTTGCTCCTTGAGCATCTGCACGCGGGCCTTGAGTTGCCAGGCGCGTTCCTTGAGCGCCTGGGTCTTCTGCTCGAGGCGGCGCATGCGCACCGCCGTCGGCATGCTCTCCGGCGGAACATCGCCGGGCGAAGGTTGCGCAGGTGGTGGAGCTGGATCAGCAACAGGTGCGGGCGCGGGCGCGGGCTTAGGTGCGGGTGTGGGTGCTGGCTTCGGCTGCGCGAACGCAACGGCCTGCGAAAACAGCGACGACAGGACCACAACAGTCGAAGCACGCATGTGGAATCTCCAGCTCAATGCCGATCAGCGGGCAGCCGATCGGACCCCTTTTTCAAGACAGGAACTGACGCACGAGTCAGCCCTTTTTCCGTTTGGAATGGCTTGGTTGTAACACCGGGGCCACCCGGTCTCAAGCAACCGGCGGAGGGGTTTTAGCTTCTCACGGGCGGTCGCACGTGGGCCCACAGAGCTTCGAGCACGGCGGTGATCCCGTCCCCGGTCGCCGCGGACATCGTGAGCAACTCCACGCCGACCGCCGCAAACGCCTTTTTCTGCTCGGCGATGAGGTCTTCGTCCGTGGCGTCGACCTTGTTCAGGACGACCACCTGTGGCGTTTTTGCTAGCTCGGGGGCGTATCGCCCCAGCTCACCGTTGATGATCTCGAAGTCGCGGATCGGGGTCCGCTCCGGACCGACCGTGAACGTGGCTTCGACGATGTGCAACAGGACGCGGCACCGCTCGACGTGGCGGAGGAACTGGTGACCGAGCCCGGCGCCCTCGGCGGCCCCCTCGATCAGACCGGGGATATCGGCGATCACGAAGATGCGCTCGTCGGACAGCTTCACCACCCCGAGGTTCGGGGACAGCGTGGTGAACGGGTAGTCGGCGATCTTCGGGCGCGCACGCGACACGCGCGAGATGAACGTCGACTTGCCGACGTTCGGGAACCCGAGCAGCCCGACGTCGGCGAGCAGCTTGAGCTCGAGCCGGATCACGCGCGATTCGCCCGGTGTACCCGGCTCGGCTTTTTTAGGCGCTTGGTTCCACGGCGTCGCGAAGTGCATGTTGCCGCGTCCGCCGATCCCACCCTTCGCGACCACGAACGAGTCGCCGTCGTTCGACAGATCGGCGAGCGGCTCGTCGAGGCCCTCCTCGTAGATCACCGTGCCGACCGGCACCTTGAGCGTCAGATCGCCGGCGGCCGCGCCGTACTGATCCTTGTTGCGCCCGGGCTCACCGCTCCCCGCCGTGTAGTTGCGCTGGTACTTGTAGTCCAGCAGCGAGGCGAGGTGCCCGTCGGAGACCACGACGACGCTGCCGCCGTCTCCGCCATCACCACCCGTCGGACCGCTGCGCCCGATGCCGAACGCGACCGCACCGTCGCCGCCGTCGCCGGCCTTCACGGTGATTTTGGCCTCGTCGATGAACTTCACGCCGCGGAGGTTACTCGACGTGCGCCCATCGGGAACCTACGGTCGCCTTGAAATCGTCGACGAACGAATCGTTGCGGGTGGCCGGTCGGAGCGAGAGCGTCCGCTTCTCGCCGAGCTTGCGGTGCTCGGGGCAGAGCTCGACCACGAGCAGCTCCTTCTTGTCGTAGCTGCCTGCGTCGACGGAGATCACCTCGTAGCGAACCACGGCCTTGAAGGCGACCCGGCCACACGGGATGATCTGCTTCGGCATCTCGACGATCTTCGCGGTGACGCGGAACGGCGGATCGGCGCGATGCGTGACCGCCCAGCGAGTCCCGGGGCGCGCCTTGAAGTCGTCCCGGTAGCCGCCTGCGTCCGCCTTGACCAGGCGCAAGCGGACCTCCGCGCCGAGCGAGAGGTTCTCGGGGCACAGGTAGACCCCGAGCAGCTCCTTCGGTGCGTAGAAGCCTCGGTCGACGGAGATCACCTCGAAGCGGACGACGGCCTTGAACGCGAGGTAGCCGCAGAGGATGACCTGCTTCGGCATCTCGACCACCTTCGCCGTCACCTCGACAGGAACGGGATCGGCGAACGCCTGGGGCGCACACAGCAGCAGGCAGATCAGGACGAGCTTCATGGCAGCACCTGTCAGCGAGCGAGCGCGAGGTGTCGTCACTCGAGCACGAACGAGATCACGACCAGCGCGACCTGACCCTCGATGGCGGGAACCGGGCGCGGCCCCAACGGATCTCCCGACAGCTGCACGTTGGCGGTGGGCGTCACGTTCGGAAACAGCACGTAGCGCCCAGCGGTGCCCTCGGTCCAGAGCACGCCGGTGCCGACGTCCTCGCCTTGCTGCGCCGGGTCGTGCGTGCCCGACAGCGTCAGCGCCGCGCGATCGCCGGCCTGGAACACGACGACCTGGGCCGCGGCGGGATCGAACGTCAGCCCGTGCTCGGCGAAGAACGAGGCCGCGCGCGTCTGGGTGAGCGTGCGCAGGCTGAGCGGGGTGAAGCCTCCGAGCACCGCGTTCGGCTCGATCGTCAGCGTGCCGGAGAGGTGGCCGTCGGCCGAGCCGTCGACGGTGAACGCGAACGGATCCGAGCGCGCGGCGCACAGCGACAGGCGGCCGTTCGGGGCGGTGGTGAGCGTGACAGTCGAATCGCCGATCTGCGTCACCGTCGCACCGAACACCCCGGCGAACGCGGCCTCCGACGACTCCCAGTCGATCAGCTCACCCTCGATCAGGAGCTCGGGATTGCAGTCGGTGACGTCGACGTCGGTCGGTCCCGCTCCATCGCTGCCGGCCGGCGTCTGGCCGTGCTCGCAACCAGCGAGGGTGATCAAGATCAAGGCGCGCATGCGGGCTCACGCTAGCAGTTGTTCCGACCCGCGTGACGTACCAAGATCACGACGTGCGCTCCCTCGTCCTGCTTCTCCTCCTGGTTCCCGCCCTCGCTGCCGCTGACCCGAAGCTGTCGACGACCACGTCGCCGCTCCTCGGCGATCGCCTGACCGCGAAGTTGCCCGCGGGCATGAAGGTCGTGCCCCGGCGCGCGAGCATCATGTCCGCCGAGAGCTCCGGCGAGGACGAGACCCGCGGCATGCTCGACGACGGCAAGACGCGCTTCGTGATGATGGCGTACGAGCTCTACGCGCTCGCGGGCGCGGATCCGAAGGCCACCATCGAGGCGGACTTCAAGGGTGGCGGCTACACCGGCAAGCTCGAGCCGCTCGCGCTGCCGAAGCCGCTGGTGGGGTTCGGGCACGCACCCGCGACGGTGACGAAAACCAAGGAAGCGAACCTCGCGTACGCCGCGTGGATCGTGAACGGCGACGGCACGCTGCAGTTCCTCGCGTTCTACGTCAACCCCGACGGTGCAGCGAAGGGTGCGAGCTGGTCGGCGCTCGGCAAGCAGGTCGCGAGCTCGCTCGGTGCGGGCAAGCGCACGCTGGCGTCGAAGGCCGGCGATCGGACGCTCGACGCGCTCGTGATCACGGTGCCCGAGGGCTTCGTGATGGCGGCGCAGCCGGGTCCCGACTTCGCCGTCTATCACCTCCGCAAGCTCGTCCAACTCGGCGCGAAGATGCCGACCTGCGGGGTCTACCTCGGCCACCACGCGTCGCCGCAGTACGCGCAGCAGGAGGCGAAGGTCACGCCGGTGAAGACGCCCGGAACGCTGTTCGGGGCGAAGGTCGACTGGATGACGTGGTCGCTCGACAAGCGGTGGACCACCGAGGTGATCGGCAAGCCCCCGGCGGGGCCCGACACGGTCCACGTGTTCTGTGCGGCCGGCAGCGAGGCCGAGCTCGGCGACCTGCGCAAGCTCGCCGGCACGCTCCGCAAGAAGTGATCTGGTGAGGGGTAGTTCGCGACGCCGGCGCACACCGCGCGCGCCGATCGCGAGCCACGTGCGCTGCTGCCAACCGTCAGCATGACCGGAACGTGACGGACGGTGGGCGCCAGCTGCCCCATGGTGAAGGATGGCCGTCCTGCAGTCTCCCGAGCTCCCCCGTGCCGAGGGGATCGTCGCTGCGACGGCTCTGTTGGTACTGCCCGCATCCGGACTGATCGAGCGCTCGGAGTACGTGCGCACGGTTCGCACCGAGCTGCCGGAGACCATGTTTGCTCCCGCGACCTCGCGGCTCGCGCTGATCCCGATCTTCCTCGCCGTGGCGGTGATGGCCATCCTCGCCGTCGCCCAGGGCTGGGTGCCTTGGTTCGTCGTGCCGGTGCTCTCGATCGTGATCGGCGTGGCGTTCGCGTGCCTCACGTTCGTCGGCCACGAGGCCGTGCACGGCGCGATCGTGCGCGGCCGGGTAGCGCGCCAGCTCGTCGGCTTCGTGGGGTTCCTGCCCTTCGCGGTCTCGCCTCGGCTGTGGGCGGGTTGGCACGACCGCGTGCACCACGCGAATGCGAACCTCCTCGAGGATCCGGACATGTACCCGACGCTGGACGAGTACAAGGCAAGCCGGCTGATCCGCTTCGTCGTCGACGCCTTCTCGATGGGCGCGCGGCGATGGCGCGGCGCGCTGAGCCTCGTGCTCGGCTTCACGGTGCAGAGCGCGCATCAACTCGCGATGTCGCGACAGCGTGGCTTCCTGTCCGAGCGCGGCTTTCGGCTCGCCCTCGCGGAGACGCTGCTCGGCGTGGCGGTGTGGACCACGGTCGCGATCCTCGTCGGGCCACTCGCCTTCCTCTTCGTGTTCGTGATCCCGCTGCTGATCGCGAACGCCATCGTGATGTCGTTCATCCTGACGAACCACAGCCTCAGCCCGCGCGTCGAGATCAACGACCCGCTCGTGGGCGGTCTCAGCGTCACCGCGCCACGCTGGATCGAGCGGCTGACGCTGCAGTTCGGCTATCACGTCGAGCACCACATGTTCCCGGCGATGAGCTCCCGCCATGCCGGCGCGGTGAGATCTCTGCTGCGCAAGCACTGGCCGACCCGCTATCAGTCGATGCCGCTGACCACGGCGTTGCGACAGCTGCATCGCACGGCGCGCGTCTACAAGGATGCCGTCACGCTCGTCGATCCGCGCACGGGTCGCGAGTACCCGACGCTGTTGCCCGGGTGACGACGCACCGGTACAAGTAGGGCCTGACTCCCTCGGCTCGATGGCTCGATGTCTGGACCCGCGCGGTGATCGTGCCCGCGTGGCGTCGCGCTGCCGCGGTGTGGGTCGGAGCGGCGCTCGTCGGAGCACTGATCTTCGGCAAGAACTCGATGCAGCCGAGCGATCTGACGTGGCTCGCGCTCCACAACGTCGCCGTCGGTGCGGTGCTCGGCGTGACCTGGCTGCTCGTGTTCGTGCCGACGGCCAGGCTCCTGATCCGCGGTGACGGCGCCAGCTATCTGCGCAGCCTGCCCGGCCCGTGGCTCGCTCCTCGGGTGATCGGGCTCGCGGCGCTGGTGGGCCTGCAGCTGCCCTGGCTGCTGCTGTGGACGATCGGCGAAGGCGCACTCGGCCTCGCGGTGGTGGCGGCGGGCACGGTCGCGATCGTCGTGCTCGCGAGCTGGAGGCCGCCTGTGATGCGAGCCACGTGGCCCGGGTGGAAGACCGACGGCACGGCGCTGCGTGCGGTCCATCTCCGCGCACTGCGGCGGCGCGCCGGGGACGCACTGGTGCGCGGTGCCGGGCTCGCGATCCTCGCCGGTGCGGGTGCCGGGTTGTTCATCCAAAACAACGACCTCGTCGACATGGACGCCGCCGTCGTCGGGACGGCCGTGATGGCGGTCGTGCTCGTGCCGGCCGAGGTCGGGGTGTTGCTCGTGATCCTGACGACGCATCGCCAGTCGGCATGGCTCGCCGGCTCGCTCGGCGTCTCGCACGGCACGCGGCTCGCCGCGGTGGTCTACGCGATCGCCCTGGTCCAGCTGACCGCGACGCTCGTCGCCCTCGGTGCCTTCGCCCTGGTCGCCGAACCGGACCACAGCACGCTGCTGTGGATCGGTGGCACCAGCCTCGTCGTCGCGCTCGGCTCGTCGCTCGGCTGCGCGCGTGTGCTGCTGTCCGCCGAGGAATCTCCGACGGTGGCTGCGCGCGTCGTCATCGGCTCCACCGCGGTCGCGGCACTCGCCGTGTTCTGTCTCGGCCTGTTTCACGAGCTCGGCGTCGGCGCGTTCGTCGCAGCATGCGTGCTCGCCCTCGCCACCATCAAGGCGCCGCGATGAGGCTCGCGGTCGAATGACTTCGCGTCAAGCGCGGTGGCCGAACGGTGGTCGCGGACTTCGCCCTCGAGGTCAAGGCCGGCGAGATCGTCGGGCTCGTCGGCAAGAATGGCTGCGGCAAGACCACGCTGCTGTCGGCGATCGCCGGCGTGCTGGCACCGAGCGACGGCCGGATCACCGTCGACGGTGCGAGCGTGTGGGGCGCGCGCACGGAGAGGCAGCGGGCACGCCGCGCGCTCGGCTACGTTCCCGAGACCGCCGATCCGCCGGGCTTCTTGCTCGGCACCGAGCTGTGGTCGCTGTGCGCTGCCTCGCGCGGAGCGAATCCGCCCTCGGAGACCTTGCGCGCTTCGCTCGGGCTCGACGAGCTGCGCGAGATCGCGATCGAGCGGATGTCCCTCGGCCAGCGCCGGCGCGCGTGTCTCGGGGCCGCGCTCGTCGGTCCGCCACCATTGCTCGTCCTCGACGAGCCCGACAACGGCCTCGATGCGAAGCGGCTCGACGCCATCGTCACGCTCCTCGAGGAGCATGCCGAGAACGGCGGCGCGACCGTGATGGCCTCGCACGATGCCGCGCTGCTCGAGCAACTCGGTGCACGCATCGTCACGATGACCGTCGGGACCTAGCGCGCAGACGCGACAAAGGCCTCGTGACTGAACACGAGGCCGATGCTCGAGGCCGATGCTCGAGGCCGATGATCGAATCGAACCGACCGAACGGAACTGTCTACGCGGCGGCGGCGGCGGCAGCTTCGATCGGGTACACGGCGACGCGCATCCGCGTTTTGCCGTGGCGCTCGAACTTGACGGTGCCCGTGACCAGCGCGAACAGCGTGAAGTCACGCCCGACGCCGACGTTCGAGCCCGCGTGGAACTTGGTGCCGACCTGGCGGACCAGGATCGAGCCTGCAGTGACCTGCTCGCCTGCGAAGCGCTTCACGCCGCGCATCTTCGGCAGCGAGTCGCGGCCGTTACGAGTGGAGCCCTGTCCTTTTTTATGTGCCATGACGCGTCTCTCTTCTCTCTTCTTCTTCTCAGCAGCTTACTGATTGATCGCGGAGATCTTCACCGCGGTGTAGTCCTGACGATGCCCGTTGCGGCGCACGTAGTTCTTCCGGCGGCGGAACTTGAACACGACGAGCTTCTCGCCGCGGCCCTGCTCCACGATCTCGCCGGTCACCTTCGCGCCCGCGAGCGTGGGCTTGCCGACGTTGACCGTGCCACCGTCACCCGACGAGACCATCAGGACCTCGTCGAACGACACGGCCGTGCCCTTGTCACCATCGAGCTTCTCGACCACGACGGTCTTTCCAGGCTCGACTCGATACTGCTTTCCACCAGTCTGAATCACGGCGTACATGACGATTGCTCCAACGAAAACGCTTACGGACCGCGCACTTTATCGATCAATTTTCATTGGTCAAGTCCGACGAGCCAGGCATCGCAGATCGTCCGTAGGTCGGACGTCAAGGATCGAGCGATCCCAACGGGTTAACCACTACTCCGGATCTCGACGAGTCGTCGTGCCGTCGTCGAATCGACGGGGTTCGGTCGCTCGACGAGGACCCGACCACGTCTGATCAGCCGCCTGGGCACCGTGGTGCCCGATCACTCAGATCGAGCTCCCGGAGTAATTACTGCACGGTGCCGATCGCCTGGATCGACTCGATCTCGACCGTCCCATTCTCGACAAATACCGCCGCCTGCCCGTCAAGGTTGGAAGCAAAGTCCTCGAGAACCAGCACTTCGCCCTGGGCGCCGGTGTCAGCGGAGCACCGCGGCTTGTTGTTGTTCTCCGCCGCAACCGTGAGGCTGATGAAGATCCGATCGTCGCCTTCCTCGACATCGATCGCCTTGGTGCCCAACAGGTTCTCGAGATCGAGCAGGAACATCCCGGGCGGCATCATCGGACCCACCTTGTGCTCGATACCGCAGACGATTCCGTGCGGCTCGCCGGACGTGAGCTCGGTGCCCGAGATCACCGCCCCGAGCCGGGACGCGGAAAACACGGCGTCGCTGAGCCCGCGCGCCGTGACGATGACGATGCCGGTGTTGAATTGCTCCTCGATCGCGACCCCGTCGCGATTCTTCGACACGGGCTGGATGAGCGAGCCGTTCGCGATCTGCCAGTCTTCCGACAGCTTCGTCAGCAGCTCGAGCTCCGCCGAATCATTGAACCCGAAGAAGCACGACCGGTCGGGGGTGCCGGGGTGCAGATCGCAGATGTCGCCGACGCCATCGCCATCTTCGTCGGCCTGATCGGCTTGCGAGAGACTGGGACAGTTGTCGAGCGCGTCCTCGAAGCCATCATCGTCTTCATCGGCGCCCGGCGTCGCGATCGGACAGCGAGAAACCGGCGGGTCTTCTTCGAGCGGAAAGATCACCTGGCAGCCCGTGCACGCGAGTGCGAGCAACCACTTCATCGGCCCAACCGCTTCTTCAACAGATCCGTCGTCATCACGGGGTTCGCGCGACCGTTCGTCGCCTTCATCACCGCCCCGACGAAGAAGCCGAACAGCCCGTCCTTGCCTCCGGCATACGCCTCGGCCTGCTTGGAGTTCGCCTTGACCACGTTGTCGATGATCTCCCACAGCGCGGGCTCGTCGGAGATCTGCCGGACGTCGCGGCGATCGATGATCGCGAGCGGCGCCTCGCCGGTCTTGTAGCTCTCGGCGAACACTTCCTTGCCGATCTTGCCGGAGATCGTGCCGTCGTCGACCAGCCCGACGAGGGCCGCGAGCGTGTCCGGTGACATCGGCGAGTCGCGGATCGACGTGCCGTCGGCGTGGAGCGCCCCGAGCAGCTCGGTGAGCATCCAGTTGCCGATCAGCTTGCCGACCCCCACCTGCGGGATCGCCAGGCACGCGGCATCGAAGTAGTCGGCGAGCGAGCGATCCGAGACCAGCGTCCGCGCATCGTCGGCGGAGATGCCGAGCTTCTGGTAGCGCTGGAACCGCGGCACCGGCAGCTCGGGCAACGCGCGCAGGATGGTGCCCATGAGCGCGCCGGGCACGACGAGCGGCGGCAGGTCCGGGTCGGGGAAGTAACGGTAGTCGTTGGCCTCTTCCTTGCTGCGCATCGGCGCGGACTGACCGGCATCGGCGTCCCACAACCGGGTCTCACGCTCGATCCGACCACCGCCGTCGACGATCCGTAGCTGCCGCGCGATCTCGTGATCGACCGCGTTCTGGACGAACCGAAACGAATTGATGTTCTTGAGCTCGGTGCGCTGGCCGAGCCGATCCTCGCCGCGCATCCGCACGGACACGTTCGCGTCGCAGCGCAGCTGGCCCTTCTCCATGTCGGCTTCGCTGATCTCGAGCCAGCGCACGAGCCGGTGCAGCGAGCGCATGAACTCCGCCGCTTCCTCCGCCGAGGTCAGCTCCGGTTCGGAGACCACCTCGACGAGCGGCACGCCCGCGCGGTTGAGGTCGACGTGCGAGACCGAGCCGACGTGCGTGTTCTTGCCCGCGTCTTCCTCGAGATGGATCCGCGTCAGCTTGACCCGCTTGACCGTGGTGCCGACGAGGAGATCGAGGTGACCGTGCTCGCACAGCGGCTCGTCGTACTGCGAGATCTGGTAGCCCTTCGGCAGATCCGGATAGAAGTACTGCTTGCGGGCGAACCGGCTCTTCGCACGGATCTGCGAGCCGGTGGCGACGCCGAGCTTGAGCGCGAGCTCGAGCGCGTGTTGATTGAACACGGGCAGCGTCCCCGGCATCCCCATCACGAGCGGATCGGTCAGCGAGTTCGGGGGCTCGCCGAACTTCACCGCCGTCGACGAGAACGCCTTGGTCTGCGTCGCGAGCTGGACGTGGACCTCGAGGCCGATCACCGGCTCCCACTCCTCGAGCATCTCGGGGACGCTGCGGCTCACGCGACGCCTCCGGGACCCGATCCGGAAGATGGAGGCGGCGCGGCGTTGGCGGGCGAGCCAAGGCCGGGCCGCCGATCACCGAGCCCGACCGCGGCTTCGATCGCACCGCCGACGCGGATCAGCGACGCCTCGTCGAGGGGCTTGCCGAGCAGCTGCGCCCCGACCGGCAAACCCTCGGAGGTCAGGCCGCACGGCACGCTGATCCCGGGGAGGCCGGCGAGGTTGCACGACAGCGTGAAGATGTCCGCGAGGTACATGTCGAGCGGCGTCTCCTTCGCACCGAACCGAAACGCGGTGGTCGGCGTGGTCGGCGTCAGGATCACGTCGCAGCTCGCCCACGCCTTGTCGAAGTCGCCCTTGATCAACTGCCGGATCTGCTGCGCCTTCTTGTAGAAGGCGTCGTAATAGCCGCTGCGCAGCGCGTACGTGCCGAGCATGATCCGGCGCTTGACCTCGGGGCCGAAGCCGGCGCCGCGTGTCTTCATGTAGAGCGACAGGAGATCCGTCGCCTCGGCACGCGCGCCATAGCGAACGCCGTCGAACCGCGCGTGGTTCGACGACGCTTCGGCGGGCGCGACGATGTAGTACGCCGGCAGGGCGAGGTGCGTGTGAGGAAGCGAGACGTCGACGAGGAGCGCACCCGCATCGCGCAGCGCCGTCTTCGCGCGCTCGAGCGCCACGCGGACGCCTTTCTCGATCTCGCCGGCGAAGTACTCCTTCGGCAGGCCGATCTTCACGCCCTTGACGTCGCGGGGAAGGTTGGTGAAGTCGGGCACCGGCGCGTCGAGGGACGTCGCGTCGCGCGGGTCGTGCCCGGCGATCGCCTGGAGCACCAGCGCCGCATCCTCGACGGTGCGCGCGAGCGGCCCGACCTGATCGAGCGACGACGCGTACGCGATCACGCCCCACCGCGAGACGCGGCCGTAGGTGGGCTTGAGCCCGACGCAGCCCGTGAACGCGGCGGGTTGCCGGATCGAGCCGCCGGTATCGGTGCCGAGGCTCGCCGCGCACAGTCCCGCGGCCACCGCCGCTGCACTCCCGCCCGAGCTACCGCCGGGGACGCGCCCCAGATCCCACGGGTTCTTGGTCTTCTTGAACGCCGAGCGCTCCGTCGACGAGCCCATGCCGAACTCGTCGAGGTTGGTCTTGCCGACGATGATCGCGCCCGCGGCGCGCAGCCTCTCGACGACGGTGGCGTCGTACGGCGGGTTCCAGCCGGCGAGGATCTTGGAGCCCGCGGTGGTGAGGATGTCCTTGGTGACGAGGTTGTCCTTGAGGGCGATCGGCACGCCTGCGAGCGGTCCGAGCAGCTCGCCTGCCTTGCGCTGGCGGTCGAGCTCGTTGGCCGCGGCGCGTGCACCCTCCCCGTCGAGCTCGAGGTACGCGCCGAGCTCGCGATCGACCTGCGCGATCCGCACCAGCGTGTCGTCGACGACCCGAAACGCCGTGACCTCGCCGGAGCGCACGCGCTTCGCGGTCTCGGCGACGCCCCACCACTCACTCATCGCGCGCTCCCGGGATGAGCGCCGGCACGACGGTCAGATCACCGTCACGCCTGGCCGTGCCTCGCAAGGCGTACTCGACGCCGCACCACTCACTCATCGCGCGCTCCCGGGATGATCGCCGGCACGACGAGCAGATCACCGTCACGCCTGGCTCGCAAGACGTACTCGACGCCGCACCACTCACTCATCGCGCGCTCCCGGGATGATCGCCGGGACGACGATCAGATCACCGTCACGCCTGGCCGTGCCTCGCAAGGCGTACTCGACGGAGAGCGGGGGCTGCGGCTCGTCGGCGCGCAGCGGACTCTCGATCGCCACCGCGTGCGTGAGTGGCGCGATGCCGGTGGTCTCGACCGCGGCGATGGTCTGGAAGTGCTCGAGGATCGCGCCGAGCTCCCCCTGCATCCGCTCGAATTCCTCTCCGTCGAGATGCAGGCGCGCGAGCAACGCGATCTCCTCGACCTCTTTTCGAGTCAGCGCCATCTACTCCCCATTTACTCGCCCGGGAGCGGCTTGGGCTGGAGCTCGGGCTTGTCCTTCCCGAGCCGGCCGGCGAGCTCGGAGCCGAGCTTCAAGTACTCGTCGGAGATCCGGGCCGCGGTGATCGGATCGCCCTTCTCGAGTGCCGCGATCAGCTCCCGGTGATGCCGGCGGACCTGATCGCCGGGCGCGGCGAGGTTCGCGAGGAACGGCATGAAGCTGCGCACGCCGTCGCGCACGGTGTTGAGCAGGAGCAGCATCACCTGGTTCCCTGACATCGCCGCGATGGCCACGTAGAAGTCGAAGTCGAGCTCGAACAGCTCGAGCGCACCGGTCACCGCGTCGGCCTTGTCGGCGAGGGCGCGCAGCTTCGCGTGGCCCTCCTTGTCCGTGTTGCGTGCGGCCGCGAGCCGCGACAGCTCCCGCCCGAAGATCCGGCGGAACTCCAGCAGGTCGCGAATCAGCTCGGGCTTGCCACCGGCGGCGAGCGGGAGCAGGTGCTGGACCAGCTCGATCCCACCGGTCTCCATGAAGTTCTGGACCCGCGTGCCGTCGCCCTGGCGGATCCGCACCAGGCCCAGATGCTCCAGCTTCTTGAGGGCTTCTCGCAGCGAGGCACGGTTGACCCGCAGCCGCTTCGACAGCTCGCGCTCGGGCGGCAGCTTGGAGCCAGGCGGGTACTGACCACCGAGGATCAGGGACCGCAGCTGCTCCGCGATCTCCTCGGCAACGCGTTGCTTCTCGACCGGCTTGAGCATGCGTGGTGGTCCGGCCAGCAGGGTAACCCACGGCCGGGCGCGCCGTAACCGCTTGAGGGGGCAACTAGCGACATGTGATAACGAGACGCGATGACGACGAGCCCCGCCGCGGCCAAGGAATCAGCGCCACGCGTGCTGGTGCTCGACGCGAGCACGCCGCACGACGTGTTCGACGTGCTCGGCAACGTCGAGGCGGACCTCGTCCGCGTGCGCTCGCCGTTCCTGTTCGAGATCGGCGAGGAGCTGTCGATCCGGATCGAACAAGATGGGGTGACCCGCGACGTCAAGGCGACCGTGCGCGCGCACGTCGGGCCCGCCGACGCGCGGATCACCGAGCTCGAGATCGAGCCGTAATGCTGGTCGCGGAGCTCGACGAGGTCACCTACGACCTCGAGGTCGATGGCGAGCAGGTGCGGCGCGTGCTGCATCGCAAGGTGATGGAGCGCGGTGCGTGGGCGACCGTGGCGATGATCTACGAGGAGCGCGCCTCCGACGGCACGTGGAAGCCCGGGAAGCTCGCGCTGATCCGGCTACAGAAGGTCCGCGACGCGTGGAAGAAGCACGCGGCGATCACGCTGAGCGGCGAGGACGCCGTCGCGCTGGCCGAGTCCATCTCGACGTGGCGTGGCGATCTCGTCGGCAACTCCGACGACTAGGTCGCCTCAGCGCTTCTTGGGCGGGGCGGCCAGGCGCTGCTCGATGACGCGCGCCTCCGTGGTGGCCTCGCGGTGGTGCGGCTCGATCCGCAGCACGTCCTGGAAGTGCCGCAGTGCATCCGCATCGCGCCCGAGCATGCGCTCCACGCGCCCCGCATAGAACCGGGGCGACACCGAGCGTGGCGACTTGGCGATCGCGCGGTCGAGCGTGGTGCGCGTCTTCTGCGCGAGCTGCACCTTGTCGGGCGACGCACAGAACTCCGCCCACGTGTGGGCCGCGACGTAATCGACCTCCTCGGGATTGAGCTGGAGGGCGTGCGAGAACTCCTGGATCGCGACGGGCAACTGATCGCGACGCAGCGCGGCTTCGCCTCTCCGAAACGCTTCCTCGGCGTCGAGGATCCGGATCGCCATCTCCTCGGCGCGCGCCTGCTCGGCGGCGACCGCGGCGGCACCACCGCGACGCAGGATGTTCGTGTAGTCCTGGCGGCGGATCGGATCGGACAGGGTGCCGAACGCGGTGTTGACCTCCGCGAACAGCCGCTGCGCTTCCTTCGCCTCGTCGGCGATGTCGAGTGCAGATAGCCGATCCGGGTGGAGCTGGCGCGCGAGCGCGAAGTACGCCTTGCGGATCTCGTCGGGCGTCGCGTCGAGGTGGGTGCCGAGCAGCGCGTAGTGATCCGCGCGTTTGCGGAGCAGCTCGAGGTGCTTCTTGATCAGGGCCTTGACCTCGCTGGTCTGCGCGGGGTCCGTGTGCGCGACGGCTTTGGGTCGCGACACCATGACCCGGGTCGTCGGGGCGTCGAGGTGGGTCGGTCGGCGCATCGTCTCGCCGTGGTCGAGCTGCTGCTGGTAGGTGCCGTCGACGGTACCTACCGAGTCGAGGTCCCGCCGAAACGTGGGAAGATCGATCGCATCGGAGTCGGTCTCGAGGCGAGGCAGCGATTGCATCGGCTGCGTGGCCACAGGGCGGGCCTGCGGTTGCTCGGCGGGACGCTGCACCGGTTGAGGGCGGGCCTTCGCCTGGCTACCGTCGAGCGCGTTGCACGACATCAGCGCGTAGACCATCGCGCGCACGATATGTGCCTCCGAACCCATCTTCTCGAGGTCGGCGAGCGCGGCGCCGGTCTCGAGGAGATCGAGCACGCTGTCCTCGGTTCGCGCGAAGCCGTACTGCGGGAGGTCGACGACCGCGTCCTCGCGCAGCTTGAAGATGGCGCCGAACATCGCGAGCTCGGAGGACAGCCGCTTCTCGGAGAGGTTGGTCTTCGCCCCGAGGAAGATCACGGCACGAACGTCGAGCTCGGCGCCCGGGTAGATCGGCAGCGTCACCTGATCGTCGACGACGAACTCGCCGCGATCGAGCGAGAACGTGCGGGCGGCGCGCTGGGCCACGGCGCGGCGGCGCAGCTTCATCGCCTGGTCGGGGGACAGCCGGATCAGCTCGGCGATCAGGTCGACCTCGTCGCGCTGCGGGCTCGCCTGGTGGCGGCGCACGATGTCGGCGACCTGGCTCGACGACAACAAGCCACCGGTCATCGCGAGCCGGACCGCGGCATCGGAGGCGAGCGGCGAGGCTGCCCCGACCACGGCCCCGCCTTCGAACGCCACGTGGTAGCGCTTGCCGTCGGACGTCAGGGTGAGCTGACCGGTGAGGCCACGCAGGCCGAGCGCGCCGAGCGTCAGGCCCCAGGGCCGGTCGGCAACGCCGCCCCGGGCCAGCTCGGTCACTTCTTACCCCGGTTGATGATCCGGGAGACCACGTACCCCACCGCAGCGAGCACGATCGCACCCACCACGACGGCGATCGCTCCCTCGTTGCCTTCGGCGTAGCCCCACATCAATGTACGAGGATAGAAAACCCTCGGGCCGAGTCAATCAAACCCCCTGGGTATTCCCACCTGTCAGTCAGTGGCTCGTGTGACGGCGGGTGAGCTACACTTGCGCTTGCATGTCGACGTCGTTCCCGCTCGACGGGATGCGAGTCCGGTTCGCGGGCGCGACCAATATCGGGCGCAAACGCGATCACAACGAGGACTCGATCTCTCTCCCCGAGAACGAACGCCTGGCGATCGTCGCCGATGGGATGGGTGGCCACGCCTCCGGGGAGGTGGCCAGCAGGCTCGCCGTCGAGCTGATCAACGACCACTTTGCCGAGACGGCCAAGCAGCAGACCCTGACCTGGCCGTACAAGGTGGACCGCGACCTGCGGACCCACGTCAACCGGATGGTCACCGGCATCATGCTGGCGAACCTCGAGATCTGGGAGCGCTCGCAGCGCGAGGCTCGGTTCAAGGGGATGGGGACCACCTGCGTCGCGATGTACTTCCTCGACGACGCGCTGGTGATCGGTCACGTTGGAGATAGTCGCTGCTATCGCTCGCGCGGCACCGAGCTGACGCAGCTCACCGAGGATCACTCGCTGATCAACGACTACATCCGGATGAAGCGCGTGACGCCCGAAGAAGCCGAGAACTGGCCGCACAAGAACGTGATCGTGCGCGCGCTCGGCATGAAGGAGAGCGTCCAGGTCGACATCATGTCCGAGAAGCCACACACCGGAGACACGTTCCTGCTGTGCTCCGATGGCCTCACCGGCATGGTCAAGGATGACCAGATGCAGCACATCCTGATGTCCGAGCGGGATCTCGATCGCGCGGTCGAGCGGCTGATCACCGCGGCGAACGAAGAAGGCGGCGTCGACAACATCTCCGTGGTGCTCGCGAGGGTCGAGGCCGGATGAGGTGGGTCATCCTCGCGCTGATGGTGGCGTGCAGCAAGAGCGAAGCGCCGCCCGCGCCGGTCGACGAGCTGCCTGCGCTGCTCCCGCCGGCGGAGCTGCAGCGCGCGGATGCCGCGTGCAACGAGTACGTGGCGAAGGTCTGCGCGTGCGCCGAGAAGGTGCCGGCGAAGCAAGAGGACTGCGCGCTGTCGAAGGCGATCCCCGACGCGATCGGCGTCGCGAAGCGGCTCGCCGCGAACCCGAAGGCAGATCGCGAGGATGCGGTCCAGGCCGCCGGCAGCGTGCGCAAGACGGTGAGATCGTGCATCGAGAAGACGGCGAAGCTGGCGGCGGAGGGCTGCCCGTGAAGTGGTGGGTGCTCCTGCTCGCCGCCTGCGGCAGGAGCGAGCCACCCGTCGCGGATTGTTCGACGGTGAGCAACGGGATCAAGCAGTACTGGGCCGAGCGCACCGGGCAGACCACGGATGTCGAGGAGCTCGCGGCGATCCACGAGCAGCAGACCTCGTCGTCGGAGAAGTTCGAGCGGCACTGCCGCGCCGATCACTGGAACCCCGACATGATCACCTGTGCTCGCGCCGTGTTCCGGCTCGACGACTCGGGTTGCATGAAGTTCATGAGCAACCTGCAGCTCGCGAAGTGGCAGGGTGGCGAAGCGGCACCGCCGATCAAGGGCGGCATGGGCATCGGGAACTAGCGAACCGACAGCACGACGACGAGGCTCGCACCGATCCGGATCATCGTGCCGGGTAGTAACCGTCGATCTGCGACGCGCTTGCCCTCGCAGAACGTGCCCGATGACGAGCCGCGATCCTCGACGATCCAGAGTCCGTCGCGCTGCGTGATCTGGCAGTGGCCATGGTCGATGGTGCCGTCCACGAGAGTGATGTCGCCCGGATCGTGTGCGTAGGTCGAGCTGATCCTCGTCGTCTGCTCGAGGCGCACGACGTGATCGAGGCCCTCGGCGGGGACGATCCACAGCGCGATGCCCGGCTCGCTCGCGAGGAACCCGGCGTCCTCGGGGAGTGAGTGACGGCCGACGCCGAGCTTGACGAGCCCGTGCGGGTACGTCTGGTGCGGCGACATCGAGAGTTTCTTGCACAGCCAGCTCCAGGTCTCGCGCGCCGGTCCATTGGGCTCGCGAAGCAGCTCGATCGCCGCACCCGAGGCGATGCAGCGCTGGAGGTAGAGATCGTAATCGCGCGCGGCGACGATCGCTTCGATCGGATCGTGGAGCTCGACGAACAGCTCGCCGTCGACGAGCGAGACGTCACGAGACAGGGCTCGGGCGAGGAGGATCTGCGCGGCTTCGGCGACGCGCTGGCCAGGATCGGTGGTGGGAACGCCGTGCGGCACCATGCCGAGCACGAATAGCAGGCGCGGACAGGAGAACGTGCAGTACACGTTCGTGAGCGCGGACATCTAGCCGAACAGCCCGTGCACGAGCTGGGCGAACCAACTCCGGCGCTCGACGGTCACCTGCGTACGCGCGCGATCGAGGATCTTCCCGAGCTCACCCGCATCGAGCCACAGTTGTTGATCGTGATAGCAGCGATCGATCTCGACGCTGCCGAGGAACACCGGCTCCATCGGATCCGAGCACGTGGGGCAGCTGAGCCGCTCGCCGAAGCGACCGATCGTGGTGATGCCGCGCACACCTTCAGGAGGAACCAGCGCCGGTGCAAATCTCACGAGCTCCGCGATCAGCTCCTCGACGGCGACCAGTGCGCCTGCACAGCGTTTACACCGCCAGATCTCTCGCGCGTCCTCGCGCGACAGCTCGATCGCGCAGCGCGGGCAGCTCAGCATGCGCTCGCGATATGCGCTCACGTGATGATCGGCCCCGACGCCGAGGTGGCATGCGCGCCGGCCCACACGACGGTGTTCGCGAGCGAGACGTCGACGACAGCGTGCTCACCGATCACGGTATTCGGGCCGATCGTCACCGGACCGATCCTCGCGCCTGCGCAGATCTTCACGGGGCCGACCAGCATCGCGTCGGGATGGATGCGCGCGGTGGGATCGACGCCGACCAGGCGACCCGGCGGGTGGCGCAAGGGCTCGCCGGCGAGCAGCGCACGATTCGATTCGAGGTAGCGCTCCGGCGTGGAGTGCTCGGCGAAGTAGCCGTGCGTGTGCTCGAACGCGGCGACCCGCTCACCGGCGCGCAACCACGGCAGGTAGCCCTGGCGGATCGAATCGGACTCGCCGGCGGGGAGTCGCTGCATCACGGACGGGCGGGTGATGTGCACGCCGCAGAACATGTGGCCGCCATCGCCGAGGATGTCGGTGATCTTGTGACCCTGCTCGTCGGGGACGACGTTGACCGCACCCCACTCCTTCGCGTTGGGCACCGGCTTGACGACCATCATGCCGAGCGTGTCGCGGGCGCTTCGAAAGGCCTCGATCAGCGCGGTCAGATCGACGTCGAAGATCAGCTTGCCGTTGTGCGAGAGGAACGGCTCGTCGGTGCCCTCGGGATCGAGCAGGTGCAAGGCGCGCTTGAGGCCACCGCCGGTGCCGAGGAGCTGCGGCTCGTGGATGTACTGGACGCGCGCGCCGAGATGCGCGCCGCTGCCGATCTCGCGCTCGATCACATCGCCCTTGTGGTGCGTGTTGATCACGATGTCGCGCACGCCGTGGGCGACCAGGTTGGCGATGCCGTAGGCCAGGATCGGAAAGCCGCACACCGGCAACATCGGTTTCGGTCGCTCCGCACCGAGCGCGCCGAGGCGCGTCGACAGTCCGGCGCACAGCAGCATGGCGCGCATGCGCAGATGGTACCGTGCGCGTGATGGCGAAGGCCAAGAAGCCGGCGACGTCGATCGCAAAGAGATCGGCTGCGGCTGCGGCTGCCGCGAAGATGTCGTTCGCCGACGCAACGCGCTCGCGCGCATCGAGCGGCTCGAGGCGATCGATTTGACGGCAGGTCTCGCACCCTTGCTCGCGCCTCGGATCACGACGGCCGAGTGGCCGCGCATGCTGTCGTTCACCGCCCGATCGCGGGACCGCGACGGGACCGACGTGGCGTGGCTCCTCGAGCTGCCGCGTCGATCAGTTGGAGCGCATCCTGCTCGCGCAGACGCAGGTGTCGCCGGCGAGCGTGGCGCGGTTCGAGACTCGCTTCGATCGCGCGCGGGTGTGGCGGTCGGTGCCATCGTGGCTGGATGGCCCGCGTGGAACGCTCGACGGGCTCGACACGTTCCAGGCCGTCGAACCCTGGATTCGCGATCGCGCGGTGACGCTCGATGTGCGGACCCCGTTCGTTCCCGGCAGCATCGTCGAGCGCCGACCCGTCCGAGCGCCTCCTACGAGGACGCTGCTCGAACAGATCGGCTCGCTCGCGAGCTCGGTGATCGTCGAGACCGGCTGGCACGATGTGTGTACCGAGATGATCTGGAACTGAGATGCGAGTCGCCTCCCTCGGGCTGGCGCGACGGCTGTCCCGAGATGACCTGGAACTAGAGACGAAACGATGCGAGTCGCTCCCCTCGAACGCAACCACCTCACCGAAGCCGAGCTCGTGCTCGCGGATGCGTGCGCCTTCGATCGCGCGACCGAAGTGGCCGAGGAGAAGCTGTTCGAGCCTGGCCCCTCCGCGCCGGCGATCGCGTTCGGTGCGTGGATCGACAACGAGCTCGTCGGTGTTGCCGCCGTGTCGAGCAAGTGGCTGCGGCTGGTCGCGGTGGTCCCGCATGCGCGACGCAAGGGTGCGGGCGCGGCGCTACTCGCAGCGTGCGAGGCCCACGCGAGTACCGCGGGAGAGACGCGACTGCGGGTGCTCGATCAGCCGGGCAACTACCTCGCGCCCGGTGTCGACGAGCGCAACACGTACGCGATCAGCTGGCTCGAGAAGCGTGGCTACAAGCGAGGTGATACGCGCGAGAACGTGTTGCTCGCAGTTCGCAGCAACCCGCGCGTCACGGCGGAACGAGCTGCCGAGCTGGTCACCGCGGCGGGTGTGAAGGGCTACGAGGTCCGGCGCGCACGATCCGATGAGACGGCTCTCCTCGACGCCGTGCGTGGAGAGTTTGGCGGTGCGTGGCCGTTCGAGCTCGAGCGCGCGCTCGGTCACGATCCGTGCGGCGTCCACGTCGCGCTGCGCGACGGTGCGTACTGCGCGTTCGCCGCACACGACGGCAACAACCGTGGCCTCGGCTGGTTCGGACCGACGGGCACGTGGCCCGCACACCGCGGCCAGGGCCTCGGTGAAGCGGTCCTGCTCGCTTGCCTCATCGATGTCAGCCTCGAGCATGCGTTCTGCGAAGTGGCGTGGATCGGACCGCGGCCGTTCTACGACAAGGCGGCGGGGATCGCGAGCGAGCGCAAGTTCCTCTCGCTCGCTCGGGACCTCTGAGCGCGCTCGGGCGTGACCGCCATGGGCTGACATCAGGTCCTGCGAACAGGTGATCGCCGCGAGCTCGCGCGAGCTCCGTCGAGTCAGCGAGCGAGCCCAGACGTGCTGAGACTCGCGTGCTCGAGGACTAGTAGCCGAAGACCTGTTCCTTCGTGACCCAGGTGATCGGCGCGAGCTTCGAAAGCTTCGCCTCGTCGAGGCTCTTCTTCGGGCCCGCGATCGACACGATCCGCTTCTTCGCGACGGCTTCCTTGATCCACTTCTCGAGCGCCGCCTTGTCGACGGCGAGGGCGCGCTTGTTGCGAGCGTCGCGAGGATCGGTCTTGTCGCCAGCCTCCTGCCACGCGAACACGGTGTTCGCGATGAACCGCGGCGCGATCCGATCGACGCGGTGGTTCTGCGCCAGCGTGTCCTTCGCGACCGTGAACCGCTGATCGTCGATCTTGACCACGAGCGTCGACAGCACGGCATCGATCGCGTCGTGGGTCTTGTCGGCCTGCGTCCCGACGTACGCCACCGTGGCCGAGTCATCGACCTTGCGGAAGCTCGGCTGGTAGCCGCCGCGCACCGTGTACGCCAGGCCGCGGGCTTCGCGAACCTCCTGGTACAGCAGCATGCCGGCGTACTCGCTGAACACCGTGCCGAAGGCGCGATCGCTGTCGTTCCCGACGCCGCGTGGCCACGTCATGTTGATCTGCATCTGCTTGGTGTCCTGATCGAGGGCGAACACCTTGCGATCCGCGCGGAACTTGTACGGCTTGGTCGGCTTCGTCGCGATCGTTCCCTTGCCGAGGACGAGTGCGGTCGCGGCGTCCTTGCCGCGCGGGCCGAAGTACGTGGTCTTGTGCTTGGTGTCGAGATAGCGCGCGAGCAGCTTCTTGAGCTGGGCCGGCGTGGCCTTCTCGAGATCCTTGTTCTTCGGCAGCACGAGCCAGCCGCTCTCGGCGCCGTCGCGGGCGTAGGAGGCAAGTGCTTGCGCGACCACCTGCGGCGAGCCGACGGAGTTCGCGCGCTCGGTGAGGTTCGTCGCGACGCGCGCCTTGACCGTGGCGTCCTCGATCACCGGATCGGCGAGCCACTCGCGGAGCAGCGTGATGCCGGCCTCGAGGTTGCGATCGATCCCGGACAGGCTGATCGACGCGCTGTCCTTGTCACAACCGGTGTCGATCGACAGGCCGAGCTCGTGGAGATGGCGCGCGACTTGCTCGGCGTTGCGCTTGCCGGCGCCGGTGAACTTCAGCGTGTCGAGTGCGAGGCACGCGAGCTTGTCGTCGGCGCGACCGTAGTCGTACTGAAACGACACCGCGAACAGGTTGTTGCGCGCGTTCTTGACCGCGATCAGCTCGCCGGTCGCGAGCTTGCCGCGCTCGTAGTCCTTACCCTCGACGATCGCGACGGGCTCGATCGTCGTCACCGTCATGCCGAGGATCGACTTCGCGTAGGGCGTCTGGCGGCTCGGGTCGACCTTGACCGGCGTGATCGACGGCTTCTCGATCTTCTGGGTGTCGGCTTTTCCCTTCACCTTCTTGAGCACCAGCATCTCCTTCGTCAGGTACTGCTTGGCGACACGGAGGATGTCGGCCTTCGTCAGCTTCTTCATGCGATCGATCTTCGAGACCACGTCCGGCCACTGCTCGCCGAGCAGGAACGAGTTCTCCATCATCGCCATGCGGCCCTGGTTGAACTCGAGCTGCTGCTGGTTCTGGATCTCGTAGGTCAGGATCGCGGCGGCGACGTCGCTGTCGGTGAACTCTCCGCGCTGCAGCTTCTCGACGACGCCGAACAGCAACTTCTCGAGCTCCGCATGCGACTGGCCATCGAGCGCATCGGCATGCAGGTCGTAGTACCCGCTGTCGCGCAGGAACGTCGGGCTGCACCCCGCGTCCGCGACCTTCTGGGTGAGCATCAGCTCGCGGGCGAGCATGCCGGACTGACCGTCGAGCAGGATCAGGTCCATCAGCTCGAGGGCGAGGCGATCGGGATGCGACGCCGACACCAGCTGCCAGCCGAGCTGGACGCCCTCTTCCGCCGGTACCTTGACGCTGATCTCGGTGCGCGCGGTCAGCTTCGGCAGCTCGCCCGGATCCTGGGCGGCGCCCGGTGCGCGGTTGAACGGCGCGAACTCCTTCTCGAGGATCGGCAACACCGAAGCGTCGACGTCACCCGAGAGCAGGATCGCCATGTTGCCCGGCGAGTAGTAGCGGTTGAAGAAATCGACCATGTCGCCATACGCTGGCGACTTGAGGTGCTCGATCTCGCCGATGCCGCTGCTCCAGCCGTAGCCGTGCTTCGGGAACAGCGTCTTCGAGAACGCCTCCTGGACCGCCCACACCGGGTTGTCCATGCTGCGGTTCTTCTCCTCGTAGACCGCCTCGATCTCCGGCCAGAACAGGCGGAACACCGGGTCGATGTAGCGCGTGGCCTCGACCTTGGCCCACTGGCCGAGCCGGTTCTTCGGGACCTCGGTGACGTAGACGGTGGAGTCCTCGCGGGTGTTCGCATTGAGCCCGGTGATGCCGATCCGCGAGTACAGCGAGTCGAGCTCGTTCGGCACCGAGAACGCGGCCGCGGCCTGCGTCTCCTTGTCGATCTCGGCGAGGATCGCCGGGCGGTTCGCGCCGGGCTTGCGAAGGTCCGCGTACAGCTTCTCGATCTTGTCGAGGTGCGGCTTCTCCTTCGCGTAGTCGAGTGTGCCGAGCGCCGAGGTGCCCTTGAACAGCATGTGCTCCAGGTAGTGCGCGAGGCCCGTCGAGCGCTGTGGATCCTGCGCGCTACCGGCGCGGACCACGACGTGCGCCACCACGGACGGCTCCTGCGGATCGGGGCTGATGTACACGGTCATGCCGTTCGACAGCCGGTGGATGGTCACCTTCGCCGGATCATTCGGCAGCGGGCTCGCGATCAACGGCGGTGCATAGACGGCCTTCTTGGCTCCCGCGACGGGCGCGGTGCCGCCGGTGCCGCCGGTGCCGCCGGTGCCGCCGGTGCCTCCAATACCCGCGGTGTCGACGGGGCCGCCCGTCTCCCCCGTGGGTCCGCCCGTGGGTCCGGCTGGGCCTTTACCTCCTCCGCCGCCACAGGCAGCGCCGACTAACAGCGCTCCGACGACGATCGCTTGCTTCCCGAGCTTGTGCATCCAGCGCAGTTACTACGGCGATGAATTCGGTGCAACGTCGACGAGCTGACCGCTGTTGCCCGCGAGTGAGACCCAAGCGAGGGTTGCCTGCCGCGAGCGGATTTTTCGCAACTTCTCGGCGCGCGACATGTCCAGGAACGCCGGTCGCACGCCGTCGCAGGATCATCACGTCCGGTCGCGTGCGTCGCAGCGGACGGCTCGATCGGCCATCACTCTCGCGGCTCATGGCATGGCGAGGCCACGGAGTGCATCTGCGAGCTCCGATCCAGCGACGCACGCGTGCTCGGGATCCGCCGCCGTGCCTCCGATTGCATCGTGCGGGCACATCCTCCAGCCACGACATCGAGTGGGGAGCACGTGCTCGCGTCACCGAATGCTCGCTGGATTCGGCTCTGACGAGGGTCGTGGCGAGGGTCGTGACAAGGGTCGTGACGAGGACCGTCGGGGGCGACCACAGGAATCGGCTTGACGAATCCGAGTGGGCGTCGTATTCATTTCGGAATGAACGTTCACTCCGATAAACAGGGCGCAGGCCGGAGGCGAACAGCACGTCCGAAGCCAACCGCCTCGAGTGAACGGGCCAAGTCGGGCGCCTCCAAGGTCCGCGTGTCGAAGGCCATGGCCTCGTCGACAGACACCACTGACCGCCCTCGTCGCGGCCGTCCACTCGTCGACGACAAGCGACGCCTGATCCTCGATGCCGCGCTTCGAGTGTTCGCGGATCGAGGCTTTCACGGAACGTCCGTTCCGGAAGTCGCTGAAGCTGCCGGGGTGGGCACCGGGACCCTGTACCGCTACTTCGAGCACAAGGAAGCGCTGGTCAACGAGGTCTATCGCGATGCGAAGCTGCGCCTTCGCGCTACGCTGCTCGACGGGCTCGGCGCGCCCACGTCGTTTCGAACCGAGGACGCCGAGCGCTGGTTCAACGAGCTCTGGCGGCGGCTCGCCTCGTTCGCCGCGAACGATCCGGATGGCTTTCGCTTCCTCGAGATGCAGGACCACTCGCCCTATCTCGACGGTGAGAGTCGGCAGGTCGAGCTATCGGTGCTCGGCCCGCTGTTCATCGCCGGCAAGCACCTGCGAGACCGCGCCACCGCGCCCACCGACAAGACGGCACCGGTCGAGATCTTGTTCGCACTGTTATGGGGCGCCTTTGTCGGGCTGATCAAGGCGGGTCGCCTCGGCTACCTGACCCTCGACACATCGCGGATCGAGCAAGCCGGTCACGCCTGCTGGCGAATGATCGCCCCCGGACTCCCGCGCACGCGCTCGCGCTGATCTCTGTTCCTGGCTCCGGTCACCACCTCTCGTTTTCGAACGCAAAGGACCTCCCATGCAAACGACGCCCACGACTCGCACGGCCTCCGTCCCCGCCCACAGCCTCTACACCCTCGACACGCTCGCAGCGCGCACCCACGACGAGCTCGATGCGCTGTATCGCGCGGCGACGGTGTCGACCACGATGCACGCCGCCGACGGCAAGCTCGTGGGGCGCATGCTCGCCGTTCGCGGGCTGCCGGGAGTGCTCGCGAAGCCTCTGCGCCAGTGGACTGCCGCACGGTCGTTCGTGTGGGAAGGCAAGTCGTTCCAGGCGAAGAGCGAGGCGCGCGGCGAGGGCCACAATCGCGTCCACCTCGCGAGCGTCCTCGGTCGCCAGAACCTGTTTCCGTTCGAGACCTCGTTCGGCCCGTCGGCGATCGATGGCCGTCCGACGCTGATCCTCGACTACGACCTGCGCGTGAACCCGAGCTACATCCGGAAGATCCACGACGAGATCCGCGAGGTCTCGCCCGGCCTGTTCCTCGGTCCTGCGATGCTGAAGACCGAGACCAAGAAGCTCCACGTCCTGTGGTTCGGCCTCGACTCGAGGCTGTCGTGAGCACGTTCGCGCTCGACCACATCCTGATCACCGGTGCCGCCGGAGCGATCGGCGGCGCCACGGCGCGCCAGATGCGCGAGCTGTGGCCAACCGCGCGGCTCGCCCTGCTGGATCGTCCGCAGGAGACGATCGTCCTCGAGTCGCTCGCACGCGAGCTCGGGAACTGCTCGGTTCACGGCGCGGATCTGCGTGCCGTCGAGCGCCTCGACGAGGTGGTCGACGCGATCACGAAGACCGCTCCGCTCGACGGGCTGGTCAACTGCGCGGGCATCATGCGCGTGCAGGCGGTGTCGAGCTGGCAGTGGGACGACGCGCGCGACCTGATGGCGATCGACTTGCTCGCACCGCTGCGCCTGCAGGATCTGGTCGTGCGCGGCATGGTCGTACGCCGGCATGGCGCGATCATCAACGTCGCGAGCATGGCGGGCAAGGTGCCGCTCAAGGGCTGCAGCTACTACGGCGCGTCGAAGGCCGGGCTCGCGATGGCCTCCGAGATCGCACGTGCGGACCTCGCGCCGTATGGCGTTCGCGTCGTCACCGTCTATCCCGGCCCCGTCAAGTCGGCGCTCGAACAAGGCGCGCGCGAGGCGTACAGCGGCAATGGCTTGTTCAAGCGCTACGCGCCCACCGGCGATCCCATCGAGCTCGCGCGCCGCATCGTCGACGCGGTGATCCGCGACGAGCCTCGCGTGATCTATCCGCGGCTCTACGGCGTCGGGTGGTCCGCGAACAACCTGTCGCGCTGGGTCGCGCTGTCGTACGGACCTCCACCCGTCACCTGATCGTCGCGGTCACCTGAGCCGCGGGCATCTGATCCTCGCACTCCTCTGGTCCTCGCGGCCTTCCCCTCATCGAGGTCGTCCAGCTCGAGAAG
Source organism: Deltaproteobacteria bacterium (assembly GCA_031385555.1). GTDB lineage: Bacteria > Myxococcota_A > Polyangia > Haliangiales > Haliangiaceae > JABFXX01. The sequence continues at coordinate 39,292 of JANNBP010000415.1, read as the reverse complement.
GTACGAACCGTTGTTCGAACCTCGAGTACGAAACGGATGTGTGTAGATTTTGGACGTGGGGGGCTCGAGTGAGATCGGTCGTTCGAGAGTCGGCCGACCAGCTCGAAAAGTTACGAACCGTTGTTCGAACCTCGAGGACGAACGGGCACCTCGAGGACGAACGGGCACCTCGAGGACGAACGGGCACCTCGAGGACGAACGGGCGTTCGTAGGTTCTGTGGACGTGGCCCAGTTACTGTTCGAACCTCGAGTACGGGTGATTTCTACCCGAACCGTTGTTCGAATCGAGTACCAACGGGCGTGTGTGGAGTTTGGACGGGGGAGTGCTCGATCGTTCGAGAGTCGGCCGTCCAGCTCGACAAGTTGCGAACCGTTGTTCGAACCTCGACGACGACCGGGCGTTCGTAGGTCGAAGGTTGACGAACCGCTGTGCGCGTCGCTGCTTCTTGAATCGGGCCGAGTGCTCGACCGACGGCGCTGAGCTCGAGCGCCGTTGGAGCTACACGCCGGTCTTTGGCTTCGGGATCAGTGCGGGGTCCGAGCGCCGCTTCACACGGAGCTGCTTCTTGAACCTCGTGTAGCGCGCGACGGACCTCTCACCGGGCTCGCGCGGATCGCGGGTGACGGCGAGCGCGAAGTCCGGCGTGCGCGAGAGCGTCGTCAGCGCGCCGTGCTCGAGCGAGAAGGCGACCCTGCAGGCGAGGTCGAGCAGCCTGGATGTCGCGGTCTTTGGATCGTCGGCGGCGGCGTCGGGATCCTCGAGATCGTGCTCGACCTGCGCCTCGATCGCTTCGCTGGGAAACGCGACGGTCTCGGTCAGCGGGATCGTGAAGGCGAAGGCACCGGGGAGAAAGCGCCGGCGCAGATCGTCGGGCGCGACCGCGCTGCCGGCATGCTGCGCGGTGAGGTGCTGCTCGGTATTGAGACGGAGCCGGACGGAGCCGCCGCCAGCCGCGACCTCGATCACCGCGCCGTAGCACACCTCGCCGGGATGCTCCGCGGCGAACGCCGCGAGGCCGGACGTGGCCTCGTCGAGCAACAGCTTCTCGATCGCGGTCCAATCGACCGACCTCCGCATGAGGAAAAGCTTACTTCGCCGCGAACACCGACGAGAACTTCCTGCGTCGCTACGCCGGGCTCTTCAATAAGAGGAGGTACTCGACGTTTCCCGCCGGGCCCGTGATCGGTGATTCCACCCAGTCACCCACAAAGAAGCCGTGCGCGGCGGCCCAGGTGCGAACCTTGTCGATCGCACTCAGCCTGGTCGCTTCGTCGCGCACCACGCCACCGTTACCGACCAGCTCGCGCCCGACCTCGAACTGCGGCTTGACCAGCGCGACGATCGGCTTGTCACCCGGTGCGCGCAGCAGCTCGGCCACCCGCGGCAGCACCAGCGTCAGCGAGATGAACGACACGTCGATCACCGCGAGGTCGGCCGGCTCGGGCACCCGCTCGAGCGGCAGGTTCCTCACGTTCTCGCGCTCGATCGTGACGACGCGCGGATCGCTGCGGATCGACCACGCGAGCTGGCCGTAGCCGACGTCGATCGCGTAGACCCGGGTGGCACCGCGGCGGAGCAGCACGTCGGTGAAGCCTCCGGTCGACGCGCCGATGTCGAGCGCGACCAGACCGGTGGGATCGATGCCGAACGCCTCCAACCCCTTCACCAGCTTGAGGGCGCCGCGAGAGACGTATGGGTGATCCTCGCCTTTGACCCTGACCTCGACGTCAGGCGGCAGCTGCGTGCCCGGCTTGGTCTCGGGCTGTCCGCGCACGAGGACTGCGCCGGTCATGATCAGCGCCTGCGCGCGTTCGCGACTGCTCGCGAGGCCGCGTTCGACCAGGATCTTGTCGAGTCGCTCGCGTGCCATGCGCTCGCATAGCAGAAAACCCGCCGAGGTCGTCGGCGGGCTTTCTTTTCCGTGGAGCCTAGGGGGATCGAACCCCTGACCTCCAGAGTGCGATTCTGGCGCTCTCCCAGCTGAGCTAAGACCCCGGAAAGGGAGTGCATGGGTACCAGCGGGAAACTCACCTGTCAACCAGGCCGCACGTCGACGATCGCTGAACACCTATCAGATCGCGGCCTTACCCCTGCTCGAGGGGCTAGAGCTCGACCGAGATCAACGCGCGATCGACCTCGCGAACCAGGTCAGAGACCGGCGGACGAACGCCGCGGCGAACGAACTCGACGGTCTCGCCGATCACCTTCGGGTCGCGCAGGATCTTGCGGTGACCGAGGTCCTCGGTGAGCTCGAGGCGAGCGCCAGGCCACCACGCGGCAAGGGCGGCACCGTGGGTGACCGAGACTTCCTTGTCCTCGCGGTCGTGGAACACCAGCAGGTCGGCCTCGCGACCCGTGACCAGCGCGGACAACGCCAGCGCATCGAGCCCGAGGCCACTCGCCTGCGCGAGGTGACCTTCGAACACGCGGCGCTCGGTGTCGTCGAGCGTGATCAGCTTCGCGAAGCGCGCGATCGCGTCGTCGATCAGCACGTTCGGAGAGATCGCGACGTTGATTGGCGCATCGATGCCGTGGCGCGCGTGCGCGAGCAACACCGCCGCGCTGCCGAACGAGTGCGAGATCGTGGCGTGCAGCGGCCCGACCTCCGCGACCACATCGGCGATCGCATCGGCCTGGTCGGTGAGGTAGAGACGGCTGCCCGGCGAATCGCCGTGGGCCGGCGCATCGAAGGTGACGACCGAGAGCCCGGCGGCGACGAGCGGCTCGATCACCGCACCGAGCTGCGAGCCGCGGCCTTCCCAGCCGTGGACGAGTAGCACGGTGGGGCCACTGCCCCAGCGCCACGCGGCGATCGTCGTCGTCGCACCGGCCCACCTCGGCGAGCGCAGGTGGACCTCGACCTCGAACGGTCGACCGGTGGCGAGGATCGTTCGCTCGCGCTCGGGGCGAGCGTAGCGACGCGGCGACGTGAACAACCGCTCGGCGAGGCTGGCGCCGAGGCCGTCGGACAGCGCGAACGCGGTCTGCACGCCGGCGCGCACGAGCCGCAGCGTCGAAGGGCTGGATGCCTTCTTGATTCCCGCCGATCCAGAACGAACGGTCGTGCTATTTTTGGACGTGTCGAGCATGGCTGTGCTTCTCCTTGGAGTGATTATCGGGAAGGGACGGGATGAGCGTCGTCGAGCAGGCGATCGAACGCTTCGCGGGTCCGGCGGGTGGTGCCGCGCTCTTTGAGGAACCGACCGAACGTGTGCGCGGCCAGCATGATGCCGTAGAGCTCGAAGGCGAACTGACGCGCGTCGAGGTCGGAGCGAAAGTGCCCCTCGGTGATCGCGATCTGTGAAGCAGTGGTGATCGCGTCGATCCAGTCCTTGTTGGCACGGACCAGCGCATCGCGCGGCGCACCCGGACGATCGTCGAGCTCGGCGCTCGCGCCGACGAAGAAGCATCCACCATCGCGCTCGCCCCACGTGGTCCAGTGCTCGTACAGCGCACGGACGCGCGGCTCACCGCGAGGCTTGCCCAGCGCGGGCACCATGACCTCCTGGACGAACTGCCGCGCGGCCTCTTCGACCACGGCGACCTCGAGCGCTTCCTTGGAGCCGAAGTGAGCGAACAGCCCGCTCTTGGAGAGGCCAGTGACCTCGGCAAGCCGGCCGATCGTGAGGCCGGAGACGCCGATCACGTTCGCGAGCTTGAAGGCCTGCGACAGGATCGTCGCTCTGGTTTCTTCGCCCTTCGCCATGCGAACCATAATAGAACGATCGTGCACTTTGTCAAGACGAGCTCTCCGAGTGATCAGGAAAGCCGCACGCTCGTTCGTTATCTGCAAACCGGGTACACCAACCTTCGGTCGGCGGCGAACGGAACCCAGTCGTCTACCTGCCGTCGACCACTCGCGATCGCGCCTTGCCATCGTTGGCGGTCTCGAACTGCGCGGGGATATGCACGCGTCTTTTGAAGCTTCTCGGCATCCTCGCGATCGCCGACGACGACACACAAGGTCAACCCCAGCCGCGTCCACCGTGAGGCTCGTCGGGCAGCTACCTTCATCCGTCGAAGGAGAGCTCGTCTGGGTGGCGTGGCTGCGCGAATGTCTGAGCGGGGTTTCGGTCAGGTAACAAGTGCCTGCAGATCGCGCCGGCCCCTGGATGCTACGCTGGAAGCGAGTGCATCCTGGCAGGCGACACTGTGGCTCCGGCACGACGCGGGAGCGCGTCCAACGCGAGGACCATCGCGCTCGGCGGTGGTGCGATGGTTGCTAACACCCTCCGGATGCCCGACGCGAACCTGACGGCGATCCGCGACGCACTGCTCAACGTGCTCAAGGTCGCCGACGGCAAGGTGATCCCACCCCCGGCGAGCTTGCAGATCACCGACGCTCCGTTCGGTGACGTCGAGGCGTGGCGGTTCGTGTGGAGCATCGCGGCCACCGCGTTCGACCCGCGCTGCGCCGCGCATGCCGCCGCGGCGTTTGGACCTGGGACCGGCTTCTCGCTGGCGAGCCATGCGTTGCTGTGGCGACTCGACGATCGCGCGATCGCGCAGACGCTACGGGTGCTCGCACCGGATCATCCGATGCGCCGCGCCGGGATCCTCGTGCCGCAAGAGCCGGGCATCGCGACGGTGAGCACCGCGTGGCGCGTGCCCGTGCGGGTGTGGAATCATGTGCGTGGCGTCGCAGATGTCGAACCGTGGGTCGCGACGGCGGGCAGCGTGCACACCGACGCCACCGACGGGTTGTGGTCACCGGAGCAACTCGAGGTGCAGCAGCATCTCGCCGAGTGGTTCGCGCGCGACGAGCAGGTCGCGATCGTGGTCACCGGATCGCCGGGCAGCGGTCGCACGCATGCCCTCGCCCGCGCTGCGGCACCACGCGCGTTGGTCGCACTCGATTTCGAGCGCGTCGGAGCGAAGTCCGCCTTCGAGGCCGTGCAAGCGTTGCTCCGCGAGGCTGGCTTGCGTCGCGCGATCCCCGCCCTCGAGAACCTCGACGCGGCGTGGGATGGGCTCGACAGCGCGCCCGAGATCAAGCTCGGCATCACACAGCTCCTCGGCAGCTTCGCCGGACCGGTGGTGATCACCGCCGGTACGCTCGGCATCGACCTCGGCACCACCGCCGTCACCACCGTGCGCCAGCACTGGCCGCTGCCCGATTCGGGAACGCGACGCGCGCTGTGGCACGAGGCGCTGCGCGACGCGCCGCTGACCGAGACGCAGCTCGACGAGGTCGCCTCCCGCTACGTGTTCGGGGCGGGTGCGATCCTGCTAGCGACGCGATCCGCCGAGCGCCACGCGCAAGCCGCGCGACGAGAGCTGATGGAATTCGGCGATGTCGTCTCCGGCGTGCGCGACAACATCGCCGAGCGCCTCGGCGAGCTCGCCAGGCGCGTCGAGGTCACCCAGCAGTGGAGCGAGCTGGTGCTGTCGCCGGAGACCAACGACGACGTGACCGCGCTCGTCAATCGCGTGCGGTTCTCGCATCGCGTCCTCGTCGGCTGGGGCTTTCGCAGCAAGCTCGCGCGCGGCAGCGGTGTGGCGGCGTTGTTCGCGGGACCGCCGGGCACCGGCAAGACGATGGTCGCCGGGTTGATCGCGAAGGAGCTCGCGCTCGACCTCTACCAGATCGATCTGTCGAAGATCGTCTCCAAGTGGGTCGGCGAGACCGAGAAGCAGCTGGCGCGCGTGTTCGACGCCGCCGAAGCTGGGCACGCCCTGCTGCTGTTCGACGAGGCCGATGCGTTGTTCGCGAAGCGCAGCGCCGAGGTGAAGTCCGCGGTCGATCGCTACGCGAACCTCGAGGTCAACTACCTGCTCCAGCGTGTCGAGAGTTTCGGCGGCGTGGTCATCCTGACGACCAACCTCGACGCCAGCATCGATCCCGCGCTGCGCCGTCGGCTCGCCGCGCACATCACGTTCGGCCCGCCCGAGTACGACGAGCGGCTGCGCCTGTGGAAGCAGATGCTCAGCGACCGCGCGGACTACGGGACGCTCGATCTCGACGAGCTCGCGACGGAGTTCGAAGACCTGTCGGGCGCGAACATCCGCAACGCGGTGCTCGCCGGCGCGTTCCTCGCCGCGGGAGAAGACGCGCCGATCGGTCAGGAGCATCTGCTTCGCGGCGCTCGCGGGGAGTACCGCGCGATGGGTCGCGTGCTCGGAAAGGGTCAGCGTCGCTAATGGGGAAAGAGAAAGAGCTCCGCAACGATCGCGACGTCGACACGCGGCAGGAGCAGACCGACGATCAGCAGCAGTCGTCCGCGACGACGCAGGCGACCGCCGACCAGCAGTCGTCCGCGACGACGCAGGCGACCGCCGACCAGCAATCGAACGCGTGGCTGACCGCCGACAAGACGAAGGATCGGCAACTCGACGAGACTGGCAACGACGCGATGACCATGCTGCGGCAGTTCGCCGGGCTTCGCCGCATGGGCAAGGCGACGCCCTCGAACAGCCTGACGCTGATCAAGGCGATCGCGACCGGTCGCACCCTGCACGAGCTCGCGACGCAACTCGCGCAGATCGAAGCGTTCGTGACCAACGGTACGCTCGGTGCGAAGTTTCGCGTCGACCAAGCGCTGCCGGCGCTGCAGGCACTCGATGCGACTGCGGCTGCGATCTACACGGCGCTGCTGAAGGAGCGGGTCGGCACCGATCTCCCGACGGCACTCAAGGACCTCCAGAAGACCGCCATCGCCGAGACCAAGCATGATGCCCTCGCGGCGATCGTGCGCAGCTATCGCGCCGCGGGTACCGCGAATGCGAAGCCCGCTGTCGAGGCCCTCGTCGAGCTGCGCAAGGCGGGGCTCGACGTACTCGAGATCGAGCAACTCGTGCGCGGCACCGACGAGCGGATCCCGCTGACCGAGGCCGAGCTGATGGCGTCGCTCACCGGCGATCAACAGGAGGCGTACACGCTCTCTGCGTCCACGCACAAGCGAACGAACGGTGGAGGAACGACCACCGACGATCGCAAGCAAACGACGACGACCACTCGCACCAACACGAAGACCAACCTTCCCGCGGCGGTCACGAGCGATGCGAAGGCTACGTCGAAGGACGGCACGACCGGCGGACCTAGCTACGGTCCTTTCCAGTTCACCCAGGCTCAGCTCGCGGGCGTGACGCCCGAAACGGCGAAGCTCGCGATCGGCGCGAGCCTGATCAACGGCGCGGCGGAGCAGTACAACAAGGAGCACGCGGACGCGCCCGTGCAGATGTCCGCGACGGTCGCGCAGTTCTTCGCGTCGACGAATCTCGTGCTCAGCGTCGGCGATCGCGAGCTGACCTCGGTCGAGGTCTGGGATGCGGTCAACCAGGAGGGTGGCTGGTCGTGCACGCTGGCGCGAGACTACTTCGACTAGGTCATCCTGCCGAGCGCGTAGGATCCGAAGGCGTTCGACGTCGCGATGCTCGATCACCAGATCAGCGAGCTGAATGGTCAGATCGAGATGGCGAGCCTCGAGCAGTGCACCGTCGACAACACGACGACGAGCGTGCCCGGACTGCTCGACAAGACCAACGACACGAAGCTGTTTGACCTGCGGCGGTTGCGCGTCCAGGCGATGCAGTCGCGGCTCGCCGAGTACCAGAAGTTGAAGACCCGTGTGGCGAGTGGAGAGACCACGCTCGCTGCCGAGCGCGATCGGTTGCGCCAGCTCGCGCAGCAAGCGCGTGACGATGCCGCGAAGCTCGAGCTCGAGAGCCAGAAGGCCAAGGAGCGCTACGACGGGTGGAAGTACCAAGCCGATCGCGCCATCACTCCTGGTGATCGAGCCGGGCTCGCTGCCGAGTACGGCGAGGGTGTCTCCGACCTCAAGGACTACAAGCGCAAGTCGGAGGAGATGAAGGCGTTCGCCGCCGGCAAGACCAAGTTCGCCGACGATCTCGACGCCCTCGCCGGCAACCCGTTCGCGATCGTGACGCCGCGGGTGATCTCGGACGTCGAGCGCGCGAACAACAAGCAGTTCGACTTCGTCAGCACCGACGAAGCGATCTTCCGTGCGATCGGCGCAGGCGCCGAGGATACCGGCGCGTTCTTCCTGCGGGTGGCGGCCGGGGCAGTGCAGCTCAACGGGTACACGCCGGCCGGGCTCGTCACCACCATGCCGCTGCCGGGCCTCGGGCAGACGCTGAGCGGCTTGATCCAGACCAACCTGCGCGATGCCGCGACGGCGCTCGAGACCGATAGCGCGAAGAACCATCAGATCGCGGCGACCGTGCTCGGCGAGTTCGGCGCGTCGCTGATCCAGATCGGTACGGGTGCGTTGATCCAGACCGCTCTCACCGCGGGTGCCGGTGGCTTGATCGGCCTGCTCGGTCGTGGCGCGGCGGCCGCCACGACCGCGACCTCGACGACGATGCGTGTGGCGCAAACCGCCGCGCTCGGTGGCGGGCTGAACGTACTCGCGAACGCCGACAAGGATGGCGGCACGATCGCGAAGAGCGCGATCGCCGGAGCACTTCCCGGTGGTGCCGCCGGCTTCAAGACGCTGCTTCCGAAGCTGGTTTACACGTTCTTCGCGGCGGGCATGACGGAGGTCGTGCAGTCATCGAACTTCACCGCCGGCTACCAGATCCTCACCGACGGTGGCGATGCGAGGAAGGCCGCGGACGCGACGTTCAAGGACGTCAACATGAGCCGGGTCGCCGCAAACTCGCTGGTGTCGGTCGCCGGTGAGCTCGCGCAGTATCGTCAGGAACCGACGCAAGCGAACGAGACGACCGCGGCGCAGCGCCACTTCGTCGCCGAGGTCGATGGCGTGCAGACGTATTACCGCGCGTTGCCCGACGGCAGCCTCGAATCGATCGGCAACACCAAGGTTCCGAATGCGGTACGGCTGACGCGCGACGAATTCACGGCGACGCAAGTCGAGCCTGCCCAGCGCGAGGCGGCACTGTTCGCAGCCGAGAATCGTGCGCTCCAGAAGGACACCGAAGCCGTGCCGCTGCAGGCGAATCAGCGCGAGGCGCGCACGCGCGTGATGACGGCGATCGAGGCGCAGGAACCGATCTCGGTGAAGGATCTGGCGGACAGCAAGGTCGCGACCCCGGCGGGCTACCGCAAGACCGAGGGGGACAACTATACCTACGACCAGACGAAGGCGGTCACCGATCGCCAGCAACAGCAGCAACAGGCGATGCAGGTGGCCGCGGCGTTGCAACAGCACGTCGCGGCCCTGCGCGAGATCAACGCCGAGACCGCGCAACTCCAGGCCGCGATCAAAAAGCCCGGGACACCGAAGGCCGAGATCCAGCGAATGACGGCACGGCTCGACGAGCTCGCGGCCACGTCGGCGACGTCGAAGCAGAACCTCGTCGAGGCGCAGCAGACTCCCGGCGAAACCACGACGGTCAAGCAGATCGAGGACGCGCCGACGGCGGTGGTCGATGAAGGCGACGTGATCACGGTCGACACCAAGGAAATCGGCAGCGTCTCCGGACTCACGAAGGAGCAGTTCGCGAACGATCTGCGCCGGATGTTCCCGAAGCTCGCCACCGATGACGTCAAGGGCGCGCAGTACATCGACGCGCAGTGGAAGAACCGCGTCGCGAAGGGCGGAGGCGGCGCGACGGAGACGCCCGTGACCAAGAGCGTCGTGGCCGCCGACAAGCCGATGACCGCCAGCGAGATCCTCGAGGCGAACGAGACCAACGAGACAAAGTTCTCCGACGGTGAGCGCGACGACTTCATCTCGAATGCCTCGCAGACCAAGAAACCCGCGCAGTCGCTGCCCGAGGTCTCGTACACCACGATCGATCCGAGCGTGCTGCAGCAGATCATGGACAAGGGGCTGCTCTCGGGCAAGGCGCTCGGCAAGCAGGGCGCGAACGCCGACGCGATCTGGTTCAAGCAGGGCGCGCCGTTCTACGGCGACGGCATCACGCTCGCGATCCCGACCAAGCGACTCCTCGAGCTCGGTGGTCAGCAGGACTTCGGGCTCGCCGGCCAGGCCGACATCATCAAGGTGTCGTACGACAAGCTGCCGACCGGCATCCCGTTCAGCGAGTTCGCGGTGGTCAGCTCCGTCGGTCAGAACTTCATCGAGCCGATCTACACGCCGAAGAACTGGAAGGGTCCGCTCGGCGTCGGGTTCGACGAGACGACGAAGTCGGGCGCGGTGCTCGGCACCAAGTCCGGCGAGAACCCGATGACGCTAGAGAATCCGACGACGAAGTCGACGCAGGAGCCCTCGACGCGCATCGACGAGCCGGTCACCAAGCCGACCACCGAGGCGACGCCCACCAACGTCGCGAAGACACCGGTCGTCGAAACGACGACGCCGACCTCGACGAAGACCGAGGCCTCGCCGATCCCGAAGCCCACCACGGCGCTGACGGAGAAGGCGACGCTGGCGCCGGCGCAGGAGCTCGATCAGGTCGCGGATCGCTCGGAGAAGGCCTCGCACAACGAGGGCGCCGGCTCGATCGGCTCGTGTACGTGGGCTGCGATCCAGAACGCGATCGCCGCCGAGAAGCGCGGCTGGAGCGCCGAGATCGTGATCATCGACGGCGAAGCCCTCTCCGCCAGCAGCGACGCTTCGCTCGGCACCAGCGGCGCGGGCACCCAGACGCAGAAGTTCGGGCACGCGATCACGGCGGTGACGCTGCCCGACGGCACGGTGCGCTACCTGTCGTGGGGCAAGACGTTCGGGAGCCTGCAGGAGGCGATCGCCTCGAACCCCGCGATCATCGCGACCAGCGTCACCGTTCGCGGCCGCTACACCGCCTACGAGGAGACGATGCGGCTGCTCAACGAGAACGGCTACGTCCGGCCCGTGGTCTCGAAGGAGGTCGCGCGGACCTATGCGATGCAGAACCAGGCGCTCGATCCGAACCCGTCCTTCACCAAGGCCACGCATCCGTGGAACTACGGAAACCTCGAGATCGAGGACGCCACCGTGCTGACGCAGGATGCGACACGCAACGGCCACACCAATCCGACGAAGCTCGAGATCGAGGCGTACTCGCCGGCCGGAGAGGGCCTCTCGAAGTTCTTCGAAAAGCTGAGGGTGAACGGCGTCGAGCAGTACCTGCAGAACCGCAACATCACGACGCGCTTCCGCACGACGCTCCTCGAGGTCACCAACTCGTCGGGAGGCGTAGTCTACGCGGTGCGCACCCCGGCGGGCGAAGTCCGATATGCGGCGACCCTCGACCAGGCCATCAAGCTGTCGCGGATCGGCGACCGCACGTGGTGGCGCGGCGATCAGGTCACCAACGGCTCTCTCACCGACGGGACGATCGAGACCTACAAGGAGTATCAGAAGACCACGAACACGCCGTCCTCCCAGAAGCAGGACTAGGTGGGCGGGTATACTCGCGCCGTGCGCGCTTTGATGATCGTCGTCGCGATGCTCGTGGCTTGTACCCCCGCGCCCGTGCTGAATCCCAACAAGCAACCCAAGCGCGCGGGGCGCGCCGAGGTCGATCGCGACACCACGCTCGCGGTGGCTCCGGCATCGGTCGTCAAGAAGCGCGACGGGACCCAGTTCGATCTCGCCTCGTTGTGGGCGAAGGACTCCGACAAGAAGGTCGTCGTCGTGTTCTATCGCGGCGGTTGGTGCCCGTACTGCCAGAAGCAGATGGCCGAGCTGCAGCAGCACTACCGCGACTTCAACGATGCGAAGGCGATCGTGGTCGGGGTGTCCAACGAAGATCCGGCGGCGGCCACCGCGTTCCGCGACAAGCTCGGCCTCGGCTTCGAGCTCTACTCCGATGCGGAGCTGACGATGATCACGGGCTGGGGCGTCGAGGATTACGGGTCCGGCATCGCGCGTCCCGCGACCTTCGTCGTCGAGCCCGGCGGTGCGATCTCGTATCGCAAGGTCGGCGACAAGCCGTCCGATCGTCCCTCGATCGACGAGCTGCTCGCCGCGCTCAAGTAGTAGTGCCGGTCCTCAAGCGAAGCGAGGCGCTCGGCGTCGTCTACACGCCCGCGAGCGTGGTCGCGCCGATGGTGCGCAAGGTGCTGGCGCCCTTCCTCGCCGCTCCAAGAGGGCTGCGGATCTGCGATTTCTCCGTCGGAGAAGGCGCGTTCGTCGGCGAGGTGATCGCACAGCTCACCGACGCCCTCGAGCGCACGGGTGTGCGAGACGCACGGCGCATCGCGGCGGGCTGCGTCCATGGTGCCGACATCGACGCACGCGCGATCGAGCGCGCCCGCGAGCGCACCGGATGCCCGAACCTCGTCGTCGCCGATGCGCTGACGCACGCCTGGGGCACGTTCGATGTCGTCGTCGGCAACCCCCCGTACGTGCGGCAGGAGCAGCTGAAGGCCAAGCTCGACGGCTGGCAGACCGCGACCGGCATCGCCGATCTCTACGTCTACTTCTTCGAGCTCGCGCATCGCATCCTGCGGCCCGGGGGGCGCTACTGCATGATCACGCCGAACAAGTGGCTGACCGTCGAGTACGGCCGCGCGCTGCGGGGGTTCCTCTCGGACCAGCGCAGCGTCGAGGGCGTCGTCGATGTCGCGCGCTTGCCCGTGTTCGCCGAGGCCGAGGCGTTCCCGTGCATCACGTGGGGCACGCTCGGTGGCAACGCCACCCCGCGAGGACATCGCGCCATCGACGGTGACGTCGAGACGGCGCTCGCGGCACGCGGGGTCGAGATCGTCGTCGGGGACACCCCGTGGCACATCGACGATCCCGCGGTGCGCGCGCTGATCGAGCGCCTCGAAGCACGCTGGCCCGCCCTCGGTGACGTGCTGTCCGAGAGGCCTGCACGCGGCGTGGTCACGGGATGCAATCGCGCGTTCGTCGTCGACGCCGCGGTCCGCGCCCGGCTCGACGACGAGCTGGTGAAGCCGTTCCTCAAGGGTCGCGACATCCGGCGCTGGCGATGCGCCGAGCCCGAGCGCTTCATCCTCCTCGTCGATCGCGGTACCGATCTCGAACGGCACGTCGCCATCGGCGCGCACCTCTCGCGGTTTCGCGACGAGCTCCAGCCCAAGCCCGTCGATCACCGTGGTGGGGCGGCCGGTCGCAAGCCCGGCAACTACCAGTGGTGGGAGCTCCAGGATCCCGTCGGGGCGCTCGCTGCCTCCGACCAGCCGCGCCTCGTCTATCAAGACATCCAGACCGGTCCGGCGTGCGCGCTGATCCCCGGCGGCGTCGTGCCCGACACCACGGTCTGGATCCTGCCCTCCGAAGATCGCTACCTGCTCGCGGTGCTCAACTCGTCGCTCTACGGCTGGTACGCGCGGCAGCGGTTTCCGCCGGCGCTGGGCGGCTCGGTGCGACCGAAGCTCGCGTACATCCGGCGGCTGCCGCTCGCGACCCCTTCACCCATCGCACGTGCTTCGCTCGAGCGGCTCGTCGAGGAGCGGTTGGCTCGCGCGGACCCCGCACTCGATCTCGCGATCGATCAGGCCGTGCTCGACGTCTACGAGCTCACCGAGGGCGAGCGGGCGCTACTGGGCTAGCGGCAGCGCGATCGTGATCGCCTTGTCGCTGCAGTGCAGCGTTCCACGCTCGCGCTCGACGATCCACGCCGCGATCGCGAGGCTCTCGCCCTCGGGAGCCGCGGAGGCGGCCAACGGGAACACCAGCACGACGCGCTCGCCGAGCTTGACCTCGAGCTCCAGGGTTCGACGGCGCTCGACGCCGGCGGCGCTATCGAGCGCCATCGCGAGCGCCTGCGTCATCAGCGGCACCGCCACGTTGACGTCACACGCCGCCTTCGCTCCGCGCAGCGTCACGCCGACGCGCGTCGCGGCCTTCGCCACCAGATCGTGCAGCAGCGTCGGCGTGTTCGCCGGCGTCTTGGTCAAGGCGCGATTGATCTGGAGCAGCTGGTTGAGCTCGACCATCGAGCCCTGTGCCGTTTCGGCGGTCACCTTGAGCTCGCCGTCCGCGAGCTCGATGATCTCGTCGAGCGCCATCATCACGCCCTGGATCTTCGACGCGATATCGTGGTTGAAGCTCGGCGCCCGCGCGCCGATCGCCGCGAGCTGGAGCAGCTTCCCAGTGTCGAGCGGATGACCCTCACAGACCCGACCCGACTCGTCCAGATGACCGAGTCGCGACAGCGTCATTGAATCTCCAGCTTCGCTGTCAGCCCCGGGAGCGCGAGCTCGCGGGCTTCCGTCCACGGATCGCCCGTCACCTCGTAGGCCTCGCCCACCTTGCGCTCGACCTTCGAGATCCCCGGGTACTCCGACTCGAGTGCGGCACGCAGCGCCTCGCGACGCTGGCGCCGTTCGCGATCACCGGACATCGCCAGCAGCTCGCGATTGCGCACGATGCCCGCGTTGACCGCACCGCGCAGCTGCTCGTTGTCGAACGGCTTGTTGAGGAAGCGGAAGATCTCGCCCTGGTTGATGCCGTCGATCGCGGTCTCGAGCGAGCGCTGACCGGTCAGCAGGATCCGTGTGGTCTCGGGCCGTACGCGACGGGCGTGGCCTGCGAGCTGCGCCCCCGTCATCTCCGGCATGTCGTAGTCGGAGACCAGCACCGCGACGTCGTCGGACGAGATCCACGCCAGCGCCTGACTCGCCGAGAGCGTCGAGCGGATCTCGATCTGCTCGCGCTTCAAGCACCGTACGACCGTGCCGAGCATCGCCTCGTCGTCGTCGACGCAGATCACCAGAGGAAGCTTGGGAGTGCTCATGACGACAACCACCGCCTCCATCCCCGGCGGTCGGTGACACGCTCGATCTCGTCGAGCGCGGCGAGCAGCGCGCGGATCCCGGGGAACCGCGCCTGTGGCGTCTTCTGCAAGCAGGTGGTGACCAGGTCGGCGAGCTTTGGCGGCATCGGGCCGTGCGGGCTCTCGACCAGCGGGATCGGCGCCTGGATGTGCATCATGCACAGCTTGCGGAGATCCTCGTGCTCGTACGGCGGGTGGCCGCAGATCAGCTCGTAGAGCACGGCACCCAGGCCGTACTGATCCGAGCGATCCGTCGCCGCCAGGCCGCGCAGCTGCTCGGGCGAGATGTACGCCGGCGTGCCGAGGACGAACTCCGGATTCTCGTCGCGCATGCCCTCGCCGGCGAGCTCGGCCAGGCCGAAGTCGACGAGCTTGACGTGAAGCACGTTGGGATCCTCGGTCTTGACGACCAGCGCGTTCGACGGCGTGACGTCCGCGTGGATCACGCCGCGATCGTGCGCGGCCGCGAGGGCCTCGCCGAGCTGACGAGCGATCTGCACGACCTCCTGCGGCGGCAACGGCCCCCGCGCGACGCGATCCGCGAGGCTCTCGCCCTCGAGCAGCTCCATCACGAAGTACGGACGCCCGTCGGGGAGATGCCCGAAATCGAAGACATCGACGATGTTGGGGTGGCGCACGCGCGCGGCGGTGCGGGCCTCGCGCAGGAAGCGCTGCGCAGCGGTGGCGTCGCGCTCGATCACGCGGGTGCGCAGGACCTTGAGCGCGTACGACCGGCCGAGCGCGATGTGCTCGACGGAGAACACCGTCCCCATGCCGCCCTCGCCGAGAAACTCGAGCACCTTGTACTGGCCGACGATGTCCCCCGGGGAGGGACCGATCGCGGGCGCCGAGTCGAGCGTGGTCTTGCCGCGGGTGCGGGCGAGCATGAGATCCGCGCGCAGCTCGCTGCCCGGGCGAATGGTGATCACGACCTCGGCCTCGCGATTTCCCGAGCGCACCGGCACCACCGCGCTGGTGGCGTGCGCGGCCGCGAGATCGAGGTCTGCGATGAACGCGAGCCGCGCGATCACGGCCGCCCCGAGCTGGACCTCGAGCGGGACGGTCGCGAGGATTTGCGCCCCGCGCTCGATCGTCATCAAGTAGGAGTCCTCCCCCTCCGGATGGGGCTCGAGGTAGACCGCGTCGGCCTGCGACCGGACCGCGGCGGCTAGCGCGACGTCCGCGACCCGTCGGGGATCGCCTGATACTGGCCGGACTTCATGTTCGTTGACCTCGACCCGCATCGCCGTCCGATATACTACCGATCAAGGGAGGCGGAGGGGATCCCAGTGACTGTGAAAGGCACCCTAGGCAGAGTTCTCGTGGTCGATGACGACCCGGCGCTTCGGCGCGCCGTTCGCCGTCAGCTCGAGACGGAAGGCTGGACGGTCATCGACGTCGAGAGCGTCTCCGCGGCG
Organism: Deltaproteobacteria bacterium; assembly: GCA_031385555.1. Classification (GTDB taxonomy): domain Bacteria; phylum Myxococcota_A; class Polyangia; order Haliangiales; family Haliangiaceae; genus JABFXX01. Next base: position 23,260 of record JANNBP010000415.1, on the reverse strand, counting down.
CTCGGCGCCATGCGAGAGGGTCGCGAGCTGTTCGATTGTGTGGTCAGCGATGTCCACATGCCGACGTCGACGGGCTTCGATCTGATCGAGCAGATCCGCCGTCACGACGACGAGCTCCCCGTGTTGTTGATGACCGGCGACCCGTCGCTCGACGGTGCGGTCCGCGCCATCGAGACCGGCGCGGTGTCGTACCTCGCGAAGCCCTTCGATCAAGAGACCCTCGCGACCTCGGTCGCGCGCGCGGCACGGCGCCACGGCGTCGCGCGCATGCGGCGTCGCGCTGCGCTGTTCGCCGAGCACGTGCTGGCGCCGGAAGCAGCGGAGCTGTCACAGCGGCTCGATCGAGCGATCGACAAGTTGTGGATGGCGTTCCAGCCGATCGTCGATGTCTCGACCGGCAAGGTGTTCGCGTACGAAGCCTTGATGCGTACCGACGAGCCGTCGCTCAAGCGGCCCGACGTCCTGCTAGGCGCCGCCGAGCGGTTGGGCCGGATCCACGATGTCGGCCGCGCCGTGCGAGCCGCGGTGGCCCGCGTGATCGACCACGCTCCGCTCGAACCGCTGCTGTTCGTCAACGTGCACGGCCTCGAGCTCACCGATCCGGATCTGTTTCGCGCGGACGGTCCCCTCGCTCCGTACGCGAAGCGCATCGTCCTCGAGATCACCGAGCGGATCCGCCTCGACGAGGTGGGCGGCCCGACGCGCGCGAAGGAGCTGCGCGCGCTCGGGTACCAGATCGCCGTCGACGATCTCGGCGCCGGGTACGCCGCCCTCGGTGCACTCGCCTCGCTCGAGCCCGAGATCGTCAAGCTCGACATGTCGCTCGTCCGCGATCTCGAGCGCCACGCCACCAAGCGTCGCGTCGTCGGCGCGATGGCCGTGCTGGTCCGCGAGCTCGGTGGGCGCGTGGTCGCCGAGGGGGTCGAGACGGCGAGCGAGCGCGCGGCCGTCGCCGAGTGCGGGATCACGCTGATGCAGGGCTGGCTGTTCGGCAAGCCCGAGCCGGGGTTCGTGAAGCCGGGGTTCTGATCTATCCGGCGGCTGCGATCAGATCGTCGAGGATCCGGCGCGTCAGGCCCCAGATCACGTGCCCCTCGAAGTCCCAGCTCGGAAACGTCAGCTGCGAGTCGGGATAGACGAACGGTTTGTCGAGCGCGCCGAGCAGCGCGAGATCGAGCGGCAACCAGAATGCCGACAACGCCTCGGGACCGACGATGACCTCGGGCGCGAGCTCGGTGCGGAACACGAACGGCGTGACCTCGATCGGCATCGGGCCGGCGTTGCGTGGACCGAGTGCGGTGAGGTTGCCGAGCAATTGATCGCGGGTGAGCCGGAAGCCAAGCTCCTCGTGGGTCTCGCGGATCGCGGTCTCGAGCAGCGATTCATCTTCGTGCGCGTGATACCCGCCGCCCGGTAGCGAGATGTGACCCGACCACGGATCGCCTTGCCGTACGGCGCGCTTCATCAGCAGCACGCGCGGTGAAGGAGCGTCGTGCACGAGCGCCGCCACCGCGGCTCGGCGCAGGCCATCATGCGGCGGTGCGCCGGAGACGGTGAGGGTCAGTCGGTTCGCGAGCTGCCGGACCAACGTCGACACGATCGCAGCATACGCTAGGATGCCGCCGTGCAACTCCGCGCGTTCGGATCCACCGGCGTCTCGGTGCCGGTGATCGGCATCGGCACCTGGCAGATGGAGCGCGACGATGCCGCCTCCGCTGTCGCTGCGATCGAGCGGGCGCTCGAGCGCGGCATGACCCACGTCGACACCGCCGAGATGTACGGCAACGGGCGCGTCGAGGAGCTGGTCGCGCAAGCGATCGCCGGCAAGCGCGAGCGGATCTTTCTCGCCTCGAAGGTGCTGCCGCGCAACGCGTCGTACGACGGGACGATCGCGGCGTGTGATGCCTCGCTGAAGCGCCTGCGCGTCGAGCACCTCGATCTCTACCTCTTGCACTGGGCCGGCGAGTACCCGTTGCAGGACACGTTTCGCGCGTTCGAGACGCTGCGTGCCGACGGCAAGATCCGCCACTGGGGCGTGTCGAACTTCGACGACGAAGAGCTACAGAACGCGGTCTCCGTGGCGCGGTCCGTCGGGGGGACCGTTGCCTGCAACCAGGTGCTCTATCACCTCGGTCAGCGGGACGTCGAGCACACGGTGATCCCGCGATGCCTCGAGCACGGCCTCGCGCCGGTCGGCTACTCGCCGTTCGGGAGTCGCGGACGGTTTCAGGCGAAGCCGCTCGAAGCGCTCGCGAAGAAACTGGGTCACACGCCACGGCAGCTCGCGCTCGCGTATCTGACGACCAAGGCCTTCGCGATCCCGAAGTCGTCGAACGCCGCGCACGTCGACGAGCTCGCGAAGACCGTCACGTTAGATGCCGCCTCGATCATCGAGATCGAAGCTGCGTTTCCGCTCGGACCTTGGAAAGGACTACCGTCGATATGAGTCGCGACTTCGATCTCGTGTTGTTTGGCGCCACTGGCTTCACCGGCAAGCTCGTCGCGGAATACCTCTCGAAGTCCAAAGAATCGGCACGCTGGGCGATCGCGGGCCGCAATCAGGCGAAGCTCGAAGCGCTCGGCTTGAACGTGCCGATCCTCGTCGTCGATACCCTCGATCGCGCGCAGGTCGATGCGGTGGTGAGGCGCACCAAGGCCGTGTGCACCACCGTCGGTCCGTACGCGAAGTACGGCAGCGAGCTGGTCGCCGCGTGTGCCGACGCCGGCACGCACTACTGCGATCTGACCGGCGAGCCGCAGTGGATGCGACGGATGATCGATCTGCACCACGAGCGTGCGAAGCAGACCGGCGCGCGGATCGTCCACACCTGTGGCTTCGATTCGATCCCGAGCGACATCGGCGCGTTCGCGGCGCAACAAGCGTTCAAGCAGAAGTTCGGGCGCTACGCACAGTCGGTCACGGCGCTGTTCGGCGAGATGTCGGGCGGCTTGTCGGGCGGCACGATCGCGAGTGCGATGGAGACGGCGCGCGAGGCCGGCAAGGACCTCGCGGTGCGCAAGAACCTCGGCAATCCGTACGGGCTCGATCCGGATCCCGAGGCCTCGAAGGCGGCGCGCCCACGGGTTCGCGACGAGGCCAAGCTCGGATGGGAGCCGCACCTCAAGATGTTCACGGTGCCGTTCGTGATGGCGCAGATCAACACGCGCGTCGTCCGCCGGGCGCAAGCCCTCACCGGATCGCCGTGGGGCGAGGACTTCGTGTACCGCGAGGTGATGTCGGCGCCCGGCAAGCCGGCCGGCCTCGCGCGCGCCGTCGCGGTGATGGGCTTCCTCGGTGGCGTCGCCTTCGCGATGAAGCGACCCCGCCTCCGCGAGCTGATCGCGAAACGCGTCCCGCAACCGGGCGATGGCCCGTCGCAGCACGACCGCGACCGCGGTCACTGGAAGGTCCGCTTCGTCGCCGAGCACGGCAGCGATGTCCTGATCTACACGGCCTCGGATCGCGCCGACCCGGGCTACGGGTCCACCGCGAAGATGCTGGGTGAGTCGGCCCTCTGCCTCGCGCTCGACCCGCTGGGCCCTCCCGGGATCTCCACGCCGTCGGTGGCGATGGGACAGCGGCTGCTCGACCGGCTACGTCGCACCGGACTGACGTTCGCAGCTGCCGGCTGATCGAGCTTCCACGCGGGCGCAAATTCGCGAATCCGCAGGAGCCGGATCTGGCACCGTGTTTGTATTTGGTTCAGTCACGCTCGGAAGAGCGACAAACCAAACAGTTCGGACTCCTTGGCGTGTTTCCCCTCCTCCGTTGCCAACGGGTCCACCAGGTTTTTCGATGATCGGTGGTGAGACCGAGCATCGAGGATGGCTGGCCGACCCGGTAATTCTGCCGGGTCGGTTTATTTTCGGCGTGTCGCGCTAACGAGGTGCGCACGACCAACTCGACTACCGGTTGTCGCCAACCCGCGAAGGATCGCCAAGCTTCGCCAGGGATCCGTCCGCTACCGCGGCGTTGTTTGGGCCCGTCCGACAACGACCACCCAACCCGGTAGTGCAGGGCTGGCGAAGCGAGGACGCGTCGAAGAAGTGTTCTAATGGATCGTGGCGTACCGGGTGCTCACGTGGTTCCTCCGCATGGTCACGCGGGTGTTCTTTCGCCAGATCGAGGTCGTCGGCCTCGAGAACGTGCCCCCGGGTCCGGTGATCTTCGCCGGCAATCACCCGAACTCGCTGATCGATCCGATCCTGATCATCACGACCTGTCGTCGCAAGGTTCACTTCGCCGCGAAGGACACGCTGTTCAAGGGCCGGCTCATGCGCGCGCTGCTGCGCGGGCTCGGCGCCGTGCCGCTCGCGCGCAAGGTCGAGGCCGACGGAAAAATCGGTGACGCCGTTGGTCCAGCGCGAGATGCCGCGGAGATGGCGAAGCTCAACGACGCCGCGTTCGAGGCGATGTTCGCGGTGCTCGCCGAGGGCGGCACGATCGGCATCTTCCCCGAGGGCATCTCGCACGACGAGTCGCAGCTCGCGAAGCTCAAGACCGGCGCCGCGCGGCTCGCACTCGGTGGGGCCAAGCGCTCCGGCCCGATCGCCGTCGTCCCGTGCGGGCTCACGTTCATCCACCCGAAACGGTTTCGCAGCCGCGTGCTCGTCCAGTACGGGAGTCCGCTGATGATCGAGCCCGATGAAGGTGCCGATGCGGTCAAGCGCGTCACCACCGACATCGGCAACGCCCTCCGCCGGCTCACGATCAACGCGCCCGACTGGGAGACCGTGCGTGCGCTCGACACCGTGCGCCGCCTCTACCAGCCGCAGGAGATCTCGATCGAGGATCGCGTCGAGCTGTCGCGGCGGTTCAACACCTACTACGGCGCGCTCGCCGATCATCCGAAGGTCATCGAGCTGATGGCGCGCGTGCTCGCGTACCAGCAGAAGCTCGACGAGCTCGGCCTCACCGATCGCGAGCTCGCCCGCGATCTCAGCAAGCTCGAGATCGCCCTGCGGATGCTCCGCCAGGTCATCCTGATCGCGTGGTGGCTGCCGCTCACCGTGCCCGCCGCACCGCTGCACGTGCCGCCGCTCGTCTTCGCGCGCATCGCGTCGAGCCGGCTGACGCCGAGAAAAGACGTCGTCGCGACGACGAAGATGCTGATCGGCATGGGTCTCGTCGTGCTCGCGTACGCCTGTGTGATCGGCTACGCGTGGTACGCGCTCGGACTGGGGTGGGGCCTCGCCGCGACGATCCTGTTGCCGCTCTCCGGCTGGGCGACGCTGCGCGTGCTCGATCGGATCCGGCTCGTGCGCCGCGCCTTCGGGACACTCGGGCGACGCTTCGCCTTTCGTCGCGAGGTCCGCGTGTTGCGCGAGGAGCGAGCGGTGCTCGCGCAGGACGTGATCCGCGTGGTCACCGAGGTCAAGCCCGCGAACCTCGAGTCGCTGTTCCCACCGGATCATCCCGATCGCATCGTCGAGGAGTCCGAGGAAGCGCGCGAGGCGTCGGACCTCGATTCCGCCTACGACAAGCGCGAGCGCGATGAGTGACCCGCTCGTCGTCCTGCTCCACGGCCTGGCGCGCGGCCACGGCTCGATGGCGGGGATGGCGCGGTTTCTCCGCAAGCAAGGCTTCGACACGTTCGGCCGCACGTACCCCTCGCGCCGTCACTCGATCAGCTACCTCGCGTCGGAGGTCGCCGACTGGATCGTGGAGCATGCGGGCGATCGACCGCTGTGTGCCGTCACGCACTCGATGGGCGGCGTGATCGTGCGCCACCTTCATGATCCGCGGATCCACTGGCGCCGCATCGTGATGCTCGCGCCGCCGAACCAGGGCAGCCAGCTCGCCGCCGGCCTCACCAGCAATGCGGTGTTTCGCTGGTACTACGGTCCCGCCGGTGCCGAGCTCGCGGATGGCGCGCACTGGCCTGCCCCACCGGGAGACTTTGCCGTGATCGCCGGAACCCGAGGGCGATCCCTGGTCAACCCCAGCAGTCTCACGATGGCTCGCCGGTTCCCCGCCGGAGTCGCGCACGATGGCACGGTCGCCGTCGACGAGACCCGACTCGACGGCATGGCCGCGTTCGCCGAGGTCGACGCCACGCACACCTGGATCATGAATGACACCCGCGCGAGGGAGCTGACCCTGTCCTATCTCACGTCAGGAGATTTCAGCTCGCCCGTTGTGTGACGGGTTGATTGGTGGCGTGTTACGAACCTGAGCAAATGTTCGGCCGGTTCCTCCCGCGCGAGACCAGCTTCTTCGACTTCTTCGAACAGCACGCTGCGCTGACGATCGAGGGAGCCAAGGAGTTCCTTTCGCTCGTCACCACCGGCGCGAACATCCCGGCGAAGTGCCGGCGGATCTCGGACATCGAGCACGAGACCGACACGATCACGCACCGGTGCGTCGAGGCGCTTCACAAGACGTTCATCACGCCGATCGATCGCGACTCGATCCACCGCCTGATCACGCGGATGGACGACGTGATGGACTACGTCGAGGCTGCCGCCGAGCGTATCGAGCTCTACGAGCTGACCGTGATGACCGCCGATGTTCGCGACCTCGCCGACGTGCTCCATCGTTCGACCGTGCAGGTCGAGAGCGCGATGCGGGGCCTCCGCGAACTCAAGGATCCGGACGGTACGCTCAAGCTCTGCATCGACATCAACCGCCTCGAGAACGAGGCCGACGCGATCCTGCGCCGCTCCGTGGCGCGCCTGTTCAAGGAAGAGAAAGACCCGATCGCGGTCATCAAGTGGAAAGAGGTCTACGAGAACCTCGAGAACGCCTCCGACCGCTGTGAGGACGTCGCGAACATCATCGAGGGCGTGATCCTCGAGCACGCCTGAGTAGGCCATGACCGACGACGTCGCCCTGATCGTCCTCGTCACCATCGTGGCGGCGTTGATCTTCGACGTGATCAATGGCTTCCACGATGCGGCGAACTCGATCGCGACCGTGGTCTCGACCCGCGTGCTGTCTCCCCGTGCCGCAGTCTGGTGGGCGGCGATCGCGAACTTCATCGCGCTGTTCATCTTCCATCAGGGTGTCGCCGACACGATCGCGAAGACGATCAACGTCAAGACGATCAACCTGAACTGCACCTTCGTCGATGCGCCGAACATCGATCCGTTCGTGTTCTGCGACCAGGTCGCGCATCCCGCCTATGTCTGGGTGGTGATCGCAGGTCTTACCGGCGCGATCGTGTGGAACTTGTTCACGTGGTGGATCGGCCTGCCATCGTCGAGCTCGCACGCGCTGATCGGTGGGCTGTCGGGAGCCGGGCTTGCTTTCGGCGGCTGGGGGACGCTCCATTTGGGCGCGATCTACAAGACGCTCTACTTCATCCCGCTCGCTCCGATCCTCGGACTGGTGCTGGGCAGCCTCCTGATGTTCGTGGTGTTCTGGCTGTTCCGGAAGATGCGGCCGCAGAAGGTCGACAAGACGTTTCGGGTCGGCCAGCTGATCTCCGCGGGCCTGTACTCCGTGGGCCACGGTGGGAACGACGCCCAGAAGACCGCCGGGGTGATCTGGGCCGTGATGATCGCGGGCGGCATGCTTCACCCGGCGATCACGGATGCGGTCACCGACAAGGTCCTGGTCGACGCTGATCCGGCGCCGTACTGGGTGTTCGTGGCCTCGTACTCGGCGATGGCCTTCGGCACCGCGATCGGCGGCTGGCGGATCGTCAAGACGATGGGCATGGGCTTGACGCACCTCAAGCCCGTCGGCGGATTCTGCGCCGAGGTCGCGGGTGCGATCACGCTGTTCGTCGCCACGCAGATGCACGTTCCGGTGTCGACGACGCACGTGATCACCGGCGCGATCGTCGGGGTCGGCTCGGTGACCAACGCCCGCGCGATTCGGTGGACCCTGGCGACGCGGATCGTCTACGCGTGGATCTTCACGATTCCGATGGCGGGTCTGGTCGGGGCCGGCGTGGTCTGGGTGTTCCACCTCATCGGCGCCTGGTAGAACCGGCGACATGCAGCGTTTCGACGTCATCGTCATTGGTGGCGGCCACAACGGGCTGGTGACCGCCGGGTTGCTCGCGAAGAAGGGCCTCTCCGTCGTCGTGCTCGAGCGGCGCGACGTGGTGGGCGGAGCGGCGATCACCGAGACGCCGTGGGGTCCGAACTACAAGATGACCGCGCTGTCGTACGTGGTCAGCTTGATGCCACCGACGGTGCTACAGGAGCTCGAGCTCGAGCGGTTCGGCTACAAGATCTACCCGCAGCACCCGTACTTCATGCCGTACCCCGACGGGCGGCATCTGTTCATGCACGACGATCCGGCGCGCCGGCATCGCTCGATCTCGCAGTTCTCGCCCCGCGACGCCGACGAGATGATCCGGTGGGACGACTGGCTCGGCAAGCTCGGTGCGCTGCTCGGGCCGATCCTGACGCGCGTGCCACCGAAGCTCGGGAGCAAGCACCCGAAGGAGCTGCTGGCAGCACTGGGGCTCGCGTGGAAGTTTCGCGGCCTCGATGCGCAGGGCGTCGGGGACGTCACGCGGTTGATGACGATGTCCGTCGCGGATCTGCTCGAGGAGCGCTTCGAGTCGGATGCGATCCGCGGAGTGCTTTCTGTGTCCGCCGTGATCGGTTCGTGGGCGGGGCCGCGCTCGCCGGGCTCGGCGTACGTGATGGCGCACCACAAGATGGGCGACATCGGCGAGGGCCAGATGGGCTCGTGGGGCTTTCCCGAGGGTGGTATGGGCGGCGTCACCCAGGCGATGCGCGCCGCGGCGCTCTCGTTCGGCGCGCAGATCCGGACCGAAGCGGAGGTCACCAAGATCCTCGTCGAGGACGGCCGGGTGAAGGGCGTGGTGATCGGCGACGAGGAGCTGCACGCCAACACGGTCGTCACCACCACGCATCCACAGCTCACGTTCCTCAAGTTGCTCGAGCGGGCCGAGCTCCCCGAAGACTTCATCCTCGCGATCGAGCGCTGGAAGTCGCGCTCGGGCACGGTGAAGGTCAACGTCGCGCTCGATCGGCTCCCCGCGTTCAAGGGCATCTCGGGGATGAACCCCTCCGCGCACGGCGGCACGATCGTCCTCGCACACTCGCTCGATCAGGTCGAGACCGCGTTCCAGGAGGCGGTCGCCGGCCAGCCCGCGCGGATCCCGTTCGTCGACGCGTGCATCCCCAGCGTGTTCGATCGCACGCTCGCGCCGCCGGGCCATCACGTGATGTCGATGTTCACGCAGTGGGTGCCTCATACCTGGGCCGAGGCGCCGCACACGGCCGAGCTCGAGGCCTACGCAGATCGCCTGATCGCGCGCTTCGAGGAGGTCGCGCCCGGGTTCACCAGCTCGATCCTGCATCGCCAGATCATCGGCCCGCACGAGATGGCCGTGAAGTACGGCCTGGTCGGCGGGAACATCTTTCACGGCGAGCTGTCGGCAAATCAGCTGTTCCACATGCGGCCGGCCGCCGGCTACGCGGATTTCACGACGCCGATCAAAGGGCTCTACCAGGCGTCCTCGGCGACCCACGGCGGTGGGGGCGTCACCGGAATCCCGGCGCTGCAGGTCGTCCGCAGGCTGCGCACGTAGTCGGCGCTCCGCAGCTATCTAGCTGACGGGATTCGTGTTTCGAGAGAAGATCAGAACGATCGCGTAGTTTCGCGCTGTGGCGAAGCTCTACTTCCGTTACGGCACGATGGATTCGGCGAAGTCGATGAACTTGCTCGCGGTCGCTCACAACTATCGCAAGCAGGGCAAGCGCGTGCTGCTCGTCAAACCGCGCCTCGATGTCCGGTTCGGCGCCGCGAAGATCTCGTCGCGCAGCGGTCTCGAAGCGGAAGCCGATCTGATGATCGATGAAGACTCGGTGCTCGATCCGCGAGACTTTCAAGGCCTCGATTGCATCCTCGTCGATGAAGCGCAGTTCTTGCCTCCTACCGTGATCGAGGATCTCCGTCGCATCACCGATGATCCGGGCGTGCCCGTGATCTGTTACGGACTGCGCACGGATTTTCGCACGCGTCTGTTCCCCGGCGCGCAGCGCTTGATGGAGCTGGCGGATGGCATCGAAGAGGTCAAGGTGACCTGCCAGTACTGCCAGAAGAAGGCGATCTGCAACTTGCGGTTCGTCAACGGCGCGGCCACCACCGTCGGGCCGCAGGTGCAACTCGGGGCGGACGAGTCCTACGCGCCGGTGTGCTGGCGGCACTATGACGAAGCCACGCGTCAGGCAGTGGCCGAGATGTCGGGCGCGACGCTGCGCCCGTCGTGATCGAGTAGCGCAGGCACCACCTTCCCTGCGCTACTCCACATCGTCGGGTGCGTCGCATCCGTCGCGCGAGGTCACGAACTCGTAGAGCTTGTTCATCCGGTAGGTGTCGAACTGGCAGAACGTCCCGCCGCGCTCGACGTCGAGGTTGCGAAAGTTTTCCTCGCCTACGTCCTCCTCGTCTTCGGAGGGGAGAACATCCACGCCGGTCCAGAACGCGATCGGGAACCCGATACACGGATCGAAGCCAGGCACGGTCGCATAGGTGATGATGCCCTTTTCGGTGAGCGAGAAGTCGGGATCGAAGTAGTCGTCGCTGGTGAACACGATGGCCTCGTCGACGCCATCGCCATTGAGATCCTGCCGGAGCACGCGACCCGGCTCCAGCGAGGAGCGCTTCTGGAAGCCGTGGCCCGTGAAGTTCTTGTCGAGCACCCCCGCGTCGTCGAGCACGGTCTCGATCCGCTTGGTCGCAGCGACGATCAGCGCCGCGTCGCCTTCGCACAAGGACGGAAGAACGATGTCGGCTTTACCGTCTCCCACCGGTGCAGGGGTGGGTGGCAGCCGGTGATCGAGGGGCGCTTCCACGCAACCCGTGAAGGACAGCAAGACGACCGCGACGAGTGAGGGCTGGGACATGTCTCACTCTCGTGCAGCGCGAATGCCGGTGCTCGCACGCGAGTCGCGCGACGCAACCCATAAAGACTCGTGCGGTGATGCAGGCGTGCCGACTGGCCACGGCACGATTGGTTGCCGGTGCCGAAAGTACCCAGCATCATTGGTGATTTTGTCGCGATCCAGATCTCTCGTTCGATCGTACCAAGGCGTCAGGGCGTGTGCGTGATGCGCAGAAACGGCTTGCCCGTCGCCGATTGGCGCGATCGGATCAGCGATTCATCGGAGCTCGCGCTGGTGAGCACCAGGCCGAGATTCGTCGCGGGGACGGTCACCCAGCCCTGCACCGTCGCGACGTCGACGTCCGAGCTGAACTCGGCGTTCGCGGCGTTTGGTGTGAACGTCGCGATCGCGGTGGTTCCTCGCGAGCCCGGCCCCGCACCCTCCGCGGTCCACGCGGTGGTGGTGTTGCGGCGCCGCCAGGTCGACGTGGTCTCCGTCCACGCCTCGAGCATCGGGAACACCGTGATCGCACCACCGGCCGCGGTCGTGAACACGTGGAGCTCGACGGCGGTCACCGTCGTCGTCGTCGGGAGCCCCGACAAGTCGAACTTCATCAGGACGTTTGCCGCCGGCGAGCCATCGACGAACATCTGCGTCACGGTCCCGAAGTTGTCGTTCTGGTTGGAGCTGATCGAATCGATGTAGTTGTCCAGCGAGGCGACGTGATCCGACGTCTGCGGCGCCGCGGGACCGTCGGGTTCCTGGGTGTCGAGCGGCACGATCGGTACGTCCGGCGGCCCATCGGGATCGACGGCGATCGACGCGTCCTCGCGCGGCTGCTCGTCGTCGGCGACCTGTCCCGACGGCGGCACGGAGTAGAGCACGCGACCAGCAGCACGAGCAGATATGGCAGGCGCCCCATCATCGAACATCCTAGCGCGACGCGTCCCTCGGATGAAAGAGGAGCTGCGAGAGGGCTCAGTTCAGGTCGGCGCGCCGATGGCGCCACTCGACGAACAGTGACGCGAATCGCGGATCGGCACGTAGCGGCGCGAGATCGTTGTCGGTCTCCATCTTTTCGGTGTGCTCGTACTCGTGCTCGATCGCCTTGGAGACCTGCTCGAGCGCGCGATCGATCTGCCCGACCGCCGCATAGGCGCAGGCCGCCGAGTGATAGATGTACGGGTTCTCGGCAGCGTACGGCTGGCCCTGCTCGGCGAGCTCGATCGCGAGCCGGTAGTCACCGAGCGCGTGGGCGTGGATACACGCGTTGTTCCACGCCATCACCAGCGCGGTGCGCCCCTCGCCGGATCCCGGCTCTGGTGGAGGGAGGGCGAGGACTGTTTTTAGGATCTGCAGCGCCTGCGGACGCTCGACGGAGAAGCTCACGTTGTAGAGGTACGCGACCAGGTTGCGATCCACGGGCATCCGGTCGAGCACGGCACCGAGCGAGGCCGGCGCGTGGCGCGCGACCGAGGCTGTGAGCTCGGCGAGATCATCGGGATCCGTCGCGTCCATCGTTTCAGGATCCAGGAGCTCGAGCGCGGCGGCCAGCTCGGTCGGAGCATGCTCCGCCAGCTCGCCGACGACGAGCAACCGGACATCGCGACTCGCCGCCTCGCGCGCGAGCTCGATCGCATCGGCCAGGCGCTTCTGGCGCACCAGCACGATCGCGAGGTAGCCCGAGGCATCGGACTTCGGGTCGAAGGCGAGCGCACGCCGGAGCAGCCGCTCGGCCACCTCGGCCGTCGTCGGGTTATCGGGATCGTGATCGAGCGCGACCTCGATCAACATCCCTGCGAGCTCGCGGCGCGTCCAGGCACTCTGCGAGACCGCCCAGGCGAGCGCGCTGTCTTCGCCGTGGCGCGCGAATCGATCGGAGAATGGATTGCCCGCGAGCACGAACACGTCGCCCTCGTCGCCGGAGGCTCGCGACTTGACGGCACCGTCGATGATCTCGTAGCGCGCCCAGGTCAGCGGCAGGATGTCGTTGATCTGCGCGAGCAGCCACAGCAGGAAGTGCGTCTGATCGGACGCCGTCACCGGCACCGCGAACTTCTCGACCCACATCAGGGCCGAGCGATGCCTGCGATCGTGGATCACATCGGCGCGCTGAAACGCCTCGAGCTCGTCGACGCGCTCGTCCTGGTAGACCGACAACCACAGCGCGAAGAACGCGTTGACGACGGATTCCTCGCCAGCCAGCGCCTCGCCGCCGAGCTTGAACGCGACGCCGAACGCCTCCCAGTCGTAGTTGTCGATGATCTCGGGATAGCGCTCGATCGGGAAGCTCACCGCGTGCGCGAACGGCGGTGAGCCGTTGCGCCAGTGGCTCTCGAGCACACCGATGTCGTGCTCGCCGGTCTCGGGATCGCCGTCGGCATCGTCGTCGGCATCGTCGCCGGGATCGTCGTCGGTGTCTTCCTCGGTCGCGGGTGCATCGGGCGCGGCGTACAGCACCTCGGCCGGCGCGTCGAAGGTCGCCTCCACCACCTCGCTCTCGGCGCCGGTGACGGTGATGTCATCGTCGTCACCCTCCTCGTCGTCCGCCTCGAGAGCAGTCAGCTCCATCCACGCGACGCCGTCGATCCCGGTCTCGACCTTGACGAACCACATCGCGTCGATCCCGAACATCAGCGCGGTCGCTTCGATCGCGAGGCGCTGCTCGGCGAGCTCCTCGCTGCTCGGCGGCATCCACGGTGCGGCGTGCCAGCGCCTCGCGGGCTCGGGTGTGGCCTCGCTGTCGCTCGTGGTGTCCCGCTCCGGCTCGTCTTCGTCGGACTCCGTGATGCCGGCGAGCCCGAGCTGCTTCCACAGCGAGCGTTGCGCCGCATCGTCGAGAGCTCGGGTGGTGCGAGCGATCACGATCCCGCGCGCGAGATCGCTGCGCCGCGGCTCGAAGCCGGAGAGATCCACGGAGGTCCAGCCTACAGGATCAGCACTCGATAATGTTCACGGCGAGCCCACCGCGTGCGGTCTCCTTGTACTTGCTGCTCATGTCGGCGCCGGTCCGCCACATCGTCCTGATGACCTTGTCCAGCGACACCTTGTGCGTGCCGTCGCCCTGCAGTGCGAGGCGCGCGGCGTTGATCGCCTTCACCGCGCCCATCGCGTTGCGCTCGATGCACGGCACCTGCACGAGCCCGCCGATCGGATCGCAGGTCAGCCCGAGGTTGTGCTCCATCCCGATCTCGGCCGCGTTCTCGACCTGCGCCGGCGTTCCACCCATCACCTCGGCGAGCGCACCCGCGGCCATCGAGCACGCGACGCCGACCTCGCCCTGACACCCGACCTCGGCACCGCTGATCGACGCGTTCTTCTTGTACAGCGCCCCGATCGCGGCGGCGGTGAGCAGGAAGCGCAGCGTGCCTTCGTCGTCGGCATTCGGCAGAAATCGGCGGTAGTACATCAGCACGGCGGGGATGATCCCGGCGGCGCCGTTCGTCGGGGCGGTGACCACGCGCCCACCCGCAGCGTTCTCTTCGTTGACCGCGAGGGCGAACAGGTTCACCCAGTCCATGATCACGAGCGGATCGGACGAGCCCGCGGGATCGGACTTGAGCTTGCGATGGATCGCCATCGCACGGCGCTTCACCTTGAGCCCGCCGGGCAGGATGCCTTCCTTCTCGCAGCCGCGCTTGACGCACGCGTCCATCGCCGCCCAGATCTTGTGGACGCGCGCACGGACCTCCGCTTCCGGGAGATGCGCCTTCTCGTTCTCGAGCATCAGCGTCGAGACGCTCATCCCGTGCTCGTTCGAGAGCTTGAGCAGGTCCTCGCCGGAGTTGAACGGATACGGCACGACGACCTGATCCGCCGGCGTGCTGCCATCGGCCGGCGAGCCCGCATGATCGACGACGAAGCCGCCGCCCACCGAGTAGTAGATCTTGTCGGCGATCACTCCGTTCGCCCCGAGCGCCGAGAACCGCATGCCGTTCGCGTGCAGCGGCAGCTTCTCTCGGCGATGGAACACCAGCGACGTCTCTGGATCGAGCGCCACGGGATGCTTGCCGAGCAAGCTCACCTGCTTCTTGCTCGCGATTCCGGCGAGCCGCGCGGGGATCGCGTCGACCTCGACGAGGCCGGGATCCTCACCCTCGAGTCCGAGGACGATCGCCTTGTCGCTGCCGTGTCCCTTGCCCGTGAAGCCGAGCGAGCCGAACAGCTCGACCTTGATGCCGCGGATCGCTTCGAGGTGGTGGTCGACCACGAACTCCGCGAATCGGCGCGCCGCGCGCATCGGTCCGACGGTGTGCGAGCTCGATGGCCCGATGCCGATCTTGAAGATGTCGAAGACGGAGATGTGCAAGCGAACTGCAGCTTGCCACGCCGGCGCACAGGATCCGAGGAACCCGCGGGGTCGTCTTCATGACGTGCTGCGACAACGGCTGACGTGGGTGCCTGCGCTGGCGTTCCCGTCGCGATCGGCGTGTCGACCGACGGTCGGAGCTCCTACGGAGCGTTGGAGAATGGCGACCCTCGGCTCGACCTTGCCTGCAGTCGCGTGCCGCTCTCGGCGTTCCTGCTTCGTTGCACATCTCAGGCACGCCAACCTTCGCCAACGATCGGCTGGAGGAGCGACCCGCGCTGGATTCGGGTTCGTCGCGATCAGCGCCTCTTCTTGCCTTTCACAGCGGCCGTCTTGGCTTTCGTCGCGGGCTTTTTCGTAGAGGACTTCCTTGCTACGGGCTTGGTCTTCGCCACGGGCTGCTTCGCCACGGGCTGCTTCGCCACGGGCTGCTTCGCCACGGGCTGCTTCGCCACAGGCTGCTTCGCCACAGGCTGCTTTGCCGCTGGCTGCTTTGCCGCTGGCTGCTTCGCCACAGGCTGCTTCGCCACAGGCTGCTTCGCCGCTGGCTGCTTCGCCCCAGGCTGCTTTGCCGCTGGCTGCTTCGCCCCAGGCTGCTTCGCCCCAGGCTGCTTCGCCCCAGGCTGCTTCGCCCCAGGCTGCTTTGCCGCTGGCTTCCTCGTCGCTGACTTTCTCGTTGTTGGTTTCGTGTCGGGCGCTCGGGCTAGCTCGAGCTCGTTCGCGAACTCCGGATACACCGCGAGGCCCAGCTCTTCCGCGATCTCGTTCGAGCCCTCGATCCGCGAGCGCACGAGCCTTCCGTCGACGATCGTGACCTCGACGCCGTCCTCGCCCGAGTAGGAGCCATCGTTGACCAGCCGGATCCGTCCGGTGCCGCCGACCTTCGACGCCGCCTCGAACATCGCCGCGAGCGTGCCCGCGACCTGCGTATCGCCGCCCTTGTCGAGGTGGGAGATCAGGTGCACCGACGTCTGGTTGTCAGCCTCGACCACGGTCTTCACGCAGGACTCGCCATGCGTCCAGAACCCGAACACCTTGTGGAACATCGCGCTCTCGAAGCCCGCGTTGCCGAACGTGTCCTCGAGGTCGGCCTCCGCGAAGCCCCACCATTGCTTGGGGAGATCCGCCGCGGTGGTGCGCTGTAGCGCGTCCCAGTCGGCCGTCGGTAGCGTCAATTCGAGATCGAGAAAATAGCCCCAGCTCATTCAGCGCAGCCTAACCCGGAGCTCAGGGATTGGGAGTTCGCCTTCTCCCGCTCACGGGTCGATTGTCGTCCCCGGCTCGGCCAAGGTTCGACCCAGCCGAGCTCTGGGGTTAGAACAAGATCCGCGTGCGGATGCTCGTCGGCAGCGCCGCGATGTCTTTCTTGACGTCGTGGGACAGGTCCTGGTCGAGGTCCATCACCAGGTAGCCGATCTCGTTATCCGTCGACAGATGCTGCGCGCGAATGTTCGCGTTGCGGTCCGAGACGATCTTGTTGATGTCACGGAGCACGCCGGGGACGTTCTTGTGGATGTTGAGGATCCGGTGCGCGCGCTTGGTGACCGGCAGATCGACCTGCGGGAAGTTGACCGCACCGAGCGTCGAGCCCTGGTTGATCCACTTCGAGAGCGCGGCCGAGACCTCGCGCCCGATCGCTTCCTGCGCCTCTTCCGTCGAGCCGCCGATGTGAGGCGTCAGGATCATGTTCGGCAACCCGCGCAGCTGCGAGATGAACGCGTCGCTGTTGCCCTCGGGCTCGTCGGGATAGACGTCGACGGCCGCGCCACCGATGTGACCACGCGTGATGCCGTCGGCGAGGGCGTCGATCTCGACCACGGTGCCTCGCGACGCGTTGAGCAAGCACGCACCCTTCTTCATCGCCGCGATCTCGGCGCGCCCGATCAGGTTCTTGGTCGACGGTAGCTCGGGAACATGGAGCGTGACGAAGTCGGACTGCGCGAGCAGCCCCTCGAGCGTGGCCACCGAGTGGTTGTTGCCCATCGGCAGCTTCGCGACGACATCGTAGAACACGACGCGCATGCCGAACGCCTCGGCGAGCACGCCGACCTGGCTGCCGATGTGACCGTAGCCGACGATGCCGAGCGTGTGACCGCGAACCTCGTGGCTGCCGACGGCGACCTTGCGCCAGCGCCCCTCGTGGACCTCACGCGAGCGATCGCCGAGGTGCCGCGACAGCATCACGATCTCGGCGAGGATCAGCTCCGCCACCGAGCGCGTGTTGGAGAACGGCGCGTTGAACGCCGGCACGCCGGCGCGGTTCGCGTGGGCGAGGTTGATCTGGTTGGTCCCGATGCAGAACGCTCCGACGGCGAGCAGGCGCTTGCCGGCATCGATCACCGCCGGCGTGACCTGCGTCTTGCTACGGATGCCGAGGATGTGGACGTCGGCGATCCGCTCGACGAGCTCACTTTCAGGCAGCGCCCCCTTGAGGGTCTCGACGGCAAACCCTTCGGCGGTGAAGGCGTCGGCAGCGACGGGATGGATGTTCTCGAGCAGCAGGATCTTGATGCTGCCCTTGGGATACGAGGTGGTCTGCATCAAGGGGCCTGAGAGAACGTATCGCACACCGAGAACTGCCCGGTGTCGTAGCCGCGACGAAACCACTTCATGCGCTGCTCCGAGGTGCCGTGCGTGAAGGTCTCGGCGTTGACCTCGCGGCCCGCCTCCTTCTGGAGCCGATCGTCGCCGATCTGGCTCGCGGCCTTGAGCGCCTCGTCGAGGTCGCCGATCTCGAGGAGCTTCCGCGCGTACGCGGAGTGCGCCCACACGCCGGCGAAGCAGTCCGCCTGGAGCTCCTGGCGGACGGACGCGGCGTTGCGCGACCGCTTGTCCGAAGGCAGCTTCTGCACGGTGCTCTCGAGACCGTTGAGCGTCTGTAGATGATGGCCGATCTCGTGCGCGAGCACGTAGGCCTGCGCGAAGTCACCGGGCGCGCCGAGCTGGTTCTTGAGGAGCTGGCAGAACGACAGATCGATGTACGCCTTCTCGTCGGGTGGGCAGTAGAACGGCCCGATCGCCGCCGACGAGCGCCCGCACTTGGTATCGACCTCCTCGGTGAAGATGATCAACTTCGCGCGCCGGTAGCTCTTGCCCTCGGCGGCGTACTGCGAGGCGAACGTGTCCTGGATGTCTTTCATCACGAACTTGATGAAGTCGACGGTCTCGGCGTCGGCATCGGGGCCCTGTGGCGGGTGGTTGGTGTGATTGGTTGCCGAGGGCGATGAAGACGTGCCTCCACCGCTGCCTCCGAGCAGGCCGGTGACGTCGACGCCGAGGACCTGCGAGACGATCACCAAGACCAGCAGGCCGACCGCGCCACCGGCACCGACCTTGACGCCACCGCTGACGCGACTGCCACGCGCGTCGACGACGTCATCGTTTTGGGTACCTCGCGTCCATTTCACAGACGGACTTTATTACAGTCCCGCTCATGGCCAAGGCTGCGAAGACCACTGCATCGGGCAAAACCACCGGCACGGGCAAGACCTCCGCGACCAAGAAGGCGGCGGCGCCCAAAAAGCCCCGGGTCAAACCGGCAGCCGGGACGATCGGACTCACCGCGGAGGAGGTCGCGTCGGGTGAGCCGTCGCAGGACGTCACCGAGGTCAAGAAGCAGATCGAGGAGGCCGGTGGCGCGGTCCTCGCCATCTATCGCGAGCCCTTCGGTGGCCACTGGGTCGCCCTCGCTGCGCTGCCCCTCGAGCGCGTCAAGCCCACGCCGTATCAGCGCGAGCTGTCGAAGACCCACGCCGATCGCCTCGCCAGCGTGATCCCGAAGGTCGGTCGCTTCCTCGATCCGGTCATCGCGGTCCCCGACAACGGCAACTTCATCTCGCCGAACGGCATGCACCGCTTGAAGGCGCTCGAGACGCTGGGTGCGAAGAGCGTCGTCGCGCTGGTGATGCCGGAGCCGGAGATCGCGTTCCGCATCCTCGCGCTCAACACCGAGAAGGCGCACAACCTGAAGGACAAGGCGATCGAGGTGATTCGCATGGCCCGCGCCGTGGCCGCGGCGGATCCGAAGAAGAGCGAGGCCGACATGGCGTTCGAGTTCGAGGTTGCCTCGCTCGTGACGATCGGCGTCTGCTACGAGAAGAACGCGCGGTTCTCCGGCGGAGCGTACAACTCGGTGGTCTCTCGCACGGAGACGTTCTCCACGGATCCGATGTCGACGTCGCTCAAGCTGCGCGAGAAGCACGCCGACAAGCTGCTCGAGCTCGACCTCGCGGTCGGCGCGGCCGTCGAGAAGCTCAAGGCCGCCGGGTTCACGAGCGGCTACCTCAAGCCGATCGTGGTCGCGCGCGTCAATCCGTTGCGCTTCGTCAAGCCGGGCAAGGACGATGCGAAGCCCGACTTCGACAAGACGATCGACAAGATGATCGAGGGTGCGAAGAAGTTCGATCCGTCGAAGGTGAAGGCGCAGGACGTCGCGATCGCTGCCGCTGTGGGCGGTGGCGACGAGTGAGTAGCAGCAACGTTCACCGAGTATGAAACCAGGTTCGCACGGGAGCTCGTGCCGGACATGGTGCGGTTCTGCAGAGCCTCAGGTGCTCGATGGCAACAGGACGAGCTCCGTCGTCACGGACAGCCGGTACCGCAGACCAGCACACCATTTCCGCAGTTGGTGACACCTGCCTGACAGGTCGAGAATCCGCAATCTGGATCACTGCCCGCCAGGCAGCGCAGCACGCACTGGGCACCGTTGACGCACTGGACCTGACAGGACCCGGTGCTCGGGTCCGCACAATCGATCTCGCACCGGGAGTCCTTGTTGCAGGTTGGCGTGCACGAGCCCGTTCCTTTGCAGTCGGTCGCACAGACCGAGTTCTTCACGCACGTCGTGTTGCAACTCAGCGTGTCCTCGCAGCCGATGCTGCAGGTCGAATTCTGATTGCACGAGGCGACGCAATTGGTCCCCGGTGCGCACGTGAGGTCGCAGATGCTGTTCTGGTTGCAGCCACAGGTGGTGCAGGTTCCCACGCTGCCGAACGTGACCCGGCGCGTGAACACGCGAGTGGTACTCAGCGCCGGCACGAAGCGTTGATAGGTCACCAGCACGGAGACCCTGGTCTGGCCGCCAGTGACGCCGGTATTGCCTCGCGACAATGTGACGCCCTTCTCGTCAGCAGAGGTCGCTGCGATCGCGAACTCCGCTCCGCGTACGCCCGTGCTCTCGGTCACTGAACTGCCGCGGATGTCGTTGAGCGTGCTCGCGTTGCGACCGTCGACCCAGGTGACCGCGAACGAGGCCAGGGTGGGGGTGAGGAAGATCGCCGACGGCTTCGCCTGCGCGCCGGTCGCGTCGGCGATCACGATTCCGGCCGGGTCCTGGACGACCAAGCCGCTCGCCGTGACCTGGACGCGGCTCGCGTAAATGTCACTTCCGGTCGCGGCCGCGTTGCGAGTGTCGTCCCAGACGACCAGAAATCGACTGCTGCCGTAGACGATCGTCGACGTTAGCTGGGAACCCGCCGCCGTCGAGATCGCGACTCCGGTGGGGTCGAGGACGTCGCCTGTGCGAGACACGCGCGCACCGTAAATGTCGCGCGACGACACTCCACTGCGCGCGTCGTTCCACACCACGACGAACATCTGGTTGGTCGGGTCGTAGGCGACGGACGGAACCTGCGAGTCCGCGACCATCGCGATCGGGATGTCCGTCTTGGTCACGACTCCGCCGGTGGTCACGATCGCGCCATAGATGTGGAAGGCACCATCCCGGCGATCCTGCCAGACGACGAGGTACTCGCCGAGGTTGCTGGAGGCGACGGCGGGACGGATCTGATCGCGATTGCCGCTGGTGATCTGGATCCCGGTGAGATCCTGAACCACGCCGGTGGTGCTGACCCGCGCCGCGAAGATGTCTGGATCCGTGCCGCGCATGTCGCTCCACACGACCAGGTGTTGGTTCGTGCTCGATGCGATCGCCGGCGTGTTCTGCGCGTTCGAGGCGTTCGAGATCGTCACGGCCCCGCCCGTGGCGTTGCCATTGTTGTCGACGCGACCACCGATGATGTCGAGGCTGGGGTTACGGCTGTCGCTCCACGCCAGGAACCAGTCGCTACTCCCGCGCGCGATCGCGGGTGCCGACTCCTGGTTGTTGCCCTTCACGATCGCGATGCCAACGCTATCGAGGAGTGCGCCGGCGGTCGACACACGCGCCCCGAACACCTGATCCGGAGCGTTCTCTCGCCCGTCTTGCCAGACCAGAAAGTACCGGGTGCCGCCTAGGACGACCCTCGGAATACGTTGCTCACCGGTCGTCGAGCTGACGGCGATCTCGGTCCCCGAAGCGGCGAGCGTGGCCGCGGTGAACCGTTGGGCGTAGATGTCTGCGGCGGTGGTCGCGAACGTACGGCGATCCTGCCACCCCAGCACGCACTCCGTGGGGGCGCAGCTCAAGGCGGGCTCGAAGCCGGGCGCGATCACAGCGGGGTCCGTGACGAGCTGGATTCCGCCGACGGTGAGTGTCGTCTCCGCGTGGGTGTCGAGGACGTTACCCGCCGGGCTGACGCGCGCGCCGAACAGCTTTCGGCCTGCGTTGTTGTTGTGCCACGCGGCGATGAAGTTGCCGCCAGCGAACGCCACGCTCGACAGTTCCTGTTCCCCGCCGCCAGCCGAAACGTCGAACGCCGCGCTCACCAGTGCACCACCCACACCGACCAGCTGCCCGCGCAGGCTAGTGGTCGTCTTGTCGGTGAACGTCACCAGGTAATTGCCCGCGGGATCGGCGGCGACGGCGGGCTCCGCTTCGATCGAGGCCGTGGTCGAGACGGCGAACGTGCTCCCGAAACTGGTGCCGTTGAACACCACGCCGCGAACATCGTCGTCGCTCTCGAACACGACGAGCGCCTGCGTACCGCGAACCGCGATCCGCGGGCGCTTCTCCGCTGCAGTGGTGTTAGCGATCGAGCCGAGCTGGGTGACGACACCCGCCGTGGTCACGACCGCCGCCACGAGATCCGGGTCGGCAGCGGGTAACTTGAAGTCCTCCCAGACGACCACATACTTCCCGTTGACGAACGCCGTGACCGGGTTGCTCTGGATGCCCGGCGACCTCGAGATCGGGAGCCCAGCCGTGTCGGTGAGCGCGCCGGTCGAGGTCATCCGCGCGGCATAGATGTCACTCTCGTTGCTGTTGCGACCATCTCGCCACACGGCGAGGAACTGCACTCCCGCGCTGGCTGAGGCGACCGACGGGACCAGGGATGGTGCGCCAGTCGGACTGTCGGTCAGCGGGCTATCGACGTTCTTCTCCGTCTCGATCTGCGGATCGAGGACGGCCGGAAATTGCGATTCGGCGAGAATCGCGGCGGGCACGCGCAGCACGATCCGCTCGTTGTCGTAGCGAGCGCTGACGTCGTAGCGTAGGCCGGCGGAGTCCACCCACAGCGCGTGGCTGTAGTGAGCGCCGAAGTCGCCGTTGTCCGCGAAGTGAAGCCCTCCTGGAACGTTGTCCACGAAGGCGTGACCGCGTGTGGCGACCTTGACCACCAGGTCCCCGCGAAGCTCCGGACGTGACGCGAACTCCCACGTCTGCTGAACACCGGTCGTGTTGTTGTAGAAGCGCTCGGTGAAGCCGGTGCCGACCAAGAACAGCGCACCGTCGTTGCCGATCCCGCTCGGGCGCACGGACCCATCGACGAACAGGGGCGAGCGTCCGATCACGACCTCGCTGGTGCGGACGCCGAAGGGCGTCGTGGCGCTCGCACCATCCGGAAACCGTCCGGTGACGTCGAGCCAGCCATCCTCGAACGACGCGGCGTGATCCCGCGAGCTCGCCTGGGGACCGGTGGCGGTTGGCTTGAAGCCATTCGCTGGTGATCGTGGCGAGAGCTCGAACGCCGGACCAACATGCACTGGATCTGCCGGTCCCTCGGTGGTGGGATCTGGGTCGAGGTCGGGCATCGACGGGTTTCGCGGTTCCTCTGAACCACAGCCGAGCCATGCCGCGAAGATGAGACACTCCCAAAAATGTTTCACAGCTTCCACGATATCCGAGAGGTGATGAGGAGGGGATGGTTTTAGCGTGATGAATGCAGCCGCCCACAGCCAGCCCTTCCTCTCGGGACCGTCGACTCGCCGAGCCTGGCGAGACGAGTCAGGTCCAGGAGTGGATCCTGCTCTCGTGTT
>JANNBP010000447.1:0-2082 GCA_031385555.1 Deltaproteobacteria bacterium | reverse complement strand
AGGTCGTGGACATGGCCGCCGTTTAGGCTCCGTCGGTCAGCCGATCCACTCCGCGGCCGACCACGTCGTGGTCGCGCTTGCGCGCTCCGATCTCTTGTTCGGTAGCCTCGTGTGCGAGCAACGAGTGACCGATCACGGGGATCACGAGCATCTCTGGTTTGACCCCGTTGGCCCATGCAAGATCGACCCGAATCGTCCCTCGATGCATGCCGCGCGGCGTCGGCGCGGCGAACATCAGCACGATGTCCTGCGATCCGGCCGGTGGCATCACGCCAGCACCAAATAGCTGCGTCGGGGCGGATCGCAGACTGATGGCGGCTGATCCGTCGTACCGAACGGAGGCGGTCGCGAGCTGCTGCGGCACCAGATTGAAGAGCGGAAGCGCCAACGTGTGAGTCGTTCCGGGTAGAGCCCTTCCGAAGTCGAACGCAGGTGGCCCGGCTACATGGGCGGTGTATGTGACCGGCGTCGGTAACTTTTGTGGAGGCTGCGACGACGGCTTCTCCGGCTGCTTCTGCAGAACCCGCTGGCTCGCAGGACTGTGTGGGGCCGGCGTGGGTTTCTGCCGCTCCAAACTGGGTCGAGGCTGCAACGCTGCCGTCATGTCGTCGACCTCGGTCTTGATGGCCTCGTAGTCAGCCTCGAGTTGATCGCGGCGCAGCACGAGATCCTTGGGCAACTCGAGCGCCTGCTGAAACAGAGGCCCATTTCCAGCGTCTTGCGTGCGATCGAGAATCTGCTTGGCGGTGGCTAACCCGGAGCGTGCCGCGAGCTCGGGTTGCGACCCTGCCGACGAGAGAATTCCAGCACGTACCGTTCTGAGGGTCGGAAGGGCGGAGTCCCGAAGCCACGCGACTACGGCGGCGCCTTGCTTGACCTCCCTGCGGATCTCGGCGACGTGGGCGGGCTCGTTCGGCTTCGGCGCCGGCGCTGGGGCTGCGCGCGCAGGTGCGGCGGCCGCTGATGGGCTAGCTTTCGGAGCGTGTTCTTGGTCTCCCATTCCGCGCGGCATCGCCCGAGCGTGGAGACGGTTGCCCACAAAGTTTACGCTGCGATCGAGTGAGCGGATTTGCCTCGCCGTGCGCGACTCGATGACCCCGCAAGATTTGCTAGCGTACGCTATGCGCACTCGGAAGAGCTTCATGACGCCGTTCGTCCTGGTGGCTGCCACGGCGGGCGCGGGCGTGACAGGCGCGAGTGGCTGCAAGCCGCCGACGCACGAGAACCCGCCCGGACCGCAGGGCAATCCACCGGCACCGGCGACGATGACGATCGCGGAGTGCAAGACGGTGCAGTCGGGCGCGAAGTGCACGTACGAGTACGGCGAGTGCTCGATCGGCCCCGACAACACCGACTGCGGCTTGCAGGGCTACGACTGCAAGGAGACGGCACCGGGGAGGTTTCGGTGGACCGAGGTGAAGTTCTCGTCGTGCACCGAGCGCGTCGCGGAGCCGACCGCGTCGAACGAGTAGGCTGAGCGTGCGTTTGTGCCTATCGAGCTCCGCGCTGCCTACGATGAGGAGCTGAGAGCATTCGCGCGTACCGGGAGGGTCGCCAACGCGCCGAGGGATCGCCAACCTTCGCCAAGGGATCTCGTTCGAGAAAGAGCTCTGCACGAGTGTGCACCACCCCTGGATCAATCGACCCTCGGCGAAGGTTGGCGAAGCTTGGGGCGTTGACGACCCTCCCCGCACGTCATGCCCCTGCGTGTGCTCGAACCGAAGAACTGCGCGCACACCGCGGTGACCTTCGCGAGCCTAGCGACCGCGCTCGACGGCGACCGGGACGATGCGTCCCTTGGCCACGCGCAGGTGCACGGTCATGCGACGGTGATCGCGGACCAGATCGATCGAGAGGAACGGATCGTCGGTGAGCGCCTCGCCGTGCTTCTCGAGGACGCTGCCGAGATCGATCGAGATCAGCGGACCGTCGGTGGTGATGTTGCCTTGCTCGAGCTCGCGGTCTCCGGCGCGGGTGCGGTTCCACCGGATCGTGTAGTGGAACGGGCCGGTAGGCGCGAGGTTGCCGAGGGCGCGTAGGTTGTCGAGCTGGAGCGTGGTGCCGGTGGCGCGCGGCCGGTCG
>JANNBP010000343.1:0-11390 GCA_031385555.1 Deltaproteobacteria bacterium | reverse complement strand
ATGCGCAAAGCTCGGCGGGTGCACCGGTCCTCGGCATCGTGCCGGTGCTTTCGGAGGCCGAGGCTGCGAAGCTCGATGTTCGCGGTCGCGACATGTACGTGTTCGAGCATCCGAAGTCGCAGCTCGCAGAAGCCTGCCGCTCGCTTCGCACGAACATCGTGTTCTCGGGGGCCGATCGTCAGCTCCGTACGATCGTGGTGTCGAGCGCCAACCCGCGCGAGGGCAAGACCACGATGGTGCTCTACCTCGGCACGACGATGGCGCAGAGTGGTCAGCGCATCCTCCTCGTCGATTCGGACATGCGACGTCCACGCCTACACGTCTCCGCTGGCTTGCCGCGTGGCATCGGTCTCTCGAACCTGATCGTCGGCGATGAGTCCTACGACGACGCAATCAAGTCGACCGAGGTCCCCAATTTGTTCGTGCTCCCCTGTGGTCCGCTACCGCCGAACCCGGCCGAGCTCCTGATGAGCAAGCGATTCGCTACGGTCCTCGAGGAGCTCGGTAAGCGCTTCGACACCGTGATTCTGGATTCACCGCCGCTCGGAGCGGTGACCGACGCAGTCGTGCTGTCGAAGCAGACCGACGGTGTGATCCTGGTCGTTCATGCCAGCAAGACGCTGCGCGACGAGGTCAAGCGTGCCTCTCGCCAGATCAAGCACGTCAACGGACAGATCATCGGCATCGTGCTCAATCAGCTCGACGCGAAGGATCATCGCTACGGCTACTACAACTACTACGGCTATCACAGCGATACCAAGGAAGCCGCGGAAGCGGGCTGAGCCCGTCCCGTGAGGATCTTGTACCTCGCGCTTTCGTACATTCCCTCGCGCCGTGCTTCGAGCGTGCAGGTGATGAAGATGTGCTCCGCACTCGCGCGACGTGGTCACGAGGTCGTCCTCGTCGCCAAGCGTGGAGAAGACACAGGCCTCGCGGACCATGCCTTCTACTGTGTCGATCCTAACTTCACGGTCGACAAGGTGACACGTCCGAAGCGCCGTGGAGGGGGGCTGGTGTACGCGCTTGGCATGGCCGCACGCGTGGCGACGCGCCGGCGCTGGGCGGACCTCGTGTACTGCCGCGATCAGATCGGCACGATGATCGCGTCTCAGTCGAAAATCCCGCTGGTCTGGGAAGCGCACGGTGTTCCTGGAACGCGCTGGCGTCGCACGGCGATCGCACATGCTGTCTCGCGACCGCAGGCGCGGGGCATCGTCTCGATCTCGGAGGCTTTGCGAGACGACCTGATCGCACATCGGATCGCTCCAACCGATCGCCCCATCGTGATCGCGCGCGACGCCTGCGATCCTCCGTCGAATCGTGTCCAACCCCGACCGCCGACACGGCGCCCGGTCGTCGGCTACGTCGGTCACCTCTATCCCGGGCGTGGTATCGACCTGATCTACGCTCTTGCCGCGAAGCTTCCGCACCTCACGTTCCGGCTGGTCGGAGGCAACGAGAGCGATCTGACACGTTGGCGAGTCGGGCAGCCGAGCAACGTCGAGCTCCTCGGGTTCCGCCGGCAAGCCGAGCTCCCGGCGCTGTATTCGACGATGGATATCGTGCTGATGCCGTACGCGAAGCGCGGAATCCTTAGCGAGACGCGTGGCGTCGACACGAGTCGGTGGACGTCGCCGATGAAGATGTTCGAGTACATGGCGTCGGGTGCGGCGATCGTGTCCTCGGATCTACCGGTGCTGCGCGAGGTGCTGGTCGAAGGCGAGCATGCGCTGTACGCACCTGCCGATGACGTCGGGCGTTGGCAGACTGCGATCGAGCTGCTCGTCGCCGATGACGAGCTTCGGGTTCGGTTGGCAACGACGGCGATGCGAGCGCTCGAAGAGCAGTACACCTGGGACGCTCGCGCTGCGCAGGTGATGGTTGGCCTCGGTCTCGAGTCAGCGTGACCATCTCGCGCGCACTCGCGCTGCGAGCACTGCTGCAACCCGCGCACGCTCGCCGTCGTGATCATTGTCGACGCTGACGGTCTCCACGCCGACTCGTTCGAGAAGGCGCTGCACACCGACAACCTGTTCGCGCGCGCGCGCCAGGTCTCCGGCTCCGCGCTCGAGTCGACTCTGGTGACCCGGTCGCATCGCCAGGCGACGGGTCATCGTCGCGAGCGTGGCGTCGACGACCAACACGAGGTCCGGCAATGGGCCGGCCACGAGCGTTGGCCCGAGCTCCACACCCGCCCGAAACCCGATCGACCACAGCGCTTGCGCGAGGCCGGCATCGACGAGATGTAGTCCGGATCGCTGCCGCAACTCGGCGTGGCGCCAACAACGCTTGACCCACGTCCGGGTCACCCATGCTAGGTCGCCGGCGGTGGGTTGTCGGGTGGCAACGATCGCGGCAGTCATACGTGCGAGCTGGACGGGATGCCTCGCGACGAACCGTGAAAACCCGAGGACCTGTTGTACGCGATCGATGTGGGGCGTGGCTTGAAGGGGCAGCGCGTGGAGCCGCTCCACCAGGTCTGGCAACAGCGTCGACTTTCCGACACCGGGTGCACCGAGTAACTCGACGATCAGGTTCATGCGACGCGCAGCACGTACGTGTGCAGCGGCGAGTGATAGAACGCGCGCCGGCTGAACGCCGTGCCTTCATCGATCTGCACACGGTCGACGATCTCGAGCCGGTGGCGGGCGAGCTCCGCATGAACCGAGCCCATCGGGTGCACGAGGATCGCGTGCTGTCGTCGCAAGAGCGGTCGCAACACTCGACGCAAAGAGGCACGAGGAGTTGCTGAGAACTCCTGCCAGATCGCGGGCAGATGATCCCGGCGCACGCGTTCGGACTCGCGGATCCCGAGGAGCACGCCTTGCCGCGCGACGCGCGCGATCTCGGCGATCGCTCGCGCGAAGACGTCCGGGGGCAACCAGTTCATCAATCGTGTGCTGACGACGTAGTCGACGGACCGATCGGCGAGTGGGATCCTGGTGACGTCGCCGATCAATGCGCCGATCAACGTCGTTCCGAGCCTCGCCTGCCGCATCATGTCTCCTGAAACGTCGAGCCCGACCACGTGATGCCCGCCACGCTCGTAGAATGGGAGATATCGACCCGTTCCGAGCGGGACATCGAGGATCGACACGCCCCGGGGAAGCGCTCCGATCAGGCGCGCCATCACCTGCTGCTCCAGCTCCCACTTGAGATCGCCGACGCGCTCGTCGTTGTAGCGATCTGCAACGTCGCCACGGTAGTGCTGCCGTGCCGAGTACATCAGCGTCTCCCGAGGTACGCGTACCCGAAGTAGCGATTGAGAGGCCCCCCAAGGAGATCGAACAGGAGCTGCTTGTTGCGTGGGAGGTCGCGTTTCCACTTCTCGTCGAGTCGGATCGTCTCGTCGGTGCGCTGCGCCATCCGGTTGCCGAGGATGCCGATCCACGGCGAGCTGCGATACCGCAACATGGAGGGCTCGTAGTCGGCTCCGAGGAACGCGCAGATCGAAGTCAGGACACGCTCTGGCTCGGTGACCAGCTCCTCGTAGCGGACCGGCATCCACTCCTCGGAGGAGAACAAGGGGCGCATCGTCGCAGCGACCATGCTCGGCTTGGCCCACTGGCCGAAGCTGAATGGAAAGTTGTGATACTTGCGATCGTACGAGTGGAACACCGCGCGCCCGTCGCGCAGTGTATGTAGCACTCGAATTCGAACGCGACCGGAGCGCTTCAGCAGGTAGAGCTGCTGCCACGCCTTCGACGAATCGACGAGGATGGGCCGACCAGACTCTCGTGCGATCGTCGACATGAGATCGAACGGGTCGCGTGTCCACGCCAGCAAGCGCTCGCGATTCCACCGCACGAACTCTTTCCACGAGGGATGGTGCGCGGTGACCGAATCGAAGGACCGACCGGTCTCTTGTTCGTACCGCGCACGTACGCGTTGCCAGAACTCGTGGTCGAGGATTCCCCCGCCAAGCCCAACTCCACCAGGCGGAGGTCGAACCAGGAAATCGATCTTGCGAAGCGACGACAGCCCGATCATTCGGGAGTGGGCGTTGAGGAGGAGGCTCAACAACGTGGACCCGCAGTGGCCGGTTCCCAGGATGTAAGCCAGCGTGAAGCTCGGCTCAGGAGCCGCCATCATCGCGGTCAGTTGAACGGCGAGGCGTACCCGGGGTTTTCGGGCCCGTTCGGAAACAGGTCTTTGCTCGGATCATCTGGGACATCCGGCGACGTGTAGCCCGTTTGCGTGTCGCTGACGAACTGGGCCTCACCAGCGCAGATCTGCGCTTGCTCGCGGAGTTGTCGCACGCCAGATGCAGTACTCACGATCGCCCCGTACTCGCTCTGCTTCTCCGCAGCCTCGAACGAGGTGCGTTGCTGGTCGAAGATGTTTCGCAAAGCCTTGATCTGCAATAACTTATCGTTAATACAGGTCAGGCGAACAACATCCTTGTCCTTGCGCGCTTGGAGCTGCAGCGTGATGACGGTTCGCGTGTCCTTCTGGATCTCCTTGTCGGCGTTCTGTACGCCTACCCGCATCTCGCTCGGGTCGTCTGGAGTCACTTGCGGCGACGGGTTGTTCGGCTGCGCCAGCAGAGTTCCTCCTGCCAGCATCAGCGCGACCACGACCGCTCGATTTATGAAGGATCTCAAAGGAAGTCTCCAAATTAGAGCCTAGCGCTCGCCGACCAACGCTGTCAACGATACCGGTTGGATGCCGTGTACTCTCAGGTTGTTCAAAACGTGAACATTTCGGCCTCCTACGGCAACTGAATGGGTTACCCACTACCCGCTCGGTCATGCGCGTCGCCATTTTCCTCCTTCTTGTTGCGTGCCGCGATGTTCCGCCGGCCAACTATCCAACCACGCAGCCTCCAACCGAGGCCACGCTGGCACCCCTCGGGATCAACGACGTCATCGAGGTCGTGATCTACAACGGCACCCAGCGCACCAACGCGAGCTTCCGGCTCGATCCCACCGGAAAGATCTCCGTCCAGTACATCGGCGATGTCGGCGTGCTGAACAAGAAGCCGAACGAGCTCAAGGAGGAGATCCAGAAGCGACTCGCCGACGGCTACCTGGTCGATCCGATCGTCTCGGTGATCGTGACCGAGGTGAACTCGTTGACGCTTTCAATCTCCGGCGAGATCGCGAAGGACGGCAAGATCAAGTTCATCCCGGGGATGACCATCGTCGATGCAGTTGCGGTCTCTGGTGGGTTCACCGCGATGGCTAAGAAGAATCACGTCAAGGTGATCCGCATCGTCGACGGGCAAGAGTTGACCTACAAGATTCCCGTCGGGGCGATCCAGGACGGTGAGCGGCCGAACTTCTTTGTCGCCGCCGGTGATCGCGTGTTCGTTCCCGAACGTCTCTGGTAGGCACGTCCGTGCGCTTCTGGGGTCAGACGCTCGCGTTGCTGCTCGTGTTGGTCGCGCTGTTCGAGCTCGGCTGTCGGTTCTTGCTCGGCTGGTCTCCGATGTCCCGCAACGATGCGCGCTACGGACAGGTGATGGCGCCCGGGCAATGGGTCGTGCAATCGCGCGAAGGGTTCGCTCGCGAACGCACGAACGAGCTCGGCAACCTCGACGCTCCCATGCCCACATCGCTGCCGCGCGACGGCATCTTGGTGATCGGAGACTCGCTGACCGAGGCGCGGCAGGTCTCGCGCTCCGAACGCTACACGGAGCGGCTCGGCGCGATCGTCGGTCGTCGGGTCTACAACGTCGGCCATAGCGGGTGGTCTCCGCTCAACGCGATCGCCTACCTCGACACCGAGAAGGCGAGGTTTCGGCCTGCACTCACGATCGTCCAGATCTCGGGCAACGACTTCGATGACATGGTGAATCGCAAGCGGCGCCTTCATGTCGTCGACAGGAACGGTGCGTACTCGATCGAGGTCCCATCACGAGACGAGCGAGGGTTCTCTCGACACCTCGAGCGCTCTGCGTTCGCATTGCTCGCGTTCGATCGCGCGACGGCGATCCTCGCTGGAGGCGGCAACGAAGCCGCGGGCTCGTCGTGCGAGACGCTGGCCCCACTCGCCACGCGCGCGCTGCCGTGGATGCTCGGTGAGCTGAAGCGCGCGGCCGGCAACGTCGCGCTGCTCTACCTTCCTGTCGTCGACTATCACCACGGATGCCGGGACCGGTGCGCGAGCTCACGCGCGCTCTACGTCGCTGCCGCCGCCGCTGGTGGCATCCCGCTCGTCGACGCGACCGATGCGATCTGTCGCGAGTTCGCGGGCACGCAACAGCCCCTGCACGGGTTCTGGAACACCGTCCCCGGTGAGGGTCACCTCAACGCCGAAGGTCACGCAGTGCTCGCGAGGTTGCTCGCCGAACAGATCGGTTCGACGCCGTGATCTTCTCGACACCCACCTTCCTCGCGTTCCTCGGGATCGTCCTCGTCGCGGTGGCGGTCGCGCGGTCCGAGGTACAGCGCCGCGCCGTGCTGTTCCTCGCCAGCCTGGTGTTCTACGGCTGGTGGGACTGGCGCTTCTGCTTCCTGATCGTCATCGCATCGTTCGTCGACTACAAGCTCGCGCTCCTGATCCAACAAGCTCCGAGCCGGCCGGAGAAGCGCAAATGGCTCGTGACGTCGGTCGCGATGAACCTCGGACTCCTCGCGATCTTCAAGTACGCAACCTGGCTGATGTCGAGCATTGCCGGTGCGTTCTCTCTCGACGTCGAGGTTCCCGAGATCCCTCTGCCTCTCGGGATCTCGTTTTTCACGTTTCAGGCGATGAGCTACACGATCGACGTCTATCGGGAGAAGTTCAATCCGACGCACAAGATGTCGGAATTCACGTTCTCGATGTCGTTCTTCCCCCACTTGATCGCGGGGCCGATCGTCCGCGCCTCGCATTTCATGCCGCAACTCGCGGATGAGCATCCTCTTCGCAAGGACGAGCTGATCGATGGGTTGGGTAGGTTCGCGAAGGGGTTCGTCAAGAAGACCCTGATCGCCGACAACTTCGCGATCTGCGCAGATGCCGTGTTCGCTGACCCAGCGTTCTACTCGTCACCGACGGTGTGGCTCGGCGTGATCGCGTACACCGGCCAGATCTACTACGACTTCTCCGGCTACTCCGATATGGCGATCGGCCTCGCGCGCATGTTCGGCTACCGGTTTCCCGAGAACTTCGACCACCCCTATCTCAGCCGCAACATCACCGAGTTCTGGCGGCGCTGGCACCTGTCGCTGTCGAGCTGTCTGCGCGACTACCTCTACATCTCGCTCGGTGGCAATCGCCGCGGCCCCGCCCGCACATATTTCAACCTGCTCGCCACGATGCTGCTAGGCGGGTTGTGGCACGGAGCGTCGCTAACGTTCGTCATGTGGGGCGGCATTCACGGTCTCGCGCTTGCGGTGCACAAGTGGATGCACGAGCGCTGGCCCGCCCCCGGCATGGTTCGTCGACTGCTGGGACCGCCGTTCACGCTGTTGCTCGTGATGGTGTGCTGGGTGTTTTTTCGTTCGACGTCGTTCGCCGACGCGCTCGCGGTCCTTGGCAAGATGGCGTTCGTGGATGTCGACGGGTGCGCCTGGCCCCACGTCCAGTCGTTGCTCGCGCTCGGGCTCGCCCTCGGGGCACACGTGTACGTGGCGTTCGGGCGCGAGATCGTCTTCGATCTACGGAAGCCGCCGATGGTCGCAATGCTGGTGTTCGTGCTCGTGATCGACCTGCTCTATGCACCTTCGAGCAGCAACCCGTTCATCTACTTCCAGTTCTAAGGGCCGAAGGGCTTCAACTGGGGCGCCGGCGCCGGGGGGGTGTCCGTCGGGGTTCGCGGAACA
Source organism: Deltaproteobacteria bacterium (assembly GCA_031385555.1). GTDB lineage: Bacteria > Myxococcota_A > Polyangia > Haliangiales > Haliangiaceae > JABFXX01. The sequence continues at coordinate 3,639 of JANNBP010000343.1, read as the reverse complement.
GCCTCGATGCTGAGCTTGCGCTCGAAGTCTGCGCGCTCTGGGTTGCCGAGCGCCTCCTCGATCTTCGCGAGTCTCGCGTGGAGCTTGCGACGCGTCTGCAGCGTCACGGCCGCTTCGGGAAGCAGCGCGCTCAGGCACTCTCGTGCTTGCGCCCACTGCGTCCTCGCATTGTAGACGTCGCAGCGGAGCAGCCGCGCATCGACCTGCTCGGCCTGCGTGATCTGGTTGGTGTCGATCCGATCGAGAGTGGTGAGCGCGTCGTCGTACTTCCCGTGCTTGAACTGCATGTTCGCCACGCCGAGGTGGATCGTCAGGTTCGCGTCGAACTTCCCCAGTTCCTTGGCGACGCGTTCCGCCACGGCGAGGTTGTCGAGTTTCTCCGCGAGGGCGAGCAGGCGCTTGAGGAGCGTGGGCGGCGGCGGCTTGGTCTGATCGAACAGCTTGACCAGGTAGATCAGCGCGACATCCTCACGCTTCGCATCGACCAACGCCTTCGCGATTAGTGACCAGCGATCGACCGAGAGGGGCATCGCCAGCGCGGCATCCTCGGGGCTCTTGAGCTTGGTAACGATCTCGGCGACCAGGAGTTGCGGATCGGCGCTCCCTTCGAGCGCGATCCGGAACTCGAGCGCGGCTTGCGACGTGCGTCCGGTCGCAGCGAGCCAAACACCGACGACACGGTGCAAGCCCGAGTGGGTCGGATGCAGGCGCAACGCGTGGTTGATCAGCTCGATACGTTCGGTCGGGTCGCGTGTCACGCTGGCGACGTTCATCGCCGAGACGTAGTCGAGCGGATGCCGGGCGAGCGCTGCACGGGCGCTCTGGACGTCGGTCCGCGTAGCGGCGTGATCCTCTGCAAGCGTCCGGGAGGGCGGTGCCGCTGCGATCAAGCCGACGACAACAACGACCGCGATTGCTGCGAGCCGCCCGAACGAGCGTTTGCTCGACCGCGAGCTCTCCTTGAGAGGCACGTAGAACAGGGTCGAGGCGACGAACAAGCAGGGAATCGCGATCCCTGGCATCTCGGCCCCGAAGTCGACCAGGCTCTGCACACCGACCGCCGACAGGCCGCCGAGCGCGACCGCAGCCAGTGGCCCGTTTCGCCACCGCCGAAGCAGGAGGCGCACGACGAGCACTCCGCCCAGCGCGAACGCGATCACTCCGCCGATACCCCAGTCGACAAGAGCCTGCACGTACTCGTTCTCGGCGTGCGAGAACACCAGCTGCGAGCTCGGCGGATACACCCGGGTGAACGAGCTCTCGAACGCGCCGCGGCCGACGCCGAGCACTGGTGCTTCCCTGACCAGATCGAGAGCGGAGTCCCACGCGGCGTACTTGCTGCGCGGGTCACTGAGCTCTTCGAGCCGCGTCGACTCGAGCTCGCGTTGCACACCGCCACCACCCAGGTAGATCACCAACACGAGCGAGCAGATCACGGTAATCGCGGCAGGGATCAGGATCCGATACACGTCTGTCCGGCGAACTCCCGAGGAGCTGCGCAGCCGCTGCATCACCAACACGACGGCGGTGATCACCGTGCCGGCTCCCAACGCAACGACTCCACCACGCGACCGGGTCTCTAGACATACTCCGAGGTCGAGGAGCACGACGACGATCCACATCGCGCGGACTGGTGGCGCACGTCGCTCGTGGATCGCGAGTCCCGCGGCGGTGATCGCACCGAGTGCCATCAAGCAGGCGAGGTGGTTGGGGTTGAGGAGCGGAGCCATCACCATGGGGTTGGCGAACTCCGGATCGTAGATCCCGAACAGCGAGTTGGCGTCGACGAGCTCGTGCCCGATTCCGATCACGGCCACCACGCCACTGAGTCCGGCAACCAACGACAGCAGCCGCTCGCGGCCACGGTCGTTGCGGCACGTCCGGATACACATCCACGCGAGCAGGAAGTACGCCGCGAACTTCGCGAGCTCGAGATGTGTCATCGGTGGGTCGAGCGAGATCGGGCGCCACTCCGATGGAGTGAATCCACCGTGCTTTTCGAGTAGGCCCTCGGTGTCTTCCGCGAGGCCAAATCCGGTCTCGGAGAAGCGCTCGACCAGCGAGTCGGGCAGTGGGATCGATTGAATCGCGGTGAGACAGAACGCGATCCCGATCATCACCAGAAGGGGAGAGATGCCGTCGAGACGTCGACGCGAACCGAGCTGCGATGTAGCCGCGATCACCGCGACCACGAGGACGGTCACGACCGCCCAGCGCGAGGCGCCACCGAGCGCGAGGACGCTGATCGCCAGTGCAGCAACCGTAGCGGCCATCGTGAAGCGGTCGCGCGAACGCATCGAGACTTGGAGGTCGAGAGTAGGTGGGTGCCGCGGCCCGGGCAACGGCCTGGGTTAGTTGCCCGTACCTGCAAGCCCGTTCACGGGTTATATGTCTTCCCGCTGTGGCGCGTGTCGCGTTCGTGTTTACCAATCCCCGACACCATCTCGAGATGATGGTTCCGGTGGCTCGCGAGCTAGTCCGGCGAGGCGTGTCCTGCGAGCTGATCTCACTCGCCGAGGTGCGCGGCATCGACTCTCCTCCCGCACCCGAGGGACTGGTGATGCGGCGCGCATTGCCGGTCAATTTCCGTCGCAAGGTCGCGCTGGGGAGTGGTCAGACCGAGCGTCCGAGTTGGAAGCGACGACTCGCGCAACGTGCGATCTCCCTGGGGCTTTTCGCCCGGTTGTGGCCGATCCTTCGCCGTGCAGCGGTCGTCGTGGTGCCGAACGACGCGGTGTTTCCCTACCAGGAGCTCATCCAAAACCTCCGCCGCCGCGGTACCCCGTTCGTCCTCATGCAGGAGGGAATTCGGTTCCCGTTGCCGAACGCCTACTCGGGTCCGGCCTACGCGCGCGGTGGTGCTGCCGCGGTGTGTGCATGGGGTGAGGGGAGTGCCGAGCACTTCGTGAGCGAGGGCGTTCCGGCAGCCAGCATCGTCGTGACCGGAGCCCCCAGGTTCGATGGCCTCGACCCCGACGCGTGGACGGCGAAGGGCAAGGCCCTCCTCGACAGGCTCGCGATGCCCGCGCCGATCGCTCTGATCATGAATCCCATCGAGATCCAGGGATTCGGTACGCGCGACGACAAGCACGCCCTGGTGAAGCGCTTCCTCGACGAGATCGCAGACCTGCTCGAGGAGCGGCAGCTCACGCTGGTCGTCAAATCGCACGCGCACGAGGATCCGGTCGAGCTCGCGCGCGTGTTCGGCGAGACCCGCGCCGCACGCTGGGTGAGGGTGTTGCCCGAATCTCCGCTGTTCGAGGTTCTCGCTGCCGCCCGCGCCGCGATCATCCTGACGTCGACGGTCGGGCTCGAAGCCCTGCTCTTTCGGTTGCCTCTCGGCATGCTCGAGATCCCGGGGCATCCGTTCGTGTTCGAGTATGTGCAGCGCGACGCGGCGGTCGGGATTCGCGCGGGTCATGCACGGGTGACGCTGGCGAAGCTCCTCGACGAGAGCGTCGCGCGAGAGGATGCCGGTGCTGCCTTCGTGAAGCGACACTTCCACGATCGAGGACGGGCCGCGATCCACGTCGCCGACGCGATCATCGAAGTGCTCGCGCGACCTAGCGAATCGTAGATCGCCGCCGGTGTAACAGCTCTCGCAGGTCGCGATAGAGAGCCTTCGCCATCAACTGGTTG
>JANNBP010000310.1:0-36636 GCA_031385555.1 Deltaproteobacteria bacterium | reverse complement strand
CGGACCTGTTGTTTACGTGTCGCGCGAGTTGGACGCCGAGGAGGTTGCGGCACGCATCGTCGCACAGCGGTTCGGGGTCAGTTGGAAAGAAGCGTTGCTGCGCGAGGACCCACTGCGCTTCGTTAGAGTGCTCGATGATCTTCCACGGCTTAGGGTGTTGGAACACGACGCCGCGTCCGTAGAGCGTCTGGAGGCGCACGTGGTTGAGTTGCAGTGCGCCTTCCCTGGTGAGCCGGTTCTCGTCGTGATCGACTACCTCCAGATCATGCCGTCGAACGGTCGGGGCGACGCTCGAATGCAGGTTGCTGGCGCAGTGGAGTGCATCCGCGCGATGTCGAAGCGGCTGGGGCTGGTGACGTTGGCGCTCTCGCAGGGCTCGCGTTCAGCCGCACGTGAGTTGATGAGCGGGGAGCGGCTCGGGGCTGCCACCACTGACTCCGGGGCCGAGACGGCGCAGATCGAGCGGGCAGCGCAGGCAACGCTTGCAATCGGAACGATGGGTGCTGTGGTCGACGGCTGGCGAACGCTCGACCTCTCCATCGGTAAGAACCGAATGGGAACGGGCGACCTCGTAATCGGGCTGGCCTTCAACGGCGAGACGGGTGTGTTCCGTCGGACCGGGGCTGCTGTCTCGGCGGGGGTGGTTCGCGCGGAGAGACGCGGGGCTGAGCTGGTAGAAGAGATTGAGACGGCGCTCGCAGCATCACCAACCGGCCTCACGCGAGCTGAGTTGCAAAAGGTGATCGGCAAACGAAAAGAGGTTGTCCTCTCCGCGATCACTGGCGGCATCAAAGCTGGACGGCTTGCGGAGCACGATGGCCGGATCGTGGTTCCCAGTTCCGAGTCCTAAGAGCGGGAACCCGGAACCCGGTCCGCTTCCCAACCTTGTTCAACCCTCTCGGCCCGTGCGTCTCGCCGGTCGTGGAGTTCAATGCACGCACTGCTACCCGTCTCGCGACCTCTCACACGCGGTGACTGCCGCGACGTTCCTCGTCCGTGTCCGTTTGTGTCCTGCCGCTTCAACCTGCTGATCGACGTCAACGCGCACGGCGCCATCCGCTTCAACGCAACCGACCTACCCCCGGTCACCCCCGGCACGAACAACGCTGACTTCGAAGCTAGCGCCGAACACGCTACTGACGTTTGGGCTTCCGCCGAGCGGCTCGACTCGTGCGCCCTAGACGTCATCGCTGCCCGCGGCTGCGACGAAATGACCTTCGACCAAATCGCCTCTGCGATCGGTGTTTCCCGTCAACGCGTCGAACGGATCGTGAACACCGTGGTCCCAACACTCGCCCACCCCATTCGCGCTCTCACGGAAGGAGCCTGATGTCACGCACCGCCGCAGAGGAGATCGTCCGTCGAATGACAGGGACAGGGGGGCGGCCCTCTACCGGCGATTGGGCACGGCTTGTCGCGACGAGAGTTGAGCTTCGACTCCCTTTCCCGATGCGACTGGAAGTCTTTGAGGGCGCCTTTGGGGGCGAGGGCCACTCGGAAATCCTGGCGATCACGATCGAGGTTCGCCACGTTGATGCACCCAAACGCGATGAGCTGCCTCAGGTCGCGTTCTATCCCCTTCCACATGTGCCGTCCCACGCGTTCGAGGATCGTCACTGGGCACGCGGCGTTTTACGTGCGGCGATTCTTGAGTTGCTCACACACGAGCTGGACGAGACCCTCTATGTCGACGGCCAAAACGCGGACCCACACCACTGGGATCGCTTCACGGGTGCCGAGGCGTTCTTTGTCCCATTCGACGACGACCCGGTAGCCGGCTAGCCTCACTTTCGCTCTTGCCTTTTCGTACAACGAAATTAGGATGGTTACGTGGGCAAGCCTCGCCGACCTCCCAAGCCGAAGCTCGGTCGCCCCGCACGGGCTGGCAGCGCGGCAACGGAGGTTCTCGGGCTTCGCCTCACGTTGGATGAGTTGGCGTCGTGGCGTCAGGCAGCGGGCGATACCCCGCTCGGCGCGTGGGTGAGAACGATTTGCAACACCGCTGCGAAGCGCAGCAACGAACGGAGAAACTAGTGGGCGCGTACAAAGACCGCGGCAGCTGGCGCTACCAGAAAAAGAACGCGATGCACTGGGATGGCGTTCGCCGCACCGTGCGCGGAACCCCCGATATCAACACTAAGGCAGCTGCCCTCGATGCCGAGCGTCGCGCGCTAGAGCTTGTGGCCAAGCCTCCACGCGTCGCCGTCCCCACGCTCGACGAGTGGTTTCGCGGCACACCCGGCGATGACGGTGAGTTCAATGGCCGGTTCTGGAAAGAGTGGGTTGTCGGTCGAATGAATAAGCCTAGTGAGCGGCGCAGCAAGCGGACGGTCTACACGCTGCACTTGCACACCGCGTTCGGACATCTACCCCTCGATAAGATCGGCGTCGCGGAGATCGCGAAGTTCCGAGCGCAACTCGTCGAGAAGGGCTTTAGCCGGAAGCGGATCAACCTCATCCTTTGCGTGCTGTCGAAGCCACTGAAGTACGCCGCGGATTGCGACCTCATCCCCAAGGCGCCCAAGATTGGTTTGCTCAAAGCCGAACGCCCGGACATCGTGGCGTGGACGTACGAGGAGTACGCGCGTCTTCTCACCGCTGCGAAAGTTGAGGGAGCTGACTGGCACGTGGCCGTGTGTCTCGCTGGCGAGGCCGGGCTCCGCGTTGGAGAAATCAAAGCGCTTCGTTGGCGGGAGGACGTGGACATGGTTGCCCGGACGATCACCGTCAACCAACAAACGTGTGAGGGCCACACCGGTACACCGAAAGGCGGAAAGCGCCGCATGATCCCGATGACTCCGACGGTCTACGAAGCGCTCCGCAGCCTATCCACGATTCGTGAGGGCTTTGTGTTGCGCGGTCCCACCACGGGTGCAGCGAAGACTGACGGGGAAACCGACTCGATGATCGCCCGCATCTGTCGTCGTGCTGGCCTGCCCGTCCGCTACTGGCACACGCTCCGTCACACGTTCGGGACGCACGCCGCGTTGCTCGGGGTCAATTGCTGGCGTCTACAGACGTGGTTGGGTCACGCGCGAATCGACGAAACAATGCGGTACGTGCACGTGGCCGAGTTTCACGCGCGAGAGATGCCGGAGGTTGTCCGCGATGCCGGGCTCGGGGTGGCGGATCAGGATGGCCGGGTGCTCGCAATGCTCGGTGCCAGGGCGAGCGTGCCGACCAATCCGCTCAGCGAGAACATGCCCGCGAAGCGTCGATCTCCGCGGCTGGGCTCAGCGGGGGCTCACGAGCACTCAGCTGATTCGAGCGGCTCCAAGCAACGTGGCGAAACCAAGCTGGTCTCGCTCGCTGCGATGGGCTCCGAAGGAGGGGATCGAACCCCCGACCCGGCGGTTAACAGCCGCCTGCTCTACCACTGAGCTACTTCGGAATGAGGACCCAATAGATGACGTATGGAGGTGGGGGGTGTCAAGGGACCGGGCCGCTGTCGGCGTCAGTTAGTGACCGAGTTCCGGCAAGATGGACGAGAAAATGAGCCTCGCAGTGAGACGGATCGAGCAGGCGACCGGGTTCGAGTGCGGCAACACCTCGCTCGCGGCGGTGGCACAGTTCTACGGCAAGCCGACCACACCGGCGGACTTCGCGCGTCTCGCGAGCACCAGGACCACCGGCACCGATCACGCGAACATGATCGCCGCGGCACGGGCGGCGGGAGCGCAGGTCGAGGCGAGGGCGAACGGCACGCTCGACGAGCTCGCCGCGTGGATCGCGAAGGGCGTCCCACCGATCGTCGGTTGGTGGTCGATGGAGCCGCGCGAGCGCGACTGGCGACGGCGGAACCGGCGACTGCGCCGCAAGCAGGACTGCGGTCACTACTCGGTCGTCGTCGACGTCACCGAGACCGAGGTCAGCTTGATGGACCCACAGCTGGGTCCACGCGAGCGGTTCACGCGAAATGAGTTTCTGCGCGTCTGGTACGACACCGACACGCACCGCTACGCCAAGGTCACGCGGTGGTTCCTCGCGATGCGGTTCTAGCTCGGGTCCGCTGAGCAGGACGCTCACTCGGCTGACTCCGGGCGGACGACACAGGTTTTGTTCCACGGTTTCGCACGAGCTAACCCCATGGGATCCATCGAGAACGCCTGAAACCACGGTCCTCGATCTGGTGTCGACCGGGAGGCACGGTCGTGCGTTGGTAAGAACCATGCGATTTCGGTCGAGTCTGTTCGCGGTGCTGGTCGCGTGTGGGTCGGGCAACGAGCCTGCGCAGGTCGTTCCGCAGCAGCAGCCTGTGGTCATGACGCGGACCGTGCAGCCGACGCCGGTGCGAAGCGGGATGGTGCAGTTGCCGCAGATCGCGGTGAGCGAGCTCCCACTCGATCAAACGCCCGCACCGTGGACGCTGACCGCGAGCGACGGCAGTGGCCTGGTCGCGACGAGGGTGGAGGCGAAGGCGGTGACGCAAGGGCCGCTCGCCTTCACGGAGCTGCACCTCTACTTCGCGAATGTCGAGAACCGGATCCGCGAAGGCACGTTCGCGATCACGTTGCCGTCCGGCGCCGCGGTGAGCCGGTTCGCGATGGAGACGAACGGCCAGTGGATGGAGGCCGAGGTCGTCGAGAAGCAGGTCGCGCGTCGCGCGTACGAGGACTTCCTGCACCGGAAGCAGGATCCCGCGCTGATGGAGAAGGCGCCCGGCAATCAGTTCACCGCGCGCGTGTTCCCGATCGAGGCGAACAGCGTGAAGCACGTGATCGTGTCGTTCAGCCAGGAGCTGCCCGGCATGCGGTACGTGTTGCCGCTGCGCGGGTTGCCGAAGGTGAAGCAGCTCGAGGTGGAGCTCCACACGCCCGCCGGCGATCAGAAGCTGACGAAGCAGGATTGGTTGCCGGATCGCGACTTCGTGTCCGCGGCGGAGACCACCGCCGAGGCGGTCACCGCCAATGGCATCGTCGTCGCGCAGATCAGCCCGTTCGATCAGGCGACGGTGCGACCGGAGGTGCCGAAAGCCATCACGCTGCTCGTCGATACCAGCGCCTCGCGCGCGCTGGGCTTCAACCGCTACGCGTCGACGATCCGCGAGCTGGTGCAGGGCCTAGCCACCCGCTACAGCGGCGTCGTCGTCGACGTCATCGCGTTCGATCAGGATACCCAGTCGATTTACAGTGGGCCCGCAAGCGCCTTCAGCCGTGCGCAGGTCGAGGTGCTCGAGAAGCGCGGCGCCGCCGGGGCGAGCGATCTCGAGCAAGCCCTCGCGACGCTGACGCAACCGCGCGAGCGCGTCGTCGTCGTCACCGACGGTGTGCTCACCGCCGGCGTCTCGGGCAGCGAGCTGACGGCGAAGCTCAAACTTCTGAAGACAGATCGCGTCGACGTCGTGATGACCGGCGGCATTCGCGATCCAGCGCTCGCCACCTCGCTGGTCACCGCCCTGCCACGCACCGGTGCCGTGCTCGATCTCGATCAGCGGCTCGGCGAGGTCGCCGATGGCCTCGGCCAGAGCGTGCTGTCGCAGCTCGGCGTCGAGGTCGCCGGTGCCTCGTGGGTGTGGCCGCGAACCATCTCGTCGGCGCGCCCCGACCAGCGCACGATGATCTACGCGAAGTTCGACAAGCCCGTCACCCAGCTCGACGTCCGCGTCGGAGATCGCCGCCAGACGATCACGGCGACGCCCGGCACCGACGTGCTGATCTCGCGTGCCGCCGCCGCTGCCGAGGTCGCCGATCTCGACGCGAAGCTCCCCGATGCGAAGGGCGCTGAAGCGAAGGTGCTGAAGCAAGACCTGATCAAGAAGGCGATCGCCGCCCGCGTGATCACGAGCCAGACCTCGATGCTCGTCCTCGAGTCGAACGAGGACTACGCGCGGTTCGGCATCGATCGCAAGTCGCTCGCGGACGTGCTCGTCGTCGGTCCCAAGGGCATCGAGCTGCGCAATCGCTCGTTCGTCGCGGTCAAGCGCCCGCCGCCTCCTCGCCAGGTCACCCACGGCGACAACTTCGCCCTGAAGGACAACACGGATCCATCGGTCGCGCTGGCGCCGCGCGAGCCGTCGGGTCGCCAAAACGGGATGGCAATGGGCGGTGTCGCCGGCGGTGTGGTTGGAGGTTCAGCCGGCGCTCCGGCGCGGCGTATCGCGGTCGCGTCGAAGTCCGCTGACAGCCTCGCCGAGGACAAGCTGAAGTCCGATCCAGGACCGGCGGATGTGGCGGAGCGACAGGACCCACAGCGCGAGCTCGAGCAGCGTGCTCGCCGTCCGATGGTGGATGGTCGCAGCCAGAACACTCCGCTCGCCGATGACGACAGTCCCAGCCGCAGCTACGTCGAGCAGTTCCCTCCGGCCGACGCCCCGCCGCCGCTCAAGGGCACGCTCGCGGAGATCGATCGCCTGATCCGCCGCAACAAGCTCGACGAGGCGCTCGTGAAGGCGACCGAGTGGCACGCCAAGGCGCCCGGCGACGTGCTCGCGTTGATCGGGCTCGGCGAAGCCCTCGAGGCGAAGAAGGATCTGACCCAGGCCGCACGCATCTACGGCTCGATCATCGATCTGTTCCCGGGCCGGGCGGATCTCCGCAGGTTCGCGGGCGAGCGGCTCGAGCGCGTCGGTGACAGCGCGCGGTGGCTCGCGGTGGATACCTATCGCCGCGCCGTGCTGGAGCGCCCCGATCACCTGACCGGTCATCGCCTGCTCGCGTACGCGCTCCTCCGCGACGGCAAGCACGCCGAGGCCCTCGCCGCGATCGTCAACGGCATCCAGCAGCGCTACCCCGAGGACCGGTTCGAGGGCGGGCTGCGCGTGCTGCGCGAGGACGCCGGCCTGATCGGCGCCGCGTATCTGGCGATCGCACCGGAGAAGAAGCAGGAGATCGAGGGCACGCTCCGCAAGGCGGGCACGTCGCTGTCGCGCAGCTCGTCGACGCGCTTCATCATGTACTGGGAGACCGACGCGAACGACGTCGACTTCCACATCCAGGACGCGCGCGGCGGTCACGCCTTCTACAGCGCACCGAGCCTGCCCTCGGGTGGCGAGCTCTACGCCGACATCACCACCGGCTACGGCCCCGAGTGCTTCACGATCCCCGGTCGTCCGAGCGCCGGACCGTACAAGATCTCGATCAACTACTACTCGCAGGGCCCGATGGGCTACGGCATGGGCCTGCTGCAGATCATCAAGCACGACGGCAAGGGCAAGCTCGAGTTCCAGGATCGGCCGTACGTGATCATGAACAACGAGGCGTACGTCAACCTCGGCACGTTCCGCTGATGTACTGCAGCGCAGGCTTCACCTTCACGACCTCGTTCTCGTGGCCCGAGATGTTGTCTCGGATCGGCTTCTGGACAAGCTGACGATCTTCTGGGACGTCGCGAGCGAGCGCTGGAGACACGCACTTCGATTGCGAGGGGACGCTCACGATCGAGGCAGCGTCGACCGAGCGACTGACGATGTCGTCGTCCGAAGGTGCGTGGCTCGCGTTCGATCTCCGACTGGGCCTGCGATGGCCGAGGGCTTGCAACCCTCCGCCGCATGGCACTACGCGAGAGCATCGGCACGTTGATCGGCAAGGCCCTGGCACCGGTGGTCGCGACCGTCAGTCATTTCCGGAGAGCGCGGACGTTCCACCCGCGCGGTCTCGTGTTCGAAGGGCGCAGCGAGCCGATCATCGGTGGCGCGTTCGCGAACCTGGGCGCGGAGCTCGACGGGGTGGTCCTCGCGCGGTGCTCGCAGGCGTTGTCGAAGGCGCCCACCGAGCGCTTCGAGGTGCTCGGCATCGCCCTGCGGTTCCGCCGCGCCGCCTGGCCCTTCGATCACCGCGCGATGCACGGCGATCGCGACCTGTTGTTCGCGACGGTGAGCTCACCCCTCCTGTTGCTGGCCTCGCCCTTCCTCACCAACGCGCACGACTACCTCGCGAACAAGTTCTTCGCGACGGCACCGTTCGAGATCGCCGGCCACGCTCGCGTCGAGTTGCGCCTCGTCCCGCTACAGCGGATGGAGGTCGACGGCCCGCGCGACGAGAAGCTGCGCTCGGCAGTCGAGGAAGGCACGTGCTTCTGGCACCTCGAGGCGCGCAAGACGCTGACGCGCGAGTGGCATGCGATCGCGCGCATCTCGTTCGATCGCGAGATCGAGCTCGATCAGGAGGCGCTGCACTTCGATCCGTTCCGCACCGGTGACGGCCTCGAGCCCGTCGGGCTGATCCACGCCATGCGCAAGGCCGTGTATACGGCGAGCCAGCACGCTCGGCCGGCCCACGACTAGTCCGAACCGAACGAAGCCCGACGATGCTCGATGATCCCTAGGGCAGCGCACCCGCAGGCGGTGGCCCCGGCACGAGCACGCGATCCGGCAACTCGGGGTTCCAGTGCCGCGCGGCGAACGCGGCCAGGCGCGGCACGTCCGACTCGCTGAGGTTGGCGCCGAACGATCGCATCTTGACGAGCGTCTTCGTCCAGCCCGCCTCGGAGAGCCGCTGCTGGGTCAGGTATTCGACGGCGTGGCAGATCCGGCACTGCACGTTGATCACCTCGGACTCCGGCCCCTCCGGGAGCCTGCCCGCGAGCAGCGCCTCGCGATCGACCGCGGAAACAGGATCCTGTGCAGGCGTGGGCGGCGCCTTCTTGTCGTCGCCCTTGCTGCCGCAGGCGACGAGCAACACGCAGAGCAGCGCCCTCACGCGCGCACCTCGACCCGAACCAGATCGACCGCGTTGTGGAGATACCCCGACGGGTTCCACACCGGTTCCTTCGGCTGCGTCGCGCCCGCACTGTCCGTCGCGCGGCTGCCGATCGTCAGCGTGCCTGCCGCGACGGTGACCTTCTTGCGGAACACGCGGAAGCCGTAGTCGCTGTCGTGCGCGTCGAGGTCCGCGGCCTGCCACGTCGATCCATCGAGCGTGATCTCGACCTTCGTGATCCGCGCCTCGCCGGAGAACGCCACGCCGACGAGCTCGAGCTCACCGGGGGCGACGCGCGCACCGCCTTCGATCGAGCCGATCAGCGACTTCACCGTGTGCTTCGTCATCACCTGCATGTTCGCAGGTGGCACGGCCTCACCCGGCTTGCCGGGAGGGGACGGAAAGCGATAGCCGGTGTCGTAGAAGAAACCCTGGGCTTCCCCGGCGCGAACGTCGATCTCGGTCAGCCACTTGATCCAGTCGTCGCCGACCCAGCCCGGCACCACGAGCCGCGCCGGAAACCCGTGCAGCGGCGACAGTGGCTTGCCGTTCATCTTGAGTGCGATCAGCGTGTCGGGATGCAGCGCCTTCTCGATCGGGATGCCGCGGATGAAGGGCGGCGTCTGCCCGACGACCGGCTTGTCCGCACCGCGGAGCTGCAGGTGCTTCGCGTCCTTCGTCACGCCCGCTGCCTTCAAGACCTCCGCGAGCCGCACACCGGTCCACTCGGCGTTCCCCATCGCGCCGTACTTCCACTGCACACCCGGGACGCGCGGCTTGAACAACCCGCGGCCGTTGCCGGCGCACTGCAGCACCGCCTCGATGGTGGTCTGCTTCATCTTCGCGAGCTCGGCGAGCGTCAACGCGAGGGGCTTGCCCACCAAGCCGGTCACGCTCAGCTTCCAGGTGTGCTGAGGATCGACCGGCGCGTCGAAGTGATTGCGGAGGAAGAACCTCTCGAGCGGCGTGATCCGCTCGGTGAACGTCGACCGTACCGACTCGTAGTTGGTCGGTCGCGAGGCGAGCTCGATCAGGTGATTGCCGGTGTCTGCGCGCAGCGTGGGCACGCGCGAGAACGCGAGTGCGAGCCCGGCAGCACTCCCTCCAAGAAACGTTCGTCGACCGATCACCTGCGGACTCTACTCGATGCGTGGTGGCGGCGCGCCGCCCGCCTACCGTCCGGTGACCGACTTCGGCGCGAACGACCCACCGACCCAGATCAGCTCCGTGACGGTCCCCGGCCTCGCACCGGCCAGCTCGCGATCGAGCGTCAGCCTGACCACCGGCTTACCGTTACGGGTCTGGTTGGTAAGCTCCACGCGGCCGAGCCCCGACAGGGTCATGCCCGAGATGCTCCCCGCCAGCTCGGCTTCGCTGATGACCTCGGCCTCGCTCGCACTGCGACGCTTCAGCACCTGGTAGCCGACGACGTAGCGACCGTCGAGCACGTACACCTTGAGCGCGAGCTCGCGGTCACCGATCGCGATCCCGCGCTCCGTGCTCAGGTAGTAGTGGCTGCGGCCCTCGCCCTTGTAGCGAACACTGGAGAGGTCGGCGAAGGCAGGTCGCACCAGGGCGACGACGAGGACCACGATCGAGAGGACGAGACGCATCAGTTCTCCTTGTTTGTGAATGGACGGCGACAGGATCAGCAGCTGGAGTCTTGCTCGAGGCATGCGCACGAGGTCACCGCGCCCGGCCCCGGCGCCGCGAGCATCATCGGGCGCAGCTTCGCGGTGCACGCGGACGTGCATGCTTCCAGGGTCGAGAAGGGCTCGCAGACCCCGGCGCCCGCGGCGGTCTTGCCACGCAACACGAACACCGTCCGGCGCACCGGGCGCTCGGCGGGCGGTGGGGAGGCAGGTCGCGTGACCTGCGCAGGCGCTGGAGGTCGTGCCGTCGTTGGTGTCGGTGAGGGCTCGGCAGCGGGCGCGGTAGCGGGCGCTGGAGGGGCTTGGCTCGCGGCCGCGACCGCCGCGTTCGCATCGACCTTGACGGCGCCCGAATGGAACACCGCCGCGAACCGCTGACGGACCGATCGAAGGGGACTCGACGTGCGATGCATGCAGCCGACGAGGGTGACCACCGCGAGGAGCGTGACGAGGCCGCGCATGCCAACCGATGCAGCGCCTTGCGATCCGTTGCAGCGATTTTCGAACAAATCTCGAAACGCCTGGCGCGACGTGGATTTGAGCTAGATTTCACGCGTGGATCGATGCCCCGAGCCGGATGCGTGGTTCCGCATCGACGCGGGCGACCACACCCTCGTGGCTCACCTCGATCGCTGCGCCGAGTGCCGCGCGGTGGCCGCGATGATCGCCAGGGCCAAGATCGTCGGCGAGGATCTCATCGACGGGACGGCCCTGGGGCTCGTCCCCGAGCTATTGCCGAACGGCGCGCGCCTCGGCCGCTACATCGTGCGCGGTGCGATCGGGTCGGGAGGGATGGGCGTGGTGCTCGAGGCCCACGATCCGAAGCTCGATCGTCGGGTCGCCCTCAAGATCGTGCGGCGGCTGCGCGACGACGCGAGCTGGGAGCGTGCGAAGGCACGCGTGCTCGCCGAGGCGCAGGCGATGGCACGGCTCGCGCACCCGAACGTGGTCGCGATCCACGATCTGGTCGAGATCGGAGACGAGCAACTGATCGCGATGGAGCACGTCGACGGCCCGGATCTCGAGGCGTGGCTCGCGACCGCGCCTCCCTTCAACGAGCGGGTCCGCGTGATCCTGGATGCGGCGCGCGGGCTCGCGGCTGCTCACGATGCCGGCGTGATCCATCGCGACGTCAAGCCGAGCAACATCATGATCGGTGCCGATGGGCGTGCCCGCGTCAGCGACTTCGGGCTCGCGGCACTCGGCGGCGACGAGTCCTCCGGTGCGGTCGGGACCCCGGGTTTCCTCGCGCCCGAAGTGGCTCGCGGGGGTGCGATGGATGCGCGCGCCGATCAGTACGCGTTCGCGGTCACCGCGTGGCGCTCGCTGTTCGATGCCGCACCGTATGACGACGGCCATGGACACCACGCGCGTGTGCTCGGCCGCGCCCTCGCGTCCGAGCCCGCAGAGCGGTGGCCGTCGATGCACGCGCTGGTGGACGCGCTCGAACATCGCACGCGGCGACGCTGGCCGTGGATCCTCGGTGCGCTCGCCGTCGCGCTCGTCGCCGGAGCCGTGTGGTTCCTGCGCCAGGACGAGGAGCCTGCAACCGCATGCCTCGTCGACGACACGCCGCTGTGGCCACCCGGGTCGCGCACCGCGTGGGTCGCACGCATGCACGACGTCGCTGGTACTGCGGCCGAGACCCTGGCCGGCGAGCTCGAGCGCTCGTTCGCACTGTGGCGCGAGGCGAGCCAGGCCACGTGCGAACGGCCGGGCGCCACCGAGTGTCTGGCGAGTCATCGCCGCAAGCTCGCGTCGTACATCGAGCACGCGCACGACAGCGCACACGTCACCACCGCGCAGAGCGCGCTCGCCGAGATCACGAGTCCGAAGCTGTGCCTGCAGGCTCCCGAGCAGCGGCCGACGGAGTCGACCCCGGAGCTCGAGGCCAGCCGCGCGCCCTTCAAGATCGCCCTCGACGACATCGCGACGCTGAAGTCCCTCGGCCGCTACGACCAGGCGCTGGTCAAGCTCGATGCCCTGGTCGCGATGGCACCACCCACCGACGCCGCGCTACGTGGGGCGCTGCTCTACAACAAGGCCGACACGATGGCCCGCGTCGGAGATGTCGCGGGCTCGGTACCTGTCCTCGAGGAAGGCCTGCGGATCGCGGAGCGTGCCGGAAACGACGTCGCGCGGCTCAACACGATGATCCTCCTGCTGTCGGCCTACGAGGAGCTCGGCAAGTCGGCCTCCGCTTCCGCGCTCGCGAAGATCGCCGAGGCCGCCGCCCAGCGCGTGCCGCGCGATCCGAGCGTCCACGCGCGGCTGGCCGGCATCCTCGGCTCGCTCGCCTACAACGCCGGCGATCACGTGGCCGCCGAGCGTCACTACGGCGAGGTCGTGCGCTCGACGCAGGAGCTCCATGGCGAGCGCGATGCTCAGGTCGCCGGCGCGCTCCACAACCTGGGGCTCGCGGTGCACATGGCCGGCCGCCTCGACGAGGCCGTCGAGCTCCAGCAACGCTCCCTGGCGATGTTCGAGGGCACGGTCGGAGCCGACCACCCCGACACCGCGCTCCCTGTGACGGAGCTCGCGGGCCTCGCGCTCGAGCGCCACGACCGCACCGCGGCGATCGCGCTGTACCGGCGCGGGCTCGCGATCCGCGAGGCTGCCCTCGGACCGAACCATCCCCACCTCTCGGAGACGCTGATCGGGCTCGCACGCACGCTGGCCGAGGACGGCAAGACCGACGAGGCACTCGCCGGATTGCGACGAGCGATCGAGCTGGGCGCCGCGCTCGGCGAGCATCATCCGCTCGGAGCGGTCGCGCGCTACTCCTTGGCCGAGCTGCTCGATCGCCGCAAGGCGCCCGCGTCGGAGATCGTGCCGTTGCTCGAGCACGCGGTGGTGTCGTGGGACGACAGTCAGGTCGCACTGCCAGATGCCGGCTTCACGAAGTTCCTGCTGGCGCAGTACCGCTGGAAGGCGGGCGACCGTGCCGGCGCACGCGCGCTCGCGAACCAAGCGCGCACGATCCTGGGCCGGCTATCCACCCCCTACGCGAAGCACGCGAAGGAGGTCGAAGCGTGGATCGCGATCCACTGAGCGCCGATCGCGAGCTCGCCACCGCGCTCGCCCGAGGCGACAGTGCCGCGCTCGCGACGTTCGAGGAGGTGATCGTGCCCGACATCCGTGGCGCGCTCGTACGGTTCCGCCGCGACGACGACTTCCTCGCGGAGGTGCTGCAGCGGGTGCGCGTCAAGCTGCTCGTCGGCAACCCCGCGCGGATCGCCGACTATCGCGGTCAAGGCCGGCTCGCGGCGTGGGTCCAGATCGTCGCGATCCGCGAGGCGCTCGGGATGATCCGCGCGACGACGCGCGAGGTCCCCGGCGATGCCGAGCTGCTGCGGCTGAGCGTCACCGAGCCGGTGCTCGCGCGATCGTCACGCGTGCACAAGGAGGCGTTCGAGGCAGCGTTCCAGGGCGCACTCGCCGAGCTCTCCGACCGCGATCGGACGTACCTCCGGATGTGCTTCGTCGAGGGGCTCGGTACCGAGGAGCTCGCGCGGCTGTTTCGCGTCCACCGCGTGACCGCGTTTCGTTGGCTCCGCGATGCGCGCGAGGCACTCCTCGAAGGGACGCGGCGCCACTTCCTGGCGACCGTGGCGTTGCCGTCCTCGCAGGTCTCGAGCCTGATGCGTTCGCTCGCCGGCAGCCTCAGCGTCCCGTGGTGAACCACGAGACCTAGCCGCGCGAGCGGGCCGCCTTCTTCGGGACCGCGCGCACAGCCTTTTTCGGAGCCGCCTTCGCACGATACTCGTCGAGCAGCATGTCGAACCCGGTGCTGACCACCTTGGGTCGCTTGCTGCGCTTGCTCGCGACGTCGACGATCTCGCAGATCATCTGCTCGTACGTCTTGCCGGCGGCCCGCGCCGACGCCGCGAACGCACACGACTCGGCGAGATCCGGGTTCGGGTTGACCTCGAGCACGTAGACGTTACCCTGCGCATCGACGCGCATGTCGACGCGCGCGTAGTCCCGGCAGCCGAGCGCGCGATACGCCGACATCGCGACCGCTTCGATCCGCTTGACCAGCTCGGGGGCGAGGTCTCTGACCGGGCACTGCCCCTCGACCGCATGGTGATCACGGCTGTAGGGATCCCACTTCGCGCGGTACGTGATGATCTTC
Source organism: Deltaproteobacteria bacterium (assembly GCA_031385555.1). Classification (GTDB taxonomy): domain Bacteria; phylum Myxococcota_A; class Polyangia; order Haliangiales; family Haliangiaceae; genus JABFXX01. The sequence continues at coordinate 22,213 of JANNBP010000310.1, read as the reverse complement.
GGCAGCGGCTTGCCGTCTTCGTCGACGCCGCCCTTGAACGCCATCTCGTAGAGCGGCAGCGGCTTGTCCCCGAGGATCGCGCAGTGGATCTCGCGGCCGTCGATGTACTCCTCGACGAGCGCCGCCATCTTGTTCTCGGTGTGGAGCTTGAGGATCCGCGCCTCGAGCGCCTTGCGGTCGTGCACGACCGAGCCCGTATCGATGCCACCCGACGCGTCGTCGTACGCCGGCTTCACGATCATCGGGAACTTCAGATCCGCCAGGACCTTGGCCGAATCCTTGGTCGACCTCCCGACCTCGATCACCACGCCCTTGGGGGTGGGGACATCGTTGCTCGCCATGATCGACTTTGCCTGCGGCTTGCGCTGACACAGCGAGAGCGAGAGCGGCTTGTTGCCGGTGTACGGGATCTCGAGCAGCTCGAACATCGCCGGGACGTGGTGCTCGTGCTCCGGGTCGTTGTGGAAGAACTCGACCAGGTTCATCACCATGTCGGGCTTGAACGTGTTGACTGCACCGAGGAGCGTGGCGAAGTCATCTCGGATGTTGACCATCTCGACGTCGTGACCCTTGGTCTGCAGCGATCGCACGATCAGCTGCATCTCCTCCTCGACGGTGTCCCACGGCTCGATCTGGAGCTTCGGGTCCCAATCGACCGCGCGCCTACCATCGCGACGATAGTGTTCGTACACGTCGTCGTCGATGAAGTTCCAGAGGATCAGGATGCGCACGCGGGAGTTAACTAGATGTACTACTCGCGCGCTGTGATGTCGATGGGTTGATGGTCAGCTGCCGGGTCGCGTGCCCCACGGATACTTCGCGATCACCTCGTCCGCACGGCGGCGCTGCTCGGGATCGAGCTCGCCCTCGGCGGCGAGCTCGAACCACCGGGAGAGCTCCGCGGCGGTCGCAAACCGGTCGCGCGGGTCCTTCGCGAGGCCGATCGCGAGCACGCGATCGATGTCACCGGGCAGCGTGGTCAGGATCGTGGGCTGCGTCGTAACGCGATAGACCACGTCGTAGAGCATCGACGGGACGTCCTTGCCCGTGAACGACGGGTGGCCGGTCACCGAGCGGTACAGGATCGCGGCGAGCGAGTAGACGTCGGCGCGGTGATCGACGTCCTCACCGCGCGCCTGCTCGGGCGCCATGTACGCCGGTGTGCCGATGACGTGCCCCTTGGTCAACGTCCCCGAGCCGCCGGACTTGGAGACGCCGAAGTCGAGGATCTTCCAGGTCCGCTGACCGCCGATCTCGGCGTGGAACACGTTATGGGGCTTGAGGTCGCGGTGCACGATGCCGGCCTGCCGTGCGGCTTCGAGGCCGATCGAGACCTCGTGCGCGAACTGCTTGGCCATGGGGAGCGAAAGCTTGCGATGGCGGCGCAGCTGGTGCGCGAGGTCGTTGCCGCGGAGCCGCTCCATCGCGAGGAACGGGATCTCGCCGGTCGTGGTGCCGACCTCGAGGACCTTGACGACAAACGGCGTATCGAGCTTGGACGCTGTCTGGGCCTCGCGGATGAACCGCTGGACGTGCGTCGGATCGGCGAGCGTGCCGGCGTGCAGCAGCTTGACCGCCGCCTCCGTCCCGCTGGCGACGCTGTGGGCCTCGTAGACCTCACCCATCCCGCCGCGGCCGATCAGGATGCCGAGCTTGAAGCCGCCGACCACCTGGTCGGTGAACCGGCCCGGGCCACCTACTTTGAGCGCGCGATCGAGCTCCGCCCGCGCCTCGGCGAGCAGGGCCTCGCGCTGCGCGACCGTCCTCGCCGCCTGTTCGAGGTGCGTCATCGCCTCGAGCGTGGCGCGCTGGCTGACGCGCGCGGTGAAGAAGGTGATGAAGTAGAGGAACTCGATCACCGAGAGGATGCCGACCTGATCGATCGGGCGTAGCCCGGCCATGCTGATGATGCCGCGGTCGACGATCAAATCGCCCATGATCGCGAGCCCGAGCGCCGCGTGCAGGATCGCGACGAGCACGTACATCGCCGTCACGATCCTGGCGTTGATGCCGAGGCTGAAGAAGTAGATGCCGTAGGTCAGCATCGCCGCGACGGGGGAAGCGACGCCCCAGTAATAGACGCCGCCGAACGCCCCGAACGCGATGATCAGCGCCGGCACGATCGCCTTGCGCGGCGTGTAGGTCTGGACGTCGCGGGTCAGCGACAGCATCCAGACGGCGCCGCCGACGTTGAGGACGCACGACGCGCAAAGGATGCGGAACGCGATCGGATCGCCACCCGTGATCAGCGCGACCACCACGCCGGCGAAAGCGGTCGCGAGCGCGACCTTGAGGAAGATGCGCGTCCGCGTGACTTCGTCCTGGCGCATCGCCTCGACCGGCGACGACGTGGTCTGGGTGTTGTTGTGTGCGAGGCGATCGTGCGACGGCGTCGCCGAGGACGACGGCCGCTTCGAGCGCAGCTGCAGCTGCTGGGTCGGGAGGTGATGAACGGCATCGACCCGCGTCGGCGTCGGCGTCATCACCGTGTGGGTGGGGTTCGCGAGCTCGGGATCTTCCCCGAACGGATCGTCAGGATCATCCGGCTCGGGCTCGGGCTCCCGCAACTCCGGCCGCGGGCCGAGGTCGACCGTGGCCCGGTCGTCGTCGGGCAACCCACGCGCACCCATAGATCAAAAGTATAGGCCCGCCAGAGAGGGAGCGCGAATCTCCTGTTCTCGGGGCAGGGCGGCTAGTTGGCCTCAGTTTTCCGAGTTGATTTCGCGAGGATCGCGGGTGGTTTTCGCGTTGCGCGATGTATAGACCGGCAGGATGCGCCTGTTCCTCGCGTTCGGATCCTTCTTCCGGATCCTGTTCGGCAAGAAGCTCCACCCCGATGCCGTGAAGTTCCTGCCGGCGGGCGAGCAGCCGGCCCTGCCGGCGCCCAAGGTCGTCGAGAAGGTCGTCGAGAAGGTCGTCGAGAAGATCGTCGAGAAGCCAATCGCCGAGAAGCCGAAGACGGCACAGGCGCATCGCGACGGCGCGCTCGCGCTCCTCGCCTTGCTCCAGCGCGAAGGGCGGCTCGTCGATTTTCTGCGCGAGCCCCTCGACGGGTTCTCCGACGCTGACATCGGTGCCGCCGCGCGCGACGTCCATCGCGGCTGCAAGAAGGTCCTCGATCAACACCTCTCGATGGAGGCCGTGATGCCCGGCGCCGAGGAGAGCAAGGTCTCCGTGCCGAAGGGCTTCGACCCCGCCGAGATTCGCCTCGTCGGGGAAGCCAAGGGCGAGCCGCCGTTCTCCGGCACGCTGCGCCACCACGGCTGGCGCGTGATCGAGATCAAGTTGCCCGCGCTCGCCGACGGCGTCGACCGCACGGTGGTCGCGCCCGCGGAAGTCGAAGTATGACCAAGGTCCTCGGTATCGATCTCGGCACCACGAACTCGGCGGTCGCGGTCGCCGGGGAGGGTTCGCCCGCGCGGTCGGTGCCGATCACGCAGATCACCGGTCCCGGCGAGACCGCCGAGCGCCCCACCCTGCCGTCGTTCCTGCTGCTGCCCACCGAGCACGAAGTGCCGTCGTCGCAGCTGCAGCTGCCGTGGAGTCCCCCGATGCGCTACTGTGTCGGCACGTTCGCACGCGATCGCGGCGCCGAGCTGCCGCACCGGTTGGTGTCGTCGGCGAAGTCGTGGCTGTGCAATCCCGCGATCGATCGCACCGCGCAGGTGCTGCCGTTCCGCGGTGCGCAGCGCGAGCTCGAGACCGAGATGGCGGGCGGCGAGAAGGTGTCGCCGGTCAACGCCTCGGCGCGCTACCTCGCGCATCTCCGTGCGGCGTGGAACGACGCCCACGAGGACGAACCGGCCGATGAACAGGACGTGCTGGTCACCGTGCCGGCCTCGTTCGATCCGGTGGCGCGCGAGCTGACGGTGGTAGCCGCGCGCGAGGCGGGCTTCGACAAGGTGACGCTGCTCGAGGAGCCGCAGGCCGCGTTCTACGCGTACCTCGCAGCGCGCGGTGATGCGTGGCGCAAGGACCTCGAGCCCGGCGACATCGTCCTGGTGTGCGATGTCGGCGGGGGCACCTGTGACTTCTCGCTCATCGCGGTCGCCGACGAGGGTGGCTCGCTCGCGCTCGAGCGGATCGCGGTGGGCGATCACATCCTGCTCGGCGGCGACAACATGGATCTGGCGCTGTCCGCGATCGTCCAGCGCGATCTCGGATCATCTGGTAAGCCGGCGCTCGATGCGATGCAGCAGCGCGGGCTCGTCCAGGCGTGCCGGCGCGCGAAGGAGCTGCTGCTCGGCGACAAGCCGCCGAACAGCGTGCCGATCTCGATCCTCAGCCGCGGCAGCAAGCTGATCGGAGGCACGCTCAAGGCGGAGGTCACCCGCGAGGCGGCCGAGGCGATGCTCGTCGATGGCTTCTTCCCGAAGGTCGAGGTGTCGGCGCGGGCGGAGCGCCGCAAGACGGTGGGTCTGCGCGAGCTCGGCTTGCCGTACGCGCACGATCCGGCGATCACCCGCCACCTCGCGGATTTCCTCGCCCGCTCGCTCGGCGGCAAGCACCCGACGCACGTGTTGTTCAACGGCGGCGTGATGAAGGCCGCCAAACTACAGACGCGCATCGTCGAGCTGCTGCGCGCGTGGGCCGGGCGCGACGTCCAGGTCCTCGAGGGCGCCGATCTCGATCTCGCGGTCGCGCTCGGTGCCGCACACTTCGGCGAGGTTCGCCGCACCAAGGGCGTGCGGATCCGCGGGGGGACCGCGCGCGCCTATTACATCGGCATCGAGAGTGCGATGCCCGCGATCCCCGGCTTCCAGCCGCCGGTCAAGGCGCTGTGCGTCGCACCACAGGGGCTCGAGGAAGGCTCCACCGTCGAGCTCCCCGACGACGAGCTCGCGGTGGTCGTCGGCGAGATGAGCGAGTTCCGGTTCTTCGCCGCGGCGAATCGCAAGGACGACACGTCCGGAACGTTGATCGACGCCGACGCCGAGGGGCTGGCAGAGCTCGATCCCGTCGAGAAACAGGTCGACGCCGAGGATCGCAAGCCCGGTGACCTCGTCCCGGTGCGGCTCGAGGCGCACGTCACCGAGGTCGGGACCCTCGAACTGTGGTGCGTCGCACGCGACGGCAACGGCCGCTGGAAGCTCGAGTACTCGGTTCGCGAACGCGAATAGCTGGGATTGCTGCCGGGGCGCGTTGCAGGCGATGATGGAGCCTGTTGTCCGCCGCCCGTCGACTGTGGTTCGTGTCGATCGTCTCGTCCGCGGGGTGCGAGCTGGTGTTCGAGCTCCGCGAGCCCGATGCGGCCGATGCGGCCGACGCCTCGCCACCGCTCGTTTGCCCTGCCGACCACAGTGCCCCGGCGTTCGCCGGCACGCTGACCAAGCTGCGCGACGACAATTGCTTCCAGTACTCGGAGTCGGACCAGCTCGCGGTGTGCCTGGACTTCCCCATCCCCCGCGATGGGTTGATCGGCGCGCCCCTCCTACCAGCCACCCTCGAACCGGAGATCCCGGCGGACGGCGCCTTGTTCAGCGCGGTGATCAGTCCCGACGGGACCCAGTTGATCACGCTGCTCTCGGTCGAGAGTGCGCCCCCCGCGACGATCGAGGTCTACCTCCGCGAGGCCACGATCTGGAGACACCGCAGCACGAGCCCCAGCGTCGGAGGCGCCTCGATGGGCGTGCCGAGCCGTGGACCGAACGCGCGCATGCTGGTGTTCGATCCCAATGCGAACAGCGCCCTCGGGAAGTTGATCGAGCTCGAGCAACAAGCCGACTTCACGTGGACGCCGCTGCGCACCACCATGCCGGAGTCGTTTGGCGACGTGCGCCCGACGGGCTCCATCATGAACCTCAGCCCCGACGGGCGGCAGGTGATCTTCAAGACCGGCGGGACGATCGGCTACGCCTATCGCGACTCCCTCGATGCCGACTTCACGAGCTCGACGGTTGTCGACGCAACGGGGTATGCGAATGCGTTCTGGGTGGTGATGACCGAGCACTGCGAGCGGCTGATCGGCACGTTTCTGGAGGGAGGCGTCTACGTTGCTCCGCAGAGCTGAGCTGCTCGTCTGCCTCGCGCTCGCGCCGGGATGTTCCCTGGTGTTTCCGCTCGAGGATGCGCCGGACGTGCCCGACGCACCCCCTCCGCCGAGCTGCCCTGCCCCGGGCCTCACCCCGACGTTCGAGTCGCCCACGCTCCACATCTTCGACACCCGGCGGTGCAAGCAGTACACGACCTCGACCGCGGCGGGACTCGCCGTTGGCCCTTGTGACGCTGGGGTCGGCGGGCCGATCGAGGTCTTCGAGGGCGAGATCGCCGCACCACTCACACCCGCCTCGATCGTGTTGCAGCGGGAGCTGCTGAGCTCCGCCGTGATCAACCCGGAGGGGACGTGGCTGATCACCCTCGAGTCCAACCTCGACGGCTCCGCGATCGAGACCTACGAGCGTTCCAGCACCGCGTGGACCCACCTCGCGGAGACCGTGATCGATCAAGATGCGCCACTCGGAACACCGAGCGCGGGGCCCGATGCACGGCTCGCGTACTTCGTCCGACCGGACCCGATCGTCGATCCGGGTGCGAACAACCAGGTGGTCGAGCTCCAGGCCGGAAGTGACGGGCAGTGGGAGCCCGCGATGACCTACGACAGCCCGTTCGGCGAGCTCGAGCCGATCGCGTTCATCAGCGGCCTGCACCTGACCGCGAACGGGCTCGCCGTGGTGTTCACGGTCAACAACCCCGACAGCACCAGTCGACGATTGCTCGGCTACGCCGATCGCGAGAGCCTCGATCAGCCCTTCGGGGCAGCCCGAGCGATTACCTTCGCGGCGTCCGATCTGTTCAACGATTCGAGCCTCGGCAACGATTGCGCGCGCGTCTACCTGACGGACTTCACCGGCCTGTCCTTCATCGCGCAGGACTGATGCGGCGCAGCGTGGGTTGCTCGCCCCACTCGTCGATCGGCTCGACAGCTTCGGTGCCGCGTGCGATCCGCGGTTCGGACTCCGCCGTCGGGCAACGCCCCTCGAGCAACTGGCAGATCGATTCGATCGACACCGAGCTCTCGATCAACGCCCGACGCAGCGGCGCGATGTTGTCGTTGCCGGCGAGCTCGAGTGCGACCAGCCGCGCATGCAGCGCGATCGCCTCGGAGCGGTACTTCGCGAGCAGACCGCGCATGTGCTCGAGGCGATCCATGATCGCGGGCGCGCATGTCTTCGGTGCATGGAGCGCGCGTGCGAGCTCGCGGCGGCGGCCGTCGTCGACGCACCGCGCGAAAACAGCCGGGGGATGGCTGACCTCCACGGTGGAAGTGATGAGGTCTGGGTCGTGGATCAGCATGGACTGCTCGCTGACTCTCCGTGGCGGAGTGCGACCCGAAGGTCGCGACCGCCACACCTGACAACAAGGACGCAGTCCCACGCTGTGCGTCGCGACAGGAGTCTGGCAATCCCCGATCGCTACGCGGTCCGAGAACCGTGTAGGTGCCTGCGTACTGCGACGGCCGCCGGTCGCACCGCGACCGGGAGTCCGCGTAAGATGGCAAACCCATGCCGACGAGCCCCGCCTACGCACTGGCTCATACGTTCCTTCCCAACACCACGAAGCTGAAGGGACCGACGACGATGATGGTCGCGCTCGAGAAGCGGGATCACCCGTTCCTCGATGCGATCTGGAAACAGGCCTACCTCGATCACAAGCCCAAGATCTACACGGGCGAGCGCGATGGCTATCGGATCGGCGTGCTCGACCTGCCACCACCGAAAGATCTCGGAGAGGCATTCCTCGCCGGCTGGGTGATCAAGAAGGGCGACACGACGTACGCGCGGTTCTTCCTGCTCGAGCACGACTACGTGCTCGCCAAGAAGGCGAACTCGACCACGCTGACCGAGCGCGAAGGCATCCTGACCGGCACGATCAAGCACAGCAAGCACGGCCCGGGTTCGCCGGTCACCGGGACGTTCGACGCCGACGCGCTCGCGTTCGTCGACTGCTTCATGGAGCTGGTCGTGCCGACCAAGGTTACGAACAAGCCGAAGTGGTAAGAACGGGCGTGCCTGCCCGGTACCTGATCGGCATCGACCTCGGAACCACGAACTCCGCGGTCGCGTTCGTCGACACCAAGGCCGCCGATCCGCGCGTGCGCGTGTTCGAGGTGCCCCAGCTGGTCGCCCCGGGCGAGATCGCTCCCCGGCGCCAGCTACCCTCGTTCGTCTATCTCGCGGGCGAGATCGATCTCGCGCCCCACGAGACCTCGCTGCCATGGCGCCCCGTCGCGAAGACGGAGAAGGACCCGCAGGCGGCGGTCTCGACCACGGTGCGGCCGATCGTCGGCGAGCTCGCACGCAGCCAGGGCGCGCGCATGGCCTCGCGGATGATCGCGTCCGCGAAGTCGTGGCTCTGCCATCCCGGGGTGGATCGGCAAGCGCAGATCCTGCCGTGGGGTGAGAACGAAGGCCCGAAGCTGTCGCCGGTCGCAGCGCAGGCGCTCGTGCTCCGCCACATCCGCGAGGCGTGGGATCACGCGCATCCCGACGATCCGGTCGACGAGCAGGAAGTGCTGGTCACCGTCCCGGCGTCGTTCGACGAAGCCGCGCGAGAGCTCACGCTCCAGGCCGCCGCGAGCGCCGGGTTTCCACCGGTCGTCCTGCTCGAGGAACCGCAGGCCGCGTTCTACGCGTGGATCGACAACGCGAAGGGCAACAAGGGCCTGGCCGCCGGCGAGCGCATCCTGGTGTTCGACGTCGGCGGCGGCACCACCGACTTCACGCTGATCGAGGTCGACGCGAACGGCGATGGCTTCACGCGCACTGCGGTCGGCGATCACCTGCTGCTCGGCGGTGACAACCTCGATCTGACGCTCGCGAAGATCGTCGAGCAGCGCGTCCACAAGACGGGCAAGAAGCTCGATGCGCTGCAGTGGCACGGCCTCGTCCACGCGTGCCGGCTCGCAAAGGAGACGCTGCTCAATTCCGAACCAAGGTCCGAGCGCGCCGGCGGCGATCGAGCCGCTGGCGGGCGAGGCGATCATCCTCCCGAGACCGCGCCGATCGTCGTGCAGAGCCGTGGTGCAAAGCTGATCGGCGGCACTCTGCGCGACGAGGTCTCGCGTGCGGAGCTGCACGGCGTGCTGTTCGATGGCTTCTTCCCCGTGGTGGCGAAGGACGCGCCGCTCGCGCGCGGCCGCAGCGGCCTCCAGGAGTTCGGCCTGCCCTACGCGTCGGATCCCGCGGTGACGCGCCACCTCGCCTCGTTCCTGTCGCGCCATGGAAATGATCGCGTCGACGCGATCTTGTTCAACGGTGGTGCGATGACGCCCGAGTCGTTGCGGCAGCGCGTGATCGATCAGATCGGGGCGTGGCAAGGCACGCCGCCGCGCGAGCTGCCCACCGCGATGTCGGAGATGGCCGTCGCGCAGGGCGCCGCGTACTACGGCCTGGTTCGCCGCGGCCTCGCCACACGGATCAAGGGCGGGACCGCGCGTGCGTTCTACGTCGGCGTCGACACCTCGGGGACGCGACGCCGCGTGCCGACGATGGAGGCCACCGTCTACGATCACCAGCGCGAGGAGCCGGCGCGCCTCGCGGTGTGTCTCGCTCCGCCCGGTCTCGACGATGGCGCGCGCGTCCAGCTCGAGCGCGACTTCCGCCTGGTGACGAATCGCCCGGTGTCGTTCCGGTTGTACTCGTCGTCGACGCGCGAGGACATACCCGGTGCGCTCGTCCCGATCGGCGATGGCAAGGTCGACGACATCGACGACGGCAGCGATCTGCTCGAGCTCCCGCCGATCGTCACCGTGCTGCGCGCGCGTGGTCGCGGCGAGGTCACGGTCCGCCTCGAGGTCCACATCACCGAGCTCGGTGCCCTCGAGGTCTACTGCGTCGATCGCGAGGTGATCGACGGCAAGCACGAGACCTGGCGGCTCGCGTTCGACATGCGCTCCGGCGGCGCGGCCCCTGCTCACGCATCGGCGGCGGACGCGGCGCCTCACCAGAACACCGAGCAGGCGAAGGAGCGGATCAAGGCCGCGTTCACCACCGGCAAGGACCTGGCCACGCTGACGCGCGATCTCGAGACCCTGCTCGAGGCGCGGCGCGACGACTGGTCGATGATGACGGCGCGCGCGTTGTTCGACGCGCAGGTCGAGGTGGCCGCGGACCGGAAGAAGTCCGCGGATCACGAGCAGCGCTGGCTCAACCTCGCCGGCTTCCTGCTGCGCCCGGGGACCGGTGCGCCGCTCGATGCGTGGCGCTCGCGCGTGATGTGGGGCGTGTTCAACGAGAACCTCGCGCATCCCAAGAGCGAGCCCGGCAAGCTCGCGTGGTGGATCGTGTGGCGCCGGATCGCGGGTGGTCTCGCGAAGGGGCAGCAGGATCAGATCTACGATCGGCTCGCGAAGCTGTTGCTCCCGAGCCCGACGCAACAGAAGAAGCTAGCGGAGGCGAAGGCGAGCAAGCAGGAGCTCGCCGAGATGTGGCGCGTGGTCGCCAGCCTCGAGCGCATCCAGCTCGGGCACAAGCACAAGCTCGGCGACGAGCTGATCCGCCGGATGGAGTCGCGCAAGGGTCGCGAGGACAGCGTGCACCTGTGGGCGCTGTCTCGCGTCGGCGCGCGCGTGCCGCTCTACGGTCCGCTCAACGCGGTGGTGCCGGCGTCGAAGGTCAGCGAGTGGCTCGGTCACCTGCTCGCCTGGGATTGGCCCGAACCGGACAAGACCGCGTTCCCGCTCGCGCAGCTCGGCCGGCGCACCGGTGATCGCACCCGCGATCTCGATGACGCGACCCGCGCGAAGCTCGCCGAGGCGGTGCGTGCGATGCCCGGCGGCGATCGCGCGGTCGTGCTGATCGAACAGGTCGTCGAGCTCGAAGCGCGCGAGGAACGCGTCGCCCTCGGCGATACGCTGCCGGCCGGCCTGCGCCTCGTGATCGATGACGAGCGGTCCGAGCCCGGCGAGTGACCGAGGATGTCGTGCGGTCCAGCACCGGGTCCGCGCGGCACTTCCTGCCGCCGCCGTCGACGACTAGTCGAGTTGCCAGAGGGGCGGTTCCCCAGCCATGCCCCCCCGAGTGAGCGACCGATGCACCGCCCGACCGTCGAGTCGCGCACGCTGTTGCGCGACTCGCTACCGGTCGTGATCGGATCTCGTGCCGTGGCGGCCAAGACGTGAACAAGGCGGCATGGCACGCCGGTCGCACACACTCCGCTCGTGCAAACGAGTCACGCTGAACCGCTCCCGTCGATGCACGACCTGGCTCGTGTCGCGAGCAACCTGGCGCGCGCGGTGTCGCTCGCTGACGCGGTGTGCAATCTCCAGCGGGATCTCGCAAGCGTCCTCCAGCTCACCGATGCGCGATGCCTGTGGATCGACTGGCCGCATCGAGCGGTGTGGAGCGCCGTCGGACCGGTCGGCCAGCGCGCCTGTGAGCTCGTCACCGACGTCGCCGCGAGCGGCAAGCGCGAGCTGGTGGACAACACGCTGATGCAACCGGTCGGGACGAGACCTGCGCGTGCGGTGTTCGCGCTGCGACGTCCTGTGGGTCAGACGTTTCGCCCGTTCGAGCTCGCGATGATCGCGACGCTCGCCTTCGAGTTCGCGCCGGCCCTCGATCGGTTGATCGCGGCGTCACTCGTCCGCAGGACGCCGCGCTAGCTGCGCTGCTGCCGCACGACGACGGCAAGAAGATCCTCGTCCGGCTCGCCGCGCGTGAGGGCGGCCTCGACGAGCACGCTCGCGAGCCTCGGGCCCGCAGGTGCCGCCGCACGGACCTGCCCCATCCACACGATGTCGTCGTCGGCGCGGAGCCCGGTCGAGGCGATCACGACCTGCGATCCCGGGGTCAGCTTCGTGGTGCCGCGCGTCGCGATCTCGAGGCTCGCTCCGAGCCGGGCTCCACCTCCCCCGAGCACCATCGCCGAGGCGGTGAGCCCGCTCGTCGAGTCGGTCGCGGCGGCCTCGGGTGTGGGCCCCACGATCATCGCCCCGGGATGCCCGGCCGAGGCCCACGCGATCGATCGCCCCTCCTGGTCGAGGATCGCGAGGAAACAGCCCACCGGCTCGCCCCCACGCACCACACCCTCGGCGCTCGCGCGCAGGCTGGTCAGGAGATCGTCGAGCTCGAACCTCGAGGTCTGGGGATGCTGGCGAGCACTCGGACGCGTCGCCGCCGCGAACGCACCGGTCAGCGCCGCGGTCGCGATCGCCGCCGCCACCCCGTGAGCCTGCGCCTCGGTGACCATCACCGCGAGTCTGCCGTCGGGGAGCAAGCTCGCCGACCAGCCCGCACCGGTGGTCCGCCGCGCGGTCCGATACTCCGCCGCGACCGCCCAGCGCCCGAGCTCGTCGTCGCGACTCGCCGACGCCTGCAGGCGCATCGCCTCGGCCACCTCGACCTCGCGCGCGGTCTCGTACTCTCGCGCAGCCGTTCGCGACAGCGCGACGAACGTCAGCGCACGCGCCGCCGCGTGCGCCGATTCGACGATCAGCCCGCGCTCGTCCTCGCGCAGCGCCTTCGCGTGATCGGCCTCGACGAGCCCGACCAGCGTGCCGCGATCGACCAGCGGCACGACCAGCGTGACACCGCGCGCCGCGAACACCGCTTCGAGCCGGGGGCGGATCGGCCCGAGGAGCGCGGTGGCCATGTCTCCCGCGGACAGCACGTCGTCGTGGGTGACGAACCACTCGGCGATCTCGCGATCGAGAGGCCGCATGTTGCCTCCCGTCGGCGGTAACGCGCGCAGCTCGGCCTCCCCGACCCCGACGAGGAGCTCGCCCTCGACGCGCTCGAGCGTCTTGAGCTCGACCCCGACCTGCGCCCACAGCGACGTCAGGCTCTCGCGCACGGATGCGTCCTCGACCAGATCGCCGAGCCCGGCGACGAACTCGTCGAGTGCGCGGGCCCCCGCGATCTCGATCGGCCGCTCGCGATTGCGCGACCACGCGATGCCGAGCATCACCGACCACGCCGCCGCTCCCACCACCGCGATCGCCACCGCCGCGGCGCCCTCGAGGAGCAGCGAGATCACCGCGACCGCGACGCCCGCGATCGCGAGCGCGATGCCCTCGACGATCACCCCGTGATCGATCCCCTGCGGTCGCAGGAGATCGCTGCGCAGCTCGTAGTACCCGGCGAGGATCGTCGCGATGCTGATCGGGAGCCACGCGATCGGGAACACCCCGACCACGTCGTAGACCTGCAGCATGTCGAAGCTGCCGACCGCGCCCAGCGCGAGCACGGTGACGATCAGCTGGACGAACTTCTTGCGCTCACCCACGCCGGTCGCGCGCCGTGCGATCGCGATGCCGACGATCAACCAGATCGCGATCTGCGAGTAGTGCAGCGGCGTCAGCACACCAGGGCTCGGATAGAGCACTCCCGACGACAGCTCGTGCACGCCGGTGATCGTCCAGTCGGTCGCCCAGCACAGACATGACAGCGCCACGCCGATGATGCCGGCGCTCCGCGCGAGCCAGCGATACCGCTCGAGCTGCCCCGAGACGCCGAGCAGCACGAGGAGCAGGCTCGGTCCGACGAGCGCGATCGGTCCGTTGCCGAGGCGCAGCAGCAGGATCGCGGCCTCGCGATCGTCCGTCCACGTCACCGCGCACGACCCCAGCGCCCACGGGATCGCGTTGACCGCCGCGCCGATCGCACCGAGCCGCATCACGCGATCGCCGCGGATCACCGCCGCGATCACGGCGACAGCGATCAAGCCCGCCGCGCACACCAGGTACGGCAGGCACAGCCAGTTCCACGAGAGCCCCAAGACGGGCCGAGCTTATACGACGCGCTGCCAGATCGCTGCGAGGTCCGCTCGATCGATCGCGGCCCCGAGCGCGCGGCCCGGGCCCCCTCTGGCCGATTCGAGGTAGTGCACGCGCAGCTCGGCGCGATCCGTCGCCATCACGGCGGGCAGCTCCGCCCGCAGCTCCACCGTCGTATCGGCGAGCGCGCCGTGCTCGAACAGCGGGAGCAGCGCACGGCCCGCGGCGGCGTGGCGGACCTCGTCGGCGAGGAGCTGATCGAACACGCGCTTGATCGCCGGATCCGTCGTCGCGTCGCGGTAGGCCGCGAGCGCGTAGATCGACTCCTCCTCGACCACGACCAGCTCGCGCGCGACGATCCGGAGCGCACGCATCGCGGGGGTCTCGCCGGACGCGCGCGGCGGCAAGCCCAGGTTGGCGAGATCGATCTGGAGATCCGCGCGACCACCGAGCCACTCGACGACCTCGACCGTCATCTGGGTGTGGCGCAGCTCGTCGCCGATCAGGCGATGCACCGTGCACAGCGCGGCGAACGGCGCCTCGAGATCCGTCAGCAGGCGCAGCAGCTCGGAGAACACGGCGACCGAGCGGTACTCGTCGGCGATCCGCATCGCCCACGCGAGCCGCGCCGTCTCCATGTCGTCGGCCGCGTACGCGAGGCTCGGCCGCGCCGGCCTCGGGCGGGGTGCGGTGCGCTCGAGCTCGCCGACGAAGCGCGCCAGGAACCGATTGGAGGTCGCGAGCTCGATCATCGGTTCGGATCCCCCACCTTCTTGACGCGGGGCTGCGCGCGCTCGTCCGTCTCCCCATCGGGCACCCATCGGCACGCCATTCGGCTGCCCGGACGACACCCCGGCGAGGACCAGTGCCCCTTACCGGGCGGATGGTTCTGATCCTGCTCGAGGATCAAGGGCGTTGCAGGTTTCGGGGTCGCGCGGGTGGGGGCCGGCCGCGGCGTGACCGGTGCGACGGCGGGGAGCGGTTCGGGCTTCGCCGCCTCGACGACGGGCTCGGGCACTGGCGTAGGCGCGGTCGGCTTCGCCGCCTCGACGGCGGGCTCGGGCACTGCCGCTGGCGCGGTCGGAGGCTCCGGGTACACCGGCGGGTTCTGGGATGGCGTGTACTGCTCGCACGCCGCGACGAACAACCACAGGACTAGCTCGCTGCATCTCGACATGCCCGCCCATCACGCGTCGCGATCGACGAAGGTCTGATCTTTAACTTCGTAGCTCCGACGGAGTCAGACGGCGTTACGGGGTCGAGAGCTGCAGGCTCAGCGTGTAGCGATTGAACGCGCAGTCGCCACCGCAGTTCAGCTCGCCCGAGTGCACGAGCCCGATCGAGTGCTGGCTGCCGTTCTCGACGACGAGCTCGAAGCACCGCGACGTCGTGCCGCCGGTTTCACCCGACGACGCTCTGCACTCCCCATCGACCTCGACGGGCGCGGCACCGTCGGTCGAGAGCTGCATCGCGACTGGTTCGTACGCGATGGGATACGTCAGGCGCGCCTCGATCTGCACCGCGCCGGTGCAGTTGCCCGGCACGGCGAACTGGAACCAATCGCCCGGATCGTCGACGAACAAGCAGGCCTTGAGCTCGCGCACACCCGACACGCAATCGAGTGCCGGCTGGAGCAGGAGGCCCGCCATCGGCTCGTCGTCGCCGGTGCGATCCGGGATCTCGCACGCGAACGCCTCGACCTGACTCGGCACCGTGCAGATATCCTCGACGGCATCGCACGCGAGACCTTCGGGACAGAGTTGCTCGGGACCGCAGAAGTACGTACCCGGCGCGATGTCCGCGCTGCATGCTCCGAGCGCGAGGAGCCACCAGGTACGCATCAGAAGCTCCATCCCGCACCGGCCACTGCGCCACCGGGCACGGGGACGATCCCGGCATGCCGCGGCCGGATCACGGCTTGTTCGCTCTTCGGGTCGGTCGCGATCAGCGCGGCGATCGCGCCGATCACGAACGCACCACCGATCGCGTACGCGATCCCCGCGCGTGTCTTGTCGCGCTCGCCTTCGTCGAACCGATCCTGGCGCTCCGGCGTCCACGTCTTGCCGTTGAACACGCCCTGGGAGACATCGTTCGCCGCAGAGCGCGACCCGAGATGAAAGTACATGCCGAGCAGGCCGGCGGCCGTGCCTGCAGCGAGCAGCGAGCCGAGGACGATCCGCGTCTGCTTGGTGCGGATGCCCGGTACGTCGATCACGATCTCGCGCGGACGGATCGGCGTCTTGAGCGCCGGTTTCTCGTAGTTCTCCTGCGGCGGCGCAGGCTTTTCGGTGGTGTCTTGGATCGGGACTGGCTCGACGAGAGGTTCGGCAGGCGCAGGTGCGTCGTCGGCAGCCGCGAGCCTCGGAACCGCAAACAGACACACGAGCAACGCCGCTCTCATCTCCCAAGAGTCTCGCGCAGCTGGCGTCCGGTCAATTCAAGCCCTGCTGAACGGGGCTGTCATGCCGCGACCCACACGCGTCAGCGTATCCGGGTCGCCACAACCACGAGCGCACCGTGGCAACATGGCAGCATTGTCACGGCGCTCTCCTCGCTTCCGGATCGACATCGCAGCGACCGCCGTCCCCCTCCTCGGTGG
The DNA here is from genome assembly GCA_031385555.1 of Deltaproteobacteria bacterium. Lineage (GTDB taxonomy): Bacteria > Myxococcota_A > Polyangia > Haliangiales > Haliangiaceae > JABFXX01. The sequence goes on along the minus strand of JANNBP010000310.1, from coordinate 5,900 downwards.
CGACATGGCGGTGTGTCGCACGCGCGATGTCTCGGACGCTGGACTTTGCCTGGATACCGCCGCCTGGTTCCCGATCGGAACGCGGCTCAGCCTGTCGCTGATCGATCCCGCGAGCGGCACCGCGATGGAGGTGATCGGGGACGTCGTCCGCGAGGCGATCGCGCCCACCTGGTACCTCGGGATCCTGCTGATCGAGCCGCCCGACGAGTGGAGCGCCCTGGTCGCGAGCGCCGCACGGCGCTCCGGTCCGCACGACAAGCCGACGAAGCGGCTACGTGTGCTGGTGGTCGGCAACGAGCATCGCCAGCGCGGGGCGATGGCGCTCTACGTGACCAGCGGCTGGGACGTGCTGTTCGCGTCCGACGACGACAGCATCGCCGAGGCGGTCGACCACATCGAGCTCGACGCGGTCGTCGCCGAGCTCGATCCGGATGATCCGCGGCTGCCGCCGATCATGCAGGGCGTGCGGCGCGTCCAACCCTCTGCGAGGCGGGTGGTGCGGACATCAACAAGCGCAGCGAGCTTCTTGAAAACCGCCGCGCCCGACGAGCTCGTCCATCGCTACGTCGATCGCGATGCCGGCCTCGAGGCGCTCCTCGACGCGGTGACCGCCGACCTTACTGGCTCTCTTTGATCTCGGTCTCGAGCCGCGCGATCGTCGCCTTCTGCTTCTCGAGCACTTCCTTGAGCTGGCGCTGCGCCATCTCCTCGCGCAGCCGGGCCGCGCGATCGCGAGAGGCACGCGCCACCGCCGCCATCGACACCACGCGCGAGACGGTGACCGCGACCTGCGTGGCCGCCTCGATCACCACCATCTGATCGGCGGGATCGCGCAGCGCGCGCTGCACCGCGACGATCATCCGATCGAAGACCATCTCGGCATCCGACAGCACCGACTCCTCGCTGTCGCCCCACGCGAGCCGCCGCGACACCGCATCGTGCAGCGCGAGATCGAGGCCCTGCACGGAGTCCCCACCGAGGGCGAGGGCGTTGATCACCGCCTCGAACAGCTCCGCGCCCGGAGGCTCGCGATCGCCGTGCTCCTGCGTGTCGAGCACTTCATCGCGCAACACCGAGACCGCTTCTGCCAGATCGACGTCGGACATCACCACTCCGTGTTTCCGCGCGAGCCCCACGGGAGGCTCGAGTCGATGTTGGTGGCGTACTCGCGCTCGAGCGCCGCACGGTGTTTTTCGGCCTTCGCGACCTGATCGCGCAGATCGGAGGTGATCGCCTGGACCTCGCGCAGCCGCTCGCCGTAGGGCAGCGAGGCTTCGAGGACCAGGCCCGTGGTCGCACTGACCAGGCGCTGATGTGCCGTCGACAGCGACAGCAGCACCTTCGCGCGGGTCGCCTCGGTGGTCTGCACCTGATGGACGCTGGAGGTGATCGTGATCCGCGCGGTATCGAGCGCGTCGAACAGCGGCATCACCCCGGCATCGTCGACGGAGCGGATCCCGTAGAGCTCGCGGGCCTCGAGCACCGCGATGGCGAAGTTGCCGCCGGCATCCAGCGCGACCTTCTCGAGCGAGGTCAGCACCTGCTTGACCAGGTCGGCCTTCGGTGCGGTCCGCACACGCGCGATCGTGAGGGTCTTGTCGACGGCGTCGAGCACCTCGTCGGAGATGCCCGACACGGTCATCGGGCGATCAGCTCGCAGGAACGGGATCGTCGGCCGATCGACCCACCCGCCGCTGTTGTCGGGATCCTCCGACGGTGGATTCGCCGCCGCGGCGGCCTCGCGATCCGCCATCTCTTGCGCGGCGCTCTGCAGGTCGATCAGATCCGTATCGACCTGACGCAAGCGCTCGGCGAGCAGGCCACCGAGCGCGAGCTCGGCCACCACGAGCGCGCGGCTGACCGCGACGTCGAGGAGGAAGCCGAGCTGCGCGTCGCTGCCACGCACCTCGTCGACGACGACCCGCGCGCAGGTATGGAGGATGTCCATCAAGCTGCGCACCGCGGACCACTCGCCACCGCGCTGGAACCAGCCCCCGGCGAGGTTCTGCGCGAACGTCCACACGTTGACGCCCGTCGACTTCTCGAGGTCGTGAAAGATCGCCTGACACAGGCTGAGCCCGACGAGCTCGAGCGCTTCCTCGGGCGGCAGGCCGCGCACGATCGGGTTCTTGGGCAACCCGCGATCCTTCGCGATCTGGAGGAACCGCTGGCGCTTCTGCCACCACGCCGTCGCGCCGCTGGTCTTGACCACCGTCGACGCCGTGGGTGCCGCCGCTGGTGCTTCGAGCACGATCGTCGACACGTTGTCGCCGCCGCCACCGCGCAACGCGAGCTCGATCAGATCGCGCGCGACATGCTCCGGTGCGTCGCCCGAACCGAGGATGTACTGGATCGCCTCCGTCGACGCGTAGCCGTAGAGCCCGTCGGAGCACAGCATCACGCGATCGCCGGGGAGCAGCTCGAGATCGACGATGTCGACGCGGGTCTCGGGCCGCGCGCCGAGGTTGCGCGACAGCACGTTCTTGTACGGATGCCGCTCGGCTTCGTCGGGCGTCAGCAGCCCGCGATCGACGAGCTCCTCGACGATCGTGTGGTCGCGCGTCAGCGCCTGCAACCTGCCCCGCCGGAGCAGATACGCGCGGCTGTCACCGACGTGACCGACGACGAGGTGCTTCTGATCGACGAGCAAGCACGCGACCGCGGTGGTGCCCATGCCATGGCGCTCGCGATTCGCCTGCGACGCGGCAAATACCGCCGCCGATCCGGCCTGGATCGCAGCCTCGAGTAACTGCCGCGCCGGTGCGTGGTTGGCCGAGCTTGCGAGGCCGGGAGGAACACGCCGCGCGATCACGTAGTCGCGGATCGCGTCGCGGGCCATCTGCGACGCGATATCGCCGGCGTTCGCACCCCCCATGCCGTCGAGCACGGCATACAGCCCGTACTTCGGCTCGAGGATCATCGAGTCCTCGTTGGTCGTGCGGATCTTGCCGACGTTGGTGTCGCCGGCGACGCGCATGGTGAGGTTCGGGCCGCTCGTCACGATCGATCCGTCTCCTGCTGCGTCTTCACGCGCAGCTCGCCCCACGTGGCGAGCCGGCGCTCGAGCTCCTCGGCGATCAGATCGTTGACCGCGCGCGCGGTGGTGGCGGTGACCTTGGTCAGCAGCAACGTGAGCTCGGCCCCTTCGGCCGTGCCCGCGCCTTCATCCTGGGCGACCTGGGCAGCGGTGTCGCCGATCGCGACGAGCATCGCGAGCACCGCCGCGGGAGACTGCGCCTCGGCCGCGCGCATCGCGAGGAAGGTGTGAAGGAACGCGCGGTGCTGGCCCATGTCACCGCTGACGATGAAGTTCCCGAGGTGGTCGAGCACGGCCCCGACCTGCCCCCTCGCGGTGGCCTCGTCCATCCGGCCGAGCGCGGGATCGAGCGTCCCCCGCAGCTCGAGGAGCCGCTGGAGGATCCTCGGACGCAGCAGTTCGTAGGCAGTCGCCAGCGGCGGCACCGTCGACGATGTCGACATCGCCGACGATGATACACCCGCGCGCCGGTGATACCTTCCCCTGGGGCACGATCATGAAGGAAGGGCGAGAAGGGCGAGTCCTCGTCGTGGACGACGAGCCGATGCTCAGGGACACCCTGGGCAACATGCTCTCGGATGAGGGCTACGTGGTCGATCTCGCGGTCGACGGTGAGGAGGCGCTCGACCGCGTCCACGAGGTCCGCCCCGACGCGATCCTCCTCGATCTGATGATGCCCAGGATGAACGGGCGGCAGTTCCTCCAGGCGCTCCGTGACGAGCCCGCCTACGCCGACGTCCCGGTGCTGATCATGACCGCCGTCCACGGCCTCGAGGTCAACCTGGCGAACGTCGGCGCGAGCGAGCTGGTCGAGAAGCCGTTCGACGTCGAGGATCTCCTCAACAAGGTCGCCCTCGCCGTCTACCGCTCCCGCTCCAAGAATCCTGCGGTGTCCTCGGGCGCGATCCCGATCCCCAAGACCCCCGGCATGTCGACGGTCCGTTATGCGGACCTCGCCCCCGATCAAGATCGCGCCGTCGTCCTCGTCGTCGAGCACGACCGGGCGCGCCTCCAGGCGCTCGATGTCCTGCTGTCCTCGAAGGGCTTCACGGTCGTCACGATGACCCGCGCCCTCGCGCAGCTGACCCGGCTCGCCCGCGCCCTGCGGCCCCGCGCGATCCTCCTCGATCTCGCCTCCGACGGTGCGCGCGACGTGCTCGGCGAGCTGCGCTCCGGCGACCTCCACATCCCGATCCTCGCGTTCTCGCGCGACGCGATCGATGGCGAGACGATCGGCGAGACCCTCGCGAACGCCGAGGACGCCGACCTCGTGACGTTCGTGCAGCGCTGACTTACTGGGTGCAGATCCAGCCTGGGCTGAAAATGATCGTGGGAGCGGAACAGATCGGGGTGTCTTGCGTGGGATGAGGTTCGCGATCGAACAAGCGGCATGAACACGGAACGCGTACCGACGCCTGGCGAACGAGAGCTCAAGAGATACCGCGATGAAATTCGGACGCTGCAGGCCGACGAGGTGGACTTGCTACGGATCGAAGAGACGATCGTCAAGCGGCTCAAAGTGATCGGGGCGGAGATGATGCTTGAAGCGATGAAAGCGTCGGATACCGAGGCCAGCGAGGTGATCATCGACGGGGAACGCTGTGGGAGCCGGCGGACGAGTCGCGGGACGTACCAGACGATCTTCGGTCCCATCGAGATCGAACGCTCGGTGTACCAACATGCAGGACGTGGACGATTGCGGATCCCGATGGATGCGCGACTGGGGATCATCGAAGGTGGCTACACGCCGAAGTTGGCGCGCGTGCTGACTCGCGGGATCGCGGTGATGACCGAAGAGGACGCAGCCGGATTCGTCGAGGAGGTTGGACTGGCGACGGTGAGCAGCTCGACGTTTCACCGGATTCCGAGGGCGATCGCCGCGTTGTACGAGGCCAAGCGCACGGTGATCGAGAAATCGATCCGCGAGCAGGACGAGATTCCCGCTACCGCAGTGACAGTTCAGGCTGGAATCGATGGGGTGATGGTGCCGCAGGACGGTGAACACGCGATGCCGCGAGGTCGCAAGACCGACAGCCCGAGTCCTCCTCGTCACGGTGTCGTCGGAAGCGGGCCGGCCGAACACGACGGGATGATGGGATGTGCGTGGCACGAAGCCTCGGTGGGAACGCTTGGCTTCTTCAACGACGAGGGCGTTCGGCTCAAGACGATTTACGTCGCGCGGATGCCGGAGCCGCTCAAGACGACGACAGCCGCGACCTTGGAGCAAGAACTGCTCGCGGTGCTGCGCGAGCGACCGGAGCTCAACATCATCTTCGCGAGCGATGGCGCTGCCGCGCAGTGGGACGCGCTGGGGCAGATCAAGCAGCGGCTGCCCGAAGACCACAGCGGTCACACGATGGAGCTCGTCGACGCGTTTCACGTCGCCCAGTACGTCCAGGAAGCCGCGAACGCGATCGAGGGCACCGACTCGCCGGAGGCGCGGGTGCTCGCGGCAACGTGGCGCGAGACGCTCAAAGAGCACGTCGATGGCGCCGAGAAGGTGCTGCGCTCGATGCGCGGCAAGCTGTCGTCGGTCCCGACACAAGCTCGCCAGCAAGAACTGACCACGGCGATCAACTACATCGCGAATCAGAACGAGGCTGGTCGGATGAACTATGCGGACGCGATCGGGAGGAGCTATCCAATCGGGACCGGCATCACCGAGGCGGCGGCGAAGACGATCGTCGGCACACGGATGAAGCGCGCGGGATCGCGTTTCTCGCAACACGGAGGTCAAGCCGTCATGACCTTCCGAGCGGCTGTTCTCTCCGAGCGCTTCGACGCACTCCATCGCTCACTACGCGACGAGTACCGACAAACGGTGCGAGAGGCCGGGTGATGTGCCCAGGCTGGATATGCACCC
>JANNBP010000295.1:0-5552 GCA_031385555.1 Deltaproteobacteria bacterium | reverse complement strand
TCGAGCTGGCGGAACAGCACCATCGGGCCGGGGCCGTAGACGTCGCCGTAGTAGTCGAACAACTCGGGCTTGTCCGCGGGCACCGGGAAGAACCGCGCGCCGTTCGAGAAGCTGCGCCACGCCCGCGCCGTCTTGTTCGCGATCGCCGGATCGACCGAGTCCTCGTAGACGTAGGCGAGGTACTCGGCCATCGCTTCCTTCCAGACAAAGTCGTAGGTCTCCGCGAGCGTCGTCTGATCGCCGGCCCACTGATGTGCGATCTCGTGGTCGGTGACGTGCGCGACCGGGTCGGCATAGCTCGACGGGCCCGCGAGCTTGTCGTCGAGGACGATGTTGCCCGGGTGCTCGAACCCGCTCCAGTACGTCGGTGCGGTGAGGATGCGGAGCTCGGTGCCGAACGGGAACGGCCCGAAGTTCCTCTCCATGAAGGAGATGAAGCCGCTGTGGTACGCGCTGTCGAGCTTGGCGTCGATGCCCGTCGCCGCGCGGTCGTAGAGCGTGACGTCGATCGAGCCCCACGTGCCCTTCGACGTCTGCGTCCATGCCGGATACACGGCGACGCCGAACGTCGAGTACGTCGGACCGCCGGGCGCGGTGAAGTCGCACGAGGTCTCGGTCGCCGAGACCTCGGTGATAGCGCCCGCGCAGCGCGCGAGGAAGCCGGAGGGATGGGTGACGTGGAACGTGTACGTCGCGAACTGATCGGGGCGGTTGTCACACGGCGCGAACCGATCGCAACCGCCGACCCAGCTGACGAGGTAGTAGAACTTGTTGCCCTCGGCGTCCTCGGTGATCGAGTAGCCGACCTGGCTGGTCGACAGTGTCTCCAGCGGGATCACGTGATCGACCTCGAACGCGACCTGCTCGCCAACGTCGAAGCCCGCGCCGCACAGCTCGATCGTCTGGGTGACGACATCGATCCCGACGGTCCGCGCAAGCTCGCCGTTGACTTTGATCGCGGCGACATCGACTTCACTTCCGCGGAACGGCAGCTTCAAGCAGTCGCCTGCGACCTCGATCTCCGCGGTGATCGTCGCGTGCGCTGCACGGGTGTCGACATCGAACGCGAGATCGTAGTGGCTGATCCGCGCCGTGATCGGGCCCTCCGGTCCGACAGGATCACCGTGACCGCACGCAGCCAGCGCCAGCATCGCTATCGAGGTCCGCATCGGCCGTCGATAGCACAGCCGCCACCGGCAACCTTCACCAAAACCACTGGCGGACCGAGTTAGGGGGGTGTCGGTGGCGGCGAGACGCGACCGTTGGTGAGTTGCGGCGGGAAGATCCGGATCTCCCCAACCCCGCCACCACCGCCACCTCCGCTCGATATGTCATCCATGCCGTTGGCGCCGTCGCGTCCAGCCGCCGTGGCGATGGCCCCATCCCCGCCGTTGCCCCCGTTGCTGTCTGGCGCGGCGACGCCACCGAGCCCGACCGACTCGAAGCCGCTCGATTGTTCGCCGACGCCGACCGCATCATTGTTCGTGGTGCCGCCCCCACCACCACCACCACCGTTTGCAAACACCTGCCCATCCAGACCCATGACCAGCGTCCCATCGAGCACGATCATCCCGCCGGACCCACCACCGCCACCGCCGCGCGATCCGCTGCTCCGCGCACCACCGCTGCCCGAGGCGTTGATCTGACCATCGATCACGATCATCGGCGCGAGGAGGGCGACCGCGCCGCCGCCGAAGCCAAACTCGGTGGCGTTGCCACCGGTCAGGAGGCCGCTGCTACGCGTCCCCGGACACCCGGCGCGAAACGCGCCCGATCCCACTGGGAGCTGCGGCGTTCCGCCCGGATTCGCGCTCTCCCCACCCGCGCCACCGGGGCTCCCAAGACTTCCTCCGGCACCACCACCCGCCGGCAGGTCGCTGACCGCGACCGGCGTGATTGCTCGACAATCCAGTGTGCTACCCGCGCCGGCGCCTGCCGGCAGCCCGAGGGAGCTCGAGACATCGAGCGTGTCCGAGATCGAGATCGCCTCGGTCGCGAACAACGCCAGTGGTCTCGAGCCTTGCCCGCGCAACGTCCCCTCGATCGCGATGCGGGTCCCCGCGATCACACAGACGTCCAGATCCACGGCGCCCATGGGGACACGGTACGGTGCGCAGTTCTGCGGGACGCCGGTGTCGAGCGTCATGCTGCTAGCCGATCCTATCGAATACTCCTCGGTGGGTGTGGTGAGGAGACAGAGCTGAACGGTCCCACCGCCGCGGCAGACGCCCGGGTCGATGGCATCGCCGTCCTCGAGAGGGAACACCAGCTCGCACGCGGTCAACAGCACCAGAGCCAACACCCATCGCACGAGCACATCGTAGCGACGATCCTTACGAAGGTCACGCCCGACGAGGTGGCTCGGCGCTGGACATGATCTATCGGTCCGAGGGCTTTGGGATCGCGATGGGGCCGCTGGTCGCGGTGGGGTCCACGGGACGCGCCACGGTGACCCGGAGATCGAGCCCGAGCTCGTCGCGGAACAGATCCGCCTTGCGGATCAGCGCGGCATCGTCGCGGCTCGGTCCGTCGCGGACCACGAGATCGAGGACGATCGCATCGCCCATCCGGGTCGCGACGACCTGCTCGACGCGCTGGCGGTGCTGGGTATCCAGGCTGTCGGCGACGCGGAGCAGCGCGGACATCTTGAGCGTCTGCTTGCGCAGATCCTTGGGCAGCGGTGACTCGTTGATGATCTGCCGGGCGCGCGCGCCGTCCTTGCGGTTCGTGCGTGCGAGCAACGCGACGATCTCTCGCGCGCTGTCGTCGAGCCCGGGCAGACGCGCCCACCGGATCATGTACTCGCTGTGCTTGTGGTGGCCCTGTACGTTCACCACCTCGCCGATGTCGTGGAGCAGGGCGGCCACTTCGAGCAGGACCCCTTTGTCGTCGGGCACGCCGTGGACATCGCGCAGCTGGTGGAACAGCGCGCGCGCGAGGAGGCGCACGTGCTCGCCATGCGTGGTGTCGTGATCGACGCGGTTCGCGAAGCTGCGCGCCGCAGTCAGCAGCGCCTTGTCGTGCGCACCCTCGGCGCGGGACTGCTCCTCGCGCGCGGTCTCGGCGAGCTCGAGCAGCACGGCCTCGCGGATGCCGACGCCCGGTACCACCAGCTTCGGGATCCCGAGCTGCCGCGCCGCGGTGGCGAACACCAGCGCCGCGATGCCGAGCACCTCGGCGCGGTCCTTCTTGACCTGGTACTTCACCATCCGCTCTTCAACGGTGGCGCCGACGATCTCGGGCAGCGCCTTCTCGAGCGCGGTCAGATCGATGCCCGGCGGAGTGGCGCCATCACCGACGATCTTCGCGAGCGCCTCGGCGTTGCCACCGAGCGCCGCGATCACCCCGGCGCCACCCACGCCCTTGTGGATCGACTGCATCAGCGTGGCGGTGTAGCGCCGCACCATGCCTGCCTCGGCTTCCCCGATCGGACCGTCGAGCCCGAACGTCTCGAGGAGGCGCACGGTACCGACCGGCAGCGAGTAGCCGCGCCAGTTGCCGCCTTGCTTGACGTTGACCTCGAGGCTGCCGCCGCCGAGATCCAGGATCGCGCGCAGCGAGGCATCGGTGTTCGACTTCGAGAGCGTGCCCTGCTTGCCAAACGACGACCCGAGCGCCGCGATCGTGGCCTTGCGAACCAGGCGCGCTTCTTCCTCGCCCTCGATCACCTCGAGCTCGATCCCGGCCTCGTGATAGAGCCGGTGCAGCAGGTGCTCGCGGTTCGACACGGTGCGGACCGCCGAGGTGGCGACCGCGCGATAGATCGTCACGCCATGCGCATCGAATCGCTCGCGGAAGTGGATGAACGCCGCGACCGCTTGCTCGACGGTCTGCTTGTCGAGCTCGCCGCGCGTGAACGCACCGTGACCGAGCCGCACCGGGACGCGCTCGGCTTCGATCCGGATCAGATCCGTGGGCGTCAGCTCTGCGATCACGACGCGGATCGCGTTCGAGCCCGCGTCGATCGCGCCGAGGCGCAAGGGTGCCATCGAGGGCAAACTAGCACGCTGTCGAATGTTGTTCTCGAGTCGATCGCCGACGAGCAGCTGCGAGATCTCGCTAGCGCGGGGCTGGGATCCCCGGCTCGAGGACTCGCCACTCGTCATCGCCACTCCGCTCGTGTCGGGTCGACCCAAGCGGACGTTACGTTAGCGCTTCGGAGGTCCGGGTGGCTTGCCCGGTCCGCCGGACCCCATCATCGGATTCGCCGGGCCCGCGTTGTCGGGGATCTTGATCTTGTCGGTCTTCGTCACGCCTTCGACGACCTCGACCTTGATGCCGTCCGACAGGCCGAGCTTCACATCCTTGCGGACGAAGGTCTGCGGCGCTACCTCGATCTCGACGTACGGCTTGTCCTTGTCGTACTGCACCAGCGCCTCGCGGATCGCGAGGACCTGCTTCTTCTCGGCGAGCACGATGTCGGCGTTCGCGCTGTAGTTTGCGCGGATCTGCGAGTCCTTGCCCGGCTTCACCTTCGCCTTGATCTCGAACTGGATCGCGCCGTCGACCAATTTTCCCTTCGGCGAGATGTACTCGAGCGTGCCCTCGAGCTTCTCGTTCTCGATCGCGCCGACCTTGATCTGCAGCGTCAAGCCTTCCTTGATCTTGCCGACCTCGGACTCGTCGACGCGGCCCTCGAAGATGATGTCGGTCATGTCGGCGATCACGGCGACCGTGGTGCCCGGGTTGAAGTTGTTCGCCTGGATCACCGAGTTGCCCTCCTTGACCGGCACGTCGAGGATCTTGCCCCCGACCTCGGCGGTGATGATCAGCGTCGACGCCTTACCCATCCCCCGCGTCGCGCCCTCCTTGACGAGCTGGAGGCTCGAGCCGGCGGCCGAGAGCTCCTGCTTGCGGAGCGCGAACTCCGTGCGAAACCGCTGCAGCTCGGCGTCGGCGACGACCCCCTTCTTGGCGAGCTCCTCGTTGCGCTCGAGCTCGCGCTTCGCGTTGTCGTACGCGATCTGCGAGCTCCGCACGCCGGACTCGGCCTGGTTGATCTGCATCGCGTCGGGCACGATCTTGATCTTGCCGAGCGAGTCGCCGGCCTTGACGAGGTCGCCGGGCTTCGCGGTCAGCTCGGCGAGCACGCCGGTGACCTTCGGCTTCACCTCGACCTCCTTGCGGGGCACGATCGAGCCGGTCGCCACCGTCTTCTTGACGATGTCCTTGGTCTCGGCGCTCTCGGTCCGCGCCACCACCGGCGTCTTCTTCGACTTGGACCACAGCCAGTAGGTGGTGCCGACGCCGAGCCCGACGACGACCAGGACGATGAGGAGAGGGACGATGCGCTTCATGGTCAACTCACGATGGGGACATCACTCGTCGCGCAGGGCTTCGACCGGGGAGATCGCGGCGGCGCGGACGGCGGGGATGAGGCCGGCCAGGGCGCCCACGACGACCAGGGCCCCGGTGGCGAACAGGGCGAACTCGAACGACAGGTGGGGTGGGGCCAGCGGGAAGTCGGCGCCGCGGCCCGCGACCCAGTCGGCGAACTTGGCGATGGCGAAGGTGCCGAGGGCGAGGCCGAGGTATCCGGCGAGGATGGTCAG
>JANNBP010000292.1:0-40494 GCA_031385555.1 Deltaproteobacteria bacterium | reverse complement strand
CGGGACAGGGAATGGCGCGATGGCGGCGGAGACGATCGTCGCCGCGATCGGAAGCGAGCGAACGGCCACGCAGTGCTGTGACCTGATCGAGCACCTCGATGCGGAGCTCGGCGGCGGTCAAAGCACGGCGGTCGTCCTCGTCGTCGGCACGAACATCGTCGGTGCCAGCGTCGGGGATTCGGGTGCGTGGCTGATTCGCGACGACGGCGTCGACGATCTCACCCACGCGCAGCAGCGCAAGCCACTGGTCGGGGATGGCTGTATCGCGATGCCGTTTGAAGCCGAGCTCGCGGGCACGCTACTCGTCGCCTCGGACGGCTTGCTGCGCTACGCGAAGCGCGACGACATCGTGCGGCTCGTCCGCGCGCAGGGGCTCGTCGCGGCACGGCCCCTCATCGAGCTCGTGCGACTGCCGACCGGCGAGCTGCAGGACGACGTCAGCCTCGTGCTCGTCAGCGCCAGCCAGACTTCGTCAGGAACTGCACGTTCGAGAGCATCTCGGCGTTGATGTTCGACGCGAGCTCCGTCGTGAGCGGCCGAGCGTGCAGTCCGTACTTCGGCATCGTTTCGAACTTGCCGAAGATCTCGAAGAAGGTGTCCCACCGTAGACCGAAGCGCGCGAGCGTCTGGTCCCGTCCGAGCTGCGGAAGCACGTTCTGTTTCAGTACCCCGCCTCTGTGCCACAGCAGAGTCATGCCTTCGAGCTGATCATCTGGCCCCAAGCAGCGTCGGCCTACGGACTCGACGAGCTTGCGCTGTACCTTCGTCAGCAGAACGTAGATGGTGGCGCAGGTCCAGGCGGGGCCATCCTGGTGCCGTTGTTTCAGCCACTGCTTGCGCTGGGCCGGCGTGTACCCGAGTAGATGGCTATGCAGATCTTCGGCGGAATCGCTCCACCGTCCGTCGTTCACGAACGCCGTCTCGCGGAGCGCGATATGCGCCGGCACGCGCCATAGCTCTTCAGCGCGTGACACGTAGACCGTGACCGGCTGTTGATCGAACGGCCACTTCGGGACCTTGTTCACACGGAGCGTGAGCACCAGTTCGCGCTGCATCGCTTGCTCCAGCCAGTAGGTGAGGTCGAAGCCAGCAGGGGCGAGCGAGCCGACGGCGGTGGAGTACATCGCCATGCCCTTCGAGCCCGCAGCAACCGCATCGGCCTCTGCCGCATCGCTCGTATAGACAGACTTGGGACCCCGCCGAACCTTCCACCGTTCGAACAGCTTGTTCGCGTCGAAGCGCTTCACCATGCGGCGAGAGTAGCTAACAGTTGCCGTGCTTGGCCTCGGTGCACACCGCCGAGAGCCGCTCGATGATGTAATCGCGAAGCAGCGAGACGCGGCGGGGCAGGTGACGCCCGGCGTGCGTCAACACGTGGAGCGCCGAGGTGGTGGAGTACTTCGGCAGCACCGCGACCAGCTTGTCCTCGGCGACGAGTGGATCACCGACCCAGCTCGGCAACAGCGCGATGCCGAGCCCGGCCATCGCCGCGTCGATGGTGAACTGGAGGTGGTCCCCGACCATGCGGCCGTGAACGTTGATGTGCTCGGTGCCCTTCGGACCGGTCAGCTCCCAGCGACCTTCACCCGCCACCGCCTGGGTGAGCACGGCGTCGTGCGCCGACAGCTCGGAGGCCTTGCGCGGATGGCCGTGCTGCTCGACGTACGACGGCGACGCGTAGAGCTTGTCCGTCGATTCGCCGAGCCGGCGCGTGATCAACGAGGAGTCAGGCAGCCGACCGACGACCACCCCGATGTCGACCAGATCGCCGACCAGCTCCATGCCGCGCGTGGTGAACGTGACCTCGATCCGCACCTTCGGGTTGGCGACCGCGAACGCGCTGAAGATCGTCCCGAGCTTGCCGCCGAAGTGCGGCGGGACGGCGATCCGCACCACGCCATGGATCTCGCGGGCCGCATCGAGCGCGAGGTTGTTGGCCTCCTCCAGCCCGGCCAGCGCTTCGCGCGCACGCTCGAAGAACGCCTTGCCGGCATCGGTCAGCGTGACCTTGCGGGTGGTGCGTTCGAGCAGCGTCACCCCCAGGTCATCCTCGAGCTTCGCGACGGATCGCGAGACCGAGGAGGCGGGCAGGCCGAGTTGCTCCGCCGCGCGCGTGAACCCTCCGGTCTCGACGACGCGGACGAACGTGGTGGCTCGGTTGAGGTCCATTGTTGCTCCTGGGACAATAGCGCCTTGTCGAGACACCGACTAGTGCGATTTCGACAACGATCTAGAGTGACGCCCATGCGCATCTCCTCCGTCACTCGGATCCTGTTGGGGCTCGGGTTCGTCGTGTTCGCCACCAACTACTTCATGCCGTTCCTGCCGGCACAGGAGCCGCCGCCGCCCGAGGCGCTGCCGTTCCTCGGCGGGTTTGCGGGCAGCGGCATGCTGACCCTGGTCAAGGTGATCGAGCTCGGCGCGGGGCTGTTGCTGCTGTCGAACCGCTTCGTGCCCCTCGCGCTCGCGCTGCTCGCACCTATCATCGTGGGCATCTTCGCGGTCCACGCACTGCTCGCCCCCGCGGGGCTGCCGTTCGCGATCGTGTTCCTCGTCCTCGAGCTCGTCACTGCGTGGAGCTATCGCAACGCCTTCGCGCCGATGCTGCGCGCGAAGCCCCCGAGCCCGATCCTCGAGAAGCGTGTCGCACCCGAGTGGATCCCCGCACGCTGACAAACCTGACAAATCGCTGTCAGCGTTGTTCCGGGAGTGCGTTGCTTGCTCGCGCAACCTTCGCCATGGTGGCGCTCACAAGGAGCAATGCAAATGACGACTCTCGAAGTGGGCAAGAAGTTGGTCGAGCTGTGCAGCCAGGGCAAGGCCAAGGAAGCGCACGAGACGCTGTACTCGCAGGACATCACCAGCGTCGAGGCCGGAGCCCCTCCGGGCCAGGCGCGCGAGTCGGAAGGGATCAAGGCGATCAACGCGAAGTCGCAGTGGTGGGCCGAGAACCACGAGATCCACAGCGCGAAGGTCGAGGGCCCGTGGCCGCACGACAATCAGTTCATCGTGCGTTTCACCTACGACGTCACGTTCAAGCCCGAGAGCAAGCGCTTCACGATGGAGGAGGCCGCGCTGTACACGGTCTCCAACGGCAAGATCGTGAAGGAGCAGTTCTTCTACGCGATGGGCTAACTCTCGACGACGTCGATCAGCGCCGGCTTCCAGGTCTTGTTGTCCTGGAACAGGATGACGATGAACGTCACGCCCTCGGTCTTGTAGCTGCCCTGCAGGTACGCGACGTCGGCGGCGACGAACGTCGTCTCGAGGACGATCTCCTTCGGGTGTGTCGTCCTCGAGAAGCTCAGCTTCGACTTGTCGACGATGATCGCCTGGCCGTCGTACGCGCGATAGCGCACCGGGACCCCGACGCGCTGATGCAGGTACTTGCCGAGCGCCTCGCGAAGCCCCTGTTCGATCACCGGTAGCGGTGCATCGGCGGTGCGCGGGGTGCTGGTCGCCGCCACGATCGCGGGAAACCGCGCGCCGATCGACCGCAGCGGGATGTTGCCGTGACACGGATCGAGCTGGGTGTCCGACGTCATCAGGATCGCGATCTCGCCTTCCTTGTAGTTCGCGGCGCACGGTGGCGTGGCGCGGCGATCGAGCGTGAAGGTCGGTTCCGCGGGACCCTTGAACGTGGCGAGCACGGTGAACAACTGCTTCAGCGCGTCGCCGTTCTTGATCGGCTTGCCTGCGCGCGCGAGCATCACGCGCTTCTCGGTCTTCGCGTGATCGCTGGGCGTGCGCTCGACGCAGCTGCACGCGTGCGCGGTGTCGGCGGAGAGAAGCAGGGGAGCTGTCGCGAGTGCGAACACAGCCAGGAGGCGGAGCATCTCGGTAGTATGCGTGACCTGGGAAGGCGATCGATGAAACCGACGTATTTCGCGACCCCCGAGTCGTGGCGCGCGTGGCTCGACACGCATCACGCGACCGCCTTCGAGGTGCTGGTGGGGTTCTACAAGACGTCGACGGGCAAGCCGAGCATCACGTGGTCGCAGTCGGTGGACGAGGCGCTGTGCTTCGGCTGGATCGACGGCAAGCGCAAGAGCCTCGGTGAGCTCGCGTACACGATCCGGTTCACGCCGCGAAGACCGACCAGCATCTGGAGCGCGATCAACGTCGCGAAGGTGGCGGCGCTCCGCAAGGCAGGCAAGCTGCGGCCCGCGGGTGAGGCCGCGTACGCCAAGCGCACCGACGCGAAGACGGGCGTGTACTCGTTCGAGCGCACGGAGGCCGCGGCCCTGACGCCGGCCCAGGCCGCGCTGCTGGCGGCGAACCCGAAGGCGCACGCCTGGTTCACGTCGCAGGCGCCGTCCTACCAGCGCACCGCGATCCATTGGGTGGTCAGCGCGAAGCAGGACGCCACGCGCGAGCGCCGGCTCGCCACGCTGATTGCCGACAGCGCCGCCGGCCAGAAGATCGCCCCTCTCGCGCCGACGCCCGAGAAGCCGGCGAAGAGGAAGTAGCGCACCAGCCAAGAAGGCGCGTCGCTACTCACCCTGGCTTACGATGCGTCCGCGTGAGGTGGCCCGACATCGAGACCAAGTTCCCCGACGACGGCGCGAGTACGCTGACCGGCTTACTGACGCACGGCGCACGCGTCGCCCTCGGGTTGCCGGCCCGCCCCCGCGATCGCAAGGCTGCGCTGCGCCGGATCTCGACCACCGTCCTCACCGGGTGGGCGCATCACCACGACTTCGCGGCCAAGGGTGGTCTCGCCTTGCTCGCCGCGCTCGAGGGTGAGTGGGATCTCGTCGGTGATGCCACCGGCGGTGCGCTGCCGACGCGCGTGACGATCCACAAGTCGTACGGCTTCGACGTCGTCAAGCTGGCGCGGCACCTCGCCGCCGTCGCCTACGCGAAGCTGCCCGCCACGCACGCCGTCGCGGCGATCACCGCGGTGCGCGAGAGCTTCGTGGACGGCGGGCAGGGGCTCGATCCACGCGCGGTCGTGCTCGCCACCTATCTGTTCACCCGCGACATCGTGCGCGCCGAGGATCCGGTCGCTGCGACGCGCCGGTTCCTCGAGGGCGAGGAGCTCGAGATCGAGAGTACCCGCGGCTTCGCGGCACCGGCCGATGGCGAGGATCCACGCGTCAAGATCTTCGAACGCTTCGCCGCCGAGCTGTCGGACGACACGGCGATCACCACCCTGCTCGACAAGCACCTCGCGGGACAACCGGAGGCGTGGGGTCGGCACCTCGAGAAGCCGCGGATGGCGCTCGACGATCTGGTGATCCGCGCGTACGTGGCACGCATCCCGGTCGCCGATGGCTGGGAGCAGCTCGTCGATCCCGCCGTGCTCGCCTGGCTCGGTGGCGACGCGCCCGCGGTCGAGCGCCGGTTTGCGGACCTCGCGTTGTTGCGCACCGCACGCCATGTCGTCGCCGACTGGGAGGACGCGCTGCCCGGGCTCGTCACCGGCACGAAGGTGGTGTTCGTCGACATGGTCGAGACCAGGAAGCTGCCGAAGTTCAAACCCGGTCAGTTCTTCAAGGACGATGCGCGCAAGTTGATCCGCTACCTCGCCTCCGCGATCGCGGCCACGGCTGCCGAGGCCGACGTGCTGCCTGCCTGGTTCGATTTTCTGTCGCGACGCTCGCCCGCGACCACGCCGCGACTCACCGGCGAGACGGCCGAGTTGCGCTGGAAGCATCTGTTGATGCTCGAAGCCGCGATCGCTCGGATCGCGGGTCGCCGCGCGGGCGACGTCGGACGTGCGCTACAGCAGCACGTCAGTGGCGCGTGACTACTTCTTCATGCCGTGGCACTCGAGGCAGCCGAAGCCCTTCGGGTTCGCCTCGGTGTACTCGGGCTCCTTGAGCAGCTTCGCCATCTCCGGCTTCACCACTTCGCCCATCCACTGCGCCATCTTCGGCTCCTGCTTGCCGGCCTTGAGCGCCGCGAAGTCGAGTGCGGGGACATCCGGGCTCGGCATCTTGAACTTCGCCTTCTGCGGATCCTTGCCGTGGCAGGTCTTGCAGCCGAAGTTCGCGAACTTCTTCCCGTCGAACTTCTGGAACAGCGGCTTCATGGTCGGGACGACCGTCTTCTTCATGAAGTCCGTCTGCTCGTCGTGCGAGAGCGAGTCGAACCACTTCTTGGCTTCGCCCGAGCCCGAACCAGCGCCCGAGCCCGCGGAACCCGAGCCCGCATCGGCGATCGCCGAGCCGGAGCCGGAGCCTGCCGTGGTCGCGGAACCTGCGCCTGCCTTGGCAGAGCCGGTATCGCCCGAGCCCTTCGGCGGCTCGGTGGCGCTGCCCTTCGGCGGATCGTTCGCGGGAGGCGGCTCCTTCTTCGAGCCGCACGCGAACAACAAAATGGAGAGAGATAAGGTCAAGGCCCGGATTCGCACGGCGCGAAACTAGCGCACGTGGTGGGGGGCGCGCTGTAGCAGCCTTGCCAAGTTTTACATGGACGTCTTCGGCAATCAGCGGCGCGATCGCAACAGTCACATCCGTGTGCCCTGGGCCGCTGCTATGCCGCCGCTCATGCGTAGCTGGCCAGTGCTGATCCTCCTCGTTGCCTGTAGTTCCGACGATCGCGGCGTCGATGGCGATCCGCGATGCGCGTCGATTTGCAAGATCATCGTGCCGCCACTCGATGGCGCCTACGAGGTCTGCAGCGAGGCCTCGTCCGACCAATGCCTCACCCAGTGCAACCTCCGCGTCGCGAATGTCAGCGACACCTGCGGCACCTGCCTGCTCGAAGACGCCTCGTTCAGTGCCGGGCCGATCGATGCCGAAGCAGTTTGCGATCAGAGCGGTACGTGCACGATCGATGGCCCGGGCGGCAGCTGTACCTACGTCGCCGCCGATAACGAGGACCGCGACCGCTGCACGCGGATCGCGTTTCCTCGCGAGATCGTCAGCTGTTCGGCCTCGTTCACCGCTGCCGGCAACTGCTCGACCAACTGTTCGTAACGAGAAACGCCACCGCGGGGCTCCCGGGGTGGCGTTCGATCGCTTCGTAGCTTGTCGTGGCGTCGCTGTCTCAGCGGAGCACGGCGGGCGTCCCACCCGCGCGGCGGCCCGCGATCAGGCGGTAGCCACCCAGCAGGACCACGGCACCGACGATCGAGGCGATGAAGCCCGCGCCCTCACCGTCGTGATACCAGCCGAGCGACCGACCGAGGAAGCCGGCGATCAACGCACCGGCGACGCCGATCACCATCGTGATGATGATTCCGCCCGGGTCCTTACCGGGCATGATGAGCTTCGCGAGGGCACCGACGACAAGACCGATAATGAGCATCCAAAGAATGTGCATGGGGTTTCTCCTGAACTTCGTGAGGTGCGATGCGCGTGCCAGCACCGGTCCCGCTCACGCGCGCTGCGCGGTGTGCGCCGAAACGCAAAAAATCCCCGGGATCGCGCGAGGCGAATCCCGGGGAAGACTTCAGCGAGCTTACGGTTTCTGGCCCATGTCACCACCGCTGCCGCCGCCGATATCAGGATCGCGCTTCTGACCCTGGTCCTTCTGGCCACCCTGCTGCGGGCTCTTCTGCGGCGGGCGGTTCTGGTTCTGGTCCTGCTTCTGATCTGGCTTCTGACCCCCTTGGTTCGGGTTCTTCTGGTTCGGATTGTTCTGATTTTCGTTCGGCATGTTCAGTTCTCCTATGAGGAGAGGTAGTGCATGTCAAGTGCCACGACGACACGACAATGTCCCTAGTGTGATCATGTCCGGCGCTCGGACAGAAAGTTGGCCGCGCGGACCGCTTTGGGGTCACCATGAGGCTGCATGCGCTGGTTGTCGCTTGCTCTGATCGCGGGTTGTTCGTCGTCTGGTAAGTCGGTCCCCGCGGCGAGTGGGCCACCGGCAGAACCGGTCGCGCCCGTCGCGCCACAGCCTCGGAGCGTGGCGATGCCGACGTGCGCCGATGCGGTGCTCGTCGTCGAGAACGGCGTCGAGCGCGGAGACTGCGCAGCGGCCTTGAAAGACGTCACGCTCGTCGACCTCCGCGAGACGTGGACGCCCAAGATCTTCGCACCGCCCGGCGACAAGGCACCCGACTACCGCGCGGGGTACCTCGCGCTGGCGTCGGAGCGCGACCCATCGGGAAAACCGCTGGCGCCCGATGCGGCGCTCGGCGAGCTGTACGGCATCGTTCCGTCGCTGTCGATCGTCCGCGATCGGTTCGCGCAGGCCGCTCGCTACAAGTGCCACGCCGCCGTCGACTCGGCGCCGATCTCGAAGCTCGGTCCGCGGCCTCTCGGACAGGAGCACGACGGGATCGTCAAGATGATGGAGCAGCAGCGCCGGGTCCTCGGCGGACAGCTCGAGAAGGCGCGGGCCGCGCGCGGTGCGAAGGACTTCACGACGTTCGACAAGGATCGCGAGCTCGGTGCAGCGTACGAGAAGTGGAGAGCTGCCGACGAGCAGCACGCCGGCATCGTGGCCGCGCAGCAGCACCTCGTCTGCGCGGGCTATCTCGGCGCGAAGGACGTCGATGGCCTGATGTCGTGGGCGACCGGCCACGCACTCGAGCTGTTCCAGCGCCGCAACTTCCTGATGCCGAACTACCGGCTCGATCCGGAGACGCGGACGGCGCTGACCACCGATCCTCGCGAGCTCGACTTCCGGTTCGCACTCCGGGTCCTACGCGAACGGGTGGTCGACGCGACGGGCTTGCTCGAGGACGGCACCGCCGGTGAGGGTCCGAAGCCGATCCTCGGCCGGATGCTCGATCCCGAGGCGATGCGCTCGTCGCGTGGTCACGAGAAGCCGCTCCCGAACGCCGCTCCCGATCTCGTCTCCGCCACAGTGGAGGCCGCCGCGAAACAGCTCGGGTGGACCGATCCCGCGAAGGCCGCCGCGTTCCTCGCTCGCCACCCGGGCGGAGTCCGCGTGGCACTCGCGCTCCCTGCACGGCCCGCCTATCACTTGGCGCACATGCAGCTGTCGGCGGTGATCGATCGCGGCGACGTCTTCTACGACGATGCGCCGACGCCACGGATGGCGCAGCACCGCCCGTCGATGACGCTCTACGTCGACGACAATGGCGTGAAGCGCGCGCTGGTACGCTGGCCGACCACGATCGGCGGCTGGTCCGACGTGTTGCTGGGCGGCGGGGTGGTCCAGCGCTGGAAGGAGTCCGACGTCGGCCCGCGCGTGTGGCGAGATCTGTTCGCGGCGCCGACCTGGCTGCCGCCGACCTCGACTCCCGATCGCGATCTCGTGAAGTGGGTCGGTCCCGGAAAGTGGGACGTCAAACGATCGATCATCGGTCCCGGCCCGAACGCCGCGTTCGGCATGGTGTTGCTGCCGCACTACCTACCGGCGAAGAACGGGCAGATGCTCGACAACGGGATCGGCACTCATGGCTCGGCCACGGTGATGTCGATCGTCAACGGCACCTCGCACGGCTGCCATCGCCTCTACAACCAGCTCGCCGTGCGGCTGGGCTCGTTCCTGCTGAGCCATCGCACCCATGTGGTGAAGGGACAGAAGCCCGAGTTCTTCCGCCGCATCGTCCGCTACGCCGGCACGTTCCCGGTCAAGATCGACACGCGCGGCTTCCTCTACGAGATGACCCCACCGGTCCCGATCGAGGTGACGAAGGGCCGCATCCTCACTGCGCGCCAGGTTCCTCCCGCGGCGTCGGCGCCCGCGCGGCCATAGTCGGGCGAGCGGTCAGTCGGCGACGAAGTTCTTCCAGTTCGTCAGGTAGTCCTGGAAGGTCTTCGACACACCGCGATCCGCGAGCTCGGCGCGCGTCATCGGCGGCTTGCGGATCGCATCCTCCGCGAGCCGCGGCCATTCGGGATTGAGGATCCCGGAGCGGCCGAGCGCGACCACATCGGCACCCTGTGCGAGCAAGGCCTCCGCTTCGGCGTGCGTCCAGATCTTGCCGGCCGCGAGGAGCGCGACTCCCTTCGGCACCGCGGCGCGCAGCTCGGTGATCACGTGGCGCTCGGGGCGCTTGACGCTCGGCTTCGTGTGATCCCACAGCGACGCGTGGAGGAAATCGGCGCCATCCTCGACCAGCCAGCGCGCGACCTGGAGGTTGTCGTCGAGATCCTGGCCCTTCGCGTTGCCGAAATCCTCCATCGACAGGCGCACGCCGATCGCGAACGCGGGTCCACAGGCGGCGCGAACGGCGCGGGTGACTTCGCGCGTCAGGCGCGCGCGGCCGGCGAGGTCGTCGCCCCAGCCGTCGCCGCGCGTGTTCATCGTCCGGCTCAGGAACTGCGACAACAGATAGCCGTGTGCACCGTGCAGCTCGACGCCATCGAAGCCGGCGGCCTGCACGCGCTTCGCTGCACCGGCGAAGCTCGCGATCGCGTGCTCGATCTCGGTGATCGAACCTTCCCGTGGCGTGGCGATCTTCGGATCGGTCCACGCGGTCGCGCTCCACGTCGGCACGCCGGAGACTTTCTCCTCCGCGCGCGCACCGCCGTGGAACAGCTGCGCGAACGCGGTGGAGCCGTGGGCCTTGATCTCCTTCGCCAGCCGCGTCAGCCCCGGGAGGTCCGCGTCGCGATCGACACCGAGCTCGCCCGGCCACGCCTTGCCATCCTGGGCGACGTACGCGGCGCACGTGCACACCAGCCCGAAGCCACCCTCGGCGCGACGCACCAGGAAGCGCAGCTCGTCCTCACCCAGCGTGCCGTCGGTGTGCGACTGCCCGTTGGTGAGGGCGGCGAGCGCGACCCGGTTCGGGAGGGTAAGGCCACAACGCAGCGTGAACGGCGAGCCAAGCATCGCGGCGGAGTAGCAGAAATCTGCAGGTCCGTGCCACGACGGCTTCGGAGATTCGGGCAGGTCGCCGGTCGATCCAGTTAGTTAGCGTCGTGGTCGAGCGGCATGGCAAGTGAGCTCGCCACTGGTCACGCGCCGCGAAATTACATAGCGTCGCGACATGAAGAGACTGCTGGTCTTCCTCGCCGCGTGCGGCGGCAGCGAGCAGCCAGCTCCCGCGATCGATAGCGCCCCGCAGAGCGACACGGCGATGCCGGACACCTCGTCGGCCTCGGGCTTCGGCACGCTCTCGGGGATGTGCGGCGTGCTGGTCGAGAGCGATCTGACAAGCGCCTCGCCGAAGTTGATCCAGGCGACGATGGCCTTCGATCGCGGCTACATGGATCCCGCCGATCGCCCGCTACTCACCGACGGAGGGGCGATCATCGCGGCGACGCCGAACGCCGGTGGCAGCTCGGGTCTCTCCGAGGTGTTCGCCTTCGAGCAGCTCGCGCGCTGCGAACAGGCGACGTTTCTCAAGACCGAGACCCAGATCGTCTACGACACACCGGGCAAGATCACCGACATCCTCGTCGAGATCGACGGGCACAAGCTCGGCGTCAGCGTGACCCGCGCGGTCGCGTTCCCGTTCGGCACCGCGTACGACCTCGGCGATGCGAGCCAGCTGATGACGAAGAAGCTGACGGACATCCAGGCGTCGACGATGAACGTCAGCGACGCGGATCGCTGGGACAAGCAGATCCTCGCGGTGATGGCGTACGACGATCAGCACGCGCAGGTGGTCGAGCAAGCGATCGCGGCGATGACTGCGAGCATCACCAGCGACACCATCGTGATCATCACGTCGACCGCCGGCGACGACAGCTTCATCTACACGAACAACTGATAAGGTCCGGGTCATGCGCCACGCATGGCTGTTGATCTTGCTCGGTTGTGGAACGAGCGATCCGGGTGAGCGACCCACGGTGTTCGGCGGCGATCGCGCGGTCCAGCTCAAGACGCCCGACGTGCTCGACGAGGGCAGGGCGTATCCGCTCGTGCTGGTGCTCCACGGCTACGGCGCGAACGGGCTGGTGCAGACCGGGTTCTTTCAGCTCGGGAACCTCGCGAAGGACAACGAGGCGCTGCTGTTGTCGCCCGACGGCAACGTCGACAGCGGCGGCAAGCAGTTCTGGAACGCCGATCCGGTGTGCTGCGACTTCGACAACACCGGGGTCGATGACGTCGCGTACCTCGGCGGGTTGATCGACGACGTGCTCGCCGCCTGGCCGGTCGAGCAGGTCTACGTGGTCGGGCACAGCAACGGCGGCTTCATGGGTTACCGGATGGCGTGCGAGCGCGCCGACGTGATCACCGCGAGTGCGCTGCTGGCGGGCAACACCTCCCGCTCGATCGCCGACTGTGCACCCTCGCAACCGACCAGCATGCTGGTGATGCACGGCGATGCCGACGCGGCCGTACCGTACGACGGTATGGCAACGGGCAGCCTGTCGTCGGCGGGCGCGGTCGAGTCGGCTCGCCGGTGGCGCGGCTACGACACGTGCAGTGGCTCGGAACCCGGGACGGCGATGGAGCTCGAGAAGTCCACGCCCGGCGACAACGAGACGCTCGTCGAGACGGCGACCGGATGCCCGGCGGGCCTGGGCGTCGAGCTGTGGACGCACCAGGGCGCGGGTCACCTGCCGGCCTACAACACCACGTTCGGCCCGACGCTGTGGACGTGGCTGACGGATCACGCGCGACCGTGATTCGCTTCCTGGTCGTGTTCGTCGTCGCGTGCGGCGGTGCGGCAATGACGTGCCCGCTACCAGCGAAGCCGGCGGTCGTGCAGCCGTTCCTGTGGAAGGCGCAGCAGGGTGACGGCCCGGTGGTGTGGCTCTACGGCACCATCCACGTCGCAGGCGCCGACGAGGTTCCGGCGGCGGCGTGGGCCGCGCTCGACAGCTCCCCGAAGATCGTCACCGAGCTCGGCGACGTCGAAGCAGATCCGGCCAAGACGGCCGAGCTGATCCGCTTGCCGTCGGGCAAGGGACTCGATCAACAGCTCCCCGCGAGCGACTGGTACGACCTGCGCGACACGCTGCGCGGCTGGGTCAAGGAGGCGGACCTGGCGCGGCTCCGACCGTGGCTGGCGATCGTCAAGTTGAACGCGAAGGTCGCGCCGGCGCCGGTGCCGAACATGGACACCGCGATCGCGAAGCGCGCTCGGAGTAAGAGCAAGCCCGTCGAGGCGCTCGAGTCGCTGGACGTCCAGCTCGCGGCGTTGGCCACCACGATCACGATCGTCGACCTCCAGCAGGAGATCCGGAATCGCAGCAAGCTCGCGTGCGCGAACAGCTCGTTGAGGGCGGTCTACGATGCGGGAGACACGCCGGGGATGGAGGCGCGCATGCTGATCCCGCAGACCCACTCCCTGGTCGTCGATCGCACGAGGGCGTGGATCCCCACGATCGAAGCGCTGTTCGCCGGAGGTGGGTTCGTCGCCGTCGGGGTCGCGCACCTCCTGGGAGACGAAGGACTTCCGGCGCTGCTAGCCAAGGCGGGATACACCATTTCACGCGTCCGATGATTCGTGGGATATTGGACGGTGGGATGAGGATACCTGCGCTCGCTTTCCTGCTCGTGTTGCCGTCCGCGCTCGGGTGGGCCGACGACGACGAACAACCCGATCCGCCCGACGACACCGAGGAAGCGGCCCCGCCGAAGAAGGCGAAGGCCGAGCCCGCAGATGCCAAGGCCGAGCCGGAGGAAGCCGAACCCACACCAAAAGTGACAAAGCGCGCGAGCGTGGGCGGTGAGCAACGACCGAAGACGCTGACGCTGTCCGTCGAGCTGCTCGGTGCGGCGCCGATCGATCGCGGCAATCGCGATCTGTTCTCCAACGGTGGCGGCGGTTCGCTCGGTGGCGAGTACTACGTCGCGCCGATGCTCGGCGTGCACGCCGGCCTGCTGTTCCTCGGCCTGGCGGCCGGCGACGGCATGGACTCGACGACGTGGATCGCGGGTCACGTCGGTCCGCGGCTCCACCTCGGTGGCGTGCTGTTCGGCGAGACCACGCATCACGACCTCTGGCTCGACGCACACGTCACCTACGGCACCTCGGGTGGCATCGCGCGCCCGGGCTTCGACACCGGCGGCGCGTTCCAGTGGGAAGTCTCGCCGGCGATCCGGCTCGGCCCCGCGATCCGCTATCAGTTCGGCTCCGACCCGCGCGACAAGAACGCGCAGGTGTTCACCGTCGGCATCGCCGGTGGCTTCGGTGGGCGGACCCGCGTGCCGGTGATCGTCTCGACGGATCGCGATCGCGACGGCATCGCCGATGGCGACGACCTGTGCCCCGACGATCCGCCGGGCGACTACCCGGACGGAAGGCGCGTGGGATGCCCAGGCTCGAACCCGGATCTCGACGGCGACGGGGTCGCGAACAACGTCGATCAGTGCCCGACCGAGCCGATGGGCAAGCAGCCCGATCCGGCGCGCGAAGGTTGTCCGTTCGTCGATCAAGACGGCGACGGCATCGCCGATGCGTTCGACAAGTGCCCGACCGAGCCCGGTCCGCCGAACGCGTTCGAGCCGTCGAAGCACGGTTGCGGCGAGCTCGCGCGCATCACCGCGACGAAGATCGAGATCCTCCAGCAGATCTTCTTCGAGACCGACAGCGCGACGATCAAGGAAGAGAGCTCGCCGGTGCTGAACGCCGTCGCCGGCATCTTGAAGAAGAACGGCAAGGTGCGCGTGCGCATCGAGGGCCACACCGATGCGCAGGGCGACGACGCCTACAACCTCGACCTGTCGAAGCGTCGCGCCCGCTCGGTCGCGACCTGGCTGATCAACAACGGCGGCATCGACGCCGGCCGGTTCGAGACCGAGGGCTACGGCAAGACGCGCCCGATCGTCAGCGGTGCCAACGCCGACCTCAGCATGAACCGCCGCGTCGAGTTCGTGATCACCGAGAAGTGAGCGCGCTCGCCGACCGCTTCCGCTTCGATGGGGTCACGCTCCCCCCTCCAGGACCAAAACCATTGGGCGTCTCGCGCAAAGCGTACAAACCGCTCAGAATGCACGCAATCACCGATCGCGAAGGTTCCAGATGGGTTTGTACGCTTCGCGCCAGACCGCCAATCATCCCGCGGTTGGAGCGGTAGAGCGTGACCCCATGGAAGAGCTGCGTTGCGTGGATCGCGTTGGTCGGGTGCTACGACCCGGCGAAGCCGCCGCCGCGCGCGTCGTCGCTCAGCGAGTCGTTGGTGATTCCGAGCGATCAGCAGCTCGGGATCGAGATCGAGGAGGCGATCGCTCGAAAGCGATTAGCAGACTTCGAACGCGCGTTCGAGGCATTCGAGCCAGGAGAACAGCTCGAGCATGCGCGGCTCACTCAGATCGCACTCGACCGCAACGTGTTCACGATCGAAGATCTGTTCCTACGTGGCGACGATTTGTTCGCGTACTCGTTCCGGCCCCGGGATGGGCTGGGCAACGGGCTGGCCGAGCACGCAGGGATCCCGGCAGGGCCATTGCCGCGGCCGAATCTCCGGCGAGTTCATCAGGGCGGGTTCGGCGGCCCGGATGCGATGGCATGCGCCGAGTGTCACTCGGTCGGTGGCGACGACGGTGCAGGTACCGCGAGCCAAGTGTCGGCGTTCCGTGGTGACGGGGACTCGATGCGCACGGCTGATCTTCGCAATGCACCTGCCGTACTCGGGCTCGGGCCGATCGACCGGCTCGCTGCGGAGATGACCGCAGAGCTCGCTGAGCAACGCGGTGCAGCGCTCTCGATGGCGTCGACGCTGGGTATCCCGACGACGATCGCACTACGAGCGAAGGGGGTCGATTTCGGCATGCTGACGGCGCGGCCCGACGGCAGTGTCGATGTCGCTAGAGTCGCCGGCGTCGACTCCGATCTCGTCGTCAAGCCGTTCGGCTGGAAAGGCCATCAGCCGACGCTGCGCTCGATGATCCAGGAATCGTTTCGGCTCCATCTCGGCCTGGTCTCGATGGCACAGCAACAGGCGGTCCGTGATGGGTTGCTGGATGGCAGCGAGCTCGGCGATGGCCCGTTCTTCGATATCGACGCCGATGGTGTGACGATCGAGATCGAGGACGGCATGGTGTCGACGATGGTCGCGTATCTCGCCCAGGTCGAGGTGCCCATCCTCGTGCCACCCACCGATCAAGCGATGCTCGACCGGTTCGGCCGCGGCGGTGCCGTGTTCGCGCAGATCGGCTGCGCGAGCTGTCACGTGCCGACGCTCCGGCTTCGTGATCCGGTGCTGGTGACGCGGCCGGAGCAGACCGAGAATGCGGCTAGCCTCGCGGTGTCGATCGATGTCGCGCGGGCAGGACCGGGCCCGAAGATCAAGCCGATCGATGCGCCAGGCTCTGCGTTCGACGTGCAGTTATTCTCGGATCTCAAGCGCCACGATCTCGGTGCCGCACTCGCAGCTCCGTTCGATCAGGGGGCGATCGCCGCACGGTCGTGGCTGACGCGTCCGCTGTGGGGCCTCGCGGACACCGGGCCGTATCTGCACGACGGCCGCGCGCCGACGATCGACGACGCGATCCGCGCGCACGGTGGCGAGGCGCAGGTCATCACGGACAACTACCTCGCGTTACCGGAGCCCGATCGGATCGCGCTGCGTGTCTATCTCGGTTCGCTCGCGCGCGTGCGCCGGGTGGTGGCGCCGTGAAGCTCCTCGCGCTGCTCCTGCTCGTCGGGTGCGGCGACAACGTCACGCGCGTCGAGGAGCTGCCCGTCTGCGGTGCGTCGCCACCGGCGACCGGACTAACGATCGAGGCCGCGCGCGAGGCGCATCGTCGAGGCGCGTTGCGGCAACGGCTGCGCGAACGCGAGGCGGTGGATCCGGGCTACACGGTGCGTACTACCGCCGAGCTCGTCGACCAGGCGCGGATCGATCAAGGCCTGGTGTGCCCGCAGGATCTCTACGAGACCGGCCGCATTCTGTTCGAGCACCAGTTCACGTTCTCCGATGGACTGTCGCCCCAATTGCGACGCGTCCAGACCGGGCGCGTTGGTGGGCCGGAGACGACGAGCTGCACGTCGTGCCACTGGCGCGGTGGTCCCGGCGGTGGCGGCGGCTTGCCGGACGCGGCGTTCCTCCTCGGCGACGGCGACACGATCTCGTCGGCCGACATGCGCAACCCGCCCGCGCTGATCGGCGCCGGTGCGGTGCAGGCACTCGCCGCCGAGATGACCGCCGAGCTCGCGGTCTTGAAGAAGGACGCGATCGCACGTGCTCCGTCGAGCGTCGAGTTGATCACCAAGGGCGTCTCGTTCGGCACACTGCACGTCGATGCCAAGCGCACCGTCGACACCAGCGACGTGCGCGGCATCGATCGCGATCTCGTGATCAAGCCGTTCGGCTGGAAGGGGACGACCACGACGATCCGCGACTTCGTCACCGAGGCCGCCGCGCTCCACTTCGGCGTCCAGGCCGAGGACGCCGCGCTGGTCAGCCCGCACGATCCGCTGGAGCTCGGCGGCGGGCCGAAGGAAGATCCCGATGGTGACGGGATCGCCGACGAGCTGACGGCGGGGCAAGTCACCGCGATCGGCGTCTACGTCGCCGCCCTCGAGACCCCGGTGATGCACCCGCACGAGACGCCTGTCGATCTCGCCGTTCCGCAAGGCGCGACCGAGCCGTTCCTGGTCGACGAGTGGATCCGCGGTCGCGAGCTGTTCGAGCAGGTCGGCTGCGCCTCCTGCCACCGGCCGAGCCTGACCCTGAACCGACCCGTGGTGGCGATCGGCTCCGTGGAGATCGACCTGACCCGGGATGCCGAAGCGCCACGGATCACTGCGGATGGGGCCGGCTTCCCGGTGTTCCTGTTCTCCGACCTCAAGCGCCACGATCTGGGCGACGCCAATGCGAGCACCCATCTCCAAGCCGGCATCGCGACGAAGTTCTATCTGACGCGTCGGTTGTGGGGGCTCGCTGGATCCCCACCGTACTTCTATGACGGCCAGGCAACCACGGTGGACCAGGCGATCTCACGCCATGGCGGGGAGGCGGTCGCAGCCCGAGACGCCTGGAACGCCTTGTCTCTTGGCGATTCCAACGCGCTTCGGGTGTTCTTGACCAGCCTGCGGCGCGAACCCCGGCTCATCATTCCCTAATCGCACTGGAATTCCGGCTGCGTTTTTTGAGACACTCGGAGGGATGAGGCTCGCTTACCTGGTCGTGTCATGCGCGTTGTTGTCTTGCCAGACATGCCCGGACGGCAACGCGACGAACAGCTTGTTCTGTCACGGCGCCGACTGCCTTGCGGAGGAGAGCGTGTGCGGAGGCGCATGCTCGAACCTCCAGAACGATCGCGATAACTGCGGCTCGTGCGGCAACGCGTGCGGCGACGGGCTCGTGTGCTCGTTCGGTCAATGCGTCGAGGGCTGCGACAACGGCCTCGTTCGTTGCGGCGATGTCTGCGTCGATGTCGCGAGCGACGCCGAGAACTGCATGACGTGCGGCAACACCTGCTCGGCAGCCCAGAACCAGTCGTGTACAGAGGGCGTCTGCGGGTGCACGTCCGACGAGATCACCTGCAGTGGCGCCTGCACCGATCCGCAGACCTCGCGCGATCACTGCGGCGCGAGCGGCGACTGCCTCGGCGACAACGCCGGCGAGGTCTGCGATGCCGGTGCGACGTGCATCGGCGGTCAGTGCTTGTTCGCCACCATCTATCGAGGCAGCCTGCCCGCGAGCACGGGGCGCTGGAACTACCAGGGCATGCTCGGTATCGATGGAGCCAACGCTGACTGCGAGGCGCACTTCCCAGGCTCCGCAATCTGCACGTTCGCGAAGATGGAGCTCGCTGAGGCCAAGGGCGAGCTCGTCAACGCGGTCGACTACAACAACGTCCCCGTCGTCGAGTGGTGGATCGACGATCCCACCGCGATCGGTCCTGACCGCTGCCAAAATCAGGCGGCCGAAAACATCCCGTGGACCTACGAGACGGCGCACCTCGCCAACGGTGGCAAGTTCGTCAACTTTGATCGCCCCAACGGCCAGATCGGGCCGCTAATGCCTGCAGTCGTTCCGAGCTGCAACTCGCCCCGGTTTGTCTCTTGCTGTTCCATCAACATCGCGCCCTGATCACCACGCTCCTGGTCGCGTGTGGGGACGACATCTGTCCCCACCGCAGCTCAGATACGACATGCCTCGTATCGCGAATCGAAGGCGACACGATCAATGGCGAGCTCGGCTTCCGCTTCGGTGAGCCGCTTGACCTCGACGGGGATGGCATTGGAGAGGTCGTGGCGGGTGCTCGATATGCGGGTACGGCGAGTGCGTGGTCACAACTCGAGCAGATCGCGCAGTGGTCGGGCGAGGACGTCGACGGGCTGTTCGGGAACGTGGCAGTCGGCGTGCCCGATCTCGACGGCGACGGGATCGGCGATGTCATCGTCAGCGAGCCTGTCGCGGAGCTTGGTGGGCAGCAACTCGGGATCGTCAGTGCATATCGCCTCGACGGCACGCGGATCTGGCGAACGATCGGCGAGGTTGGACAGGGCTTTGGATGGTACGTCGCGCGCGCCGGTGACCAGACCGGCGATGGGATCGAGGATCTCTGGATCGGCGCGCCTTCGAGCCCCGTCGGCGGCCACGTCTACCTGGTCTCGGGCGCGGATGGCAGCATCGGCTTGGCGATCGATGGTGCCCCGGAAGCAGGTCAGTTCGGCTGGCACATTGCTCCGCTCGGCGATCTCGACGGTGATGGACGGAACGACCTCGCGATCGGGGCCCCAGCAGCGCTGATCGACGGCGAGTATCGGGGGCAGTTGGTGGTGACCTCGGCGACTGGCGAGACGCTCCACACGCTGACGGGGGAGTTTCCGGATCACCAGTTCGGCATCATGGCCACCGGGATCGACGACATCGACGGAGATGGCATTGACGACCTCGCGGTATCGGCGCCGGGTGGGGAGGTCAAAACCGCGCCCGGCGGCAGCGAGATCCAGATCGTCTCGGGTGCCACCGCGCACCGGCTTCGCTCTCTCACGAGTCCGACCGACGGCGAGCTCTATGGACGGTCGCTCGCGACTCTCGATGATCTCGATGGCGATGGACTTCGCGACCTCGCGATCGGTGCACCGTGGGCGGGCAACCAGCGCGAAGGGCGCGTCGAGGTTCGCTCGTCACGAACGAACCGCGTGTTGGTCGAGCTCGTGGGCACCGAGCCCGAGAGCTGGCTCGGCTGGCACATCACACGTTCCGGAACAACGACGACGACTCCGGGCCTCGCGGTGTCACTACTTCGGGACCACGAAGGGCGCGGGGCCCTCGAGATCCACGAGCTCCGCTAGCAAGCATGCTACGGCGTGCGTTCGAATGCGCCGATATCAAAGCCCAGCCCTTGCGGTCGAGCGACGCGTTCGAAGTCCGCGCTAACCTCCAGGCCGGTCGAGGGAAGAGCCGAGTCGATTGCCGGGCTTACGTTCTGTAGATGAAAGTCGTGGTTCACCGGATCTAGCAGGAGTGGATCCATCACCACGTTGTTGCCTGGGATGGTCGTGATCTGAGGGGAGAGCACGTTGCGGTTTGCAGTGCAGATGGTGCCCTGGGTTTGAAGTGCGTCCTGAACGCCTTGGCTGCCGATCTTCAGAAGAACATTGTTCTCGATCAATGCGCTCGTCGTGCCGGTCGAGTTGCAGGTCACTACAGGACTGAACGTACCGTTGATGAAGACCGTGTTGAAGGCGAAGGAGAGGCTGCCGCCACCGAAGGTAAACGCCATGTTGTCGAACAGCGAATTGACGATCCGGATGTTCTTGCCACCAGTCAGATTCCGTGGCGTCGCTGTGCCCTGGAATCGAACACGGTCGGCGTCGAGGGTCTCGACGTTGAAGTTTCCGGAGGCAAGCTGCACGCTGACATCGCGCATCGTCAGCGCGCAAGATGCAAATCTGATCGACTGAGACGACCGGATGGCCAAACCGCGAAGGCTCACGGACGGGGTGTTTGGGGTTCCGTTACACAGGATCCCCTCCGGCAAGTTTCCTCCGGGAGGTAGCTCGAACGTCAGACCTCGGACGGTGAGATGTGCGTTGTCTCCAACGTCGAGACTCTTGGTGCCGGGCGCGACTTGATGGGTAGCTCCGACGCCGATCAACGTGATCGTGGAGCCCGTGATCACGAGTGGAGTGCCATAGACGCCTGGCAGCAATCGAACCGTCGACCTCGGCAGATTGGCGGACGCGACAGCACTGGCCTCCGTGAGAGAACACGGCATGGCAAGCGAGCATGGGCCGGCATCCGCGCCCGTTGGAGCGGCATACACGACTTCGGTCTCGGCGAGACAACGTCCCGTATCAATGTCGCAGACACGGCTGGCACACTCGTCGTCGACAACGCACGTCCGGCACGTGTTGGTTGTCGTCTCGCAGACCGGCGATGGGTTGTTGCACTGCTCGTCGCTCGAACAGCCCTTGCAGCCACCGGTCGCCGCATCACACCCGAGCTCGCACTGCACGAGGTCGAAGTCGGTCCCTGTGGCATTGCACCGGATCGCTTGATCACTACGGCAGGCGGCGACCTCACCTGGCGCGCAGTCGACGGCGACGCAGGTCTCCACGTTCTCTCCGAACGCCCCATCGACGTCGCAGAACGGAAACGCGGGATCGGTACAGATGCCGTCACTGCAGCTTCTCGGGTTCCGCGCGGTGCATCCAACGGCCGCCAACACCACCAACCCCAAGAACAACACGGAACGCATGATTGAAGGTTCGTTGATCACTGGCGCCGTGTCGACCGCCGAGGCCGCGGTTGCTCGAAAACTGCAGCGTGTTTGCAGATGGCCTGGGTCGAACGATTCCGGTCACTTGATCCCCTGGATTCAAAGGGTCGGTGAGGTACGGTAGGGGCGTGCTGCGTTGGGTGCTGATCGCATGGGTGCTCGCCGGGTGTCCTTCCTCGAAGCCACCCGCGAAGCCTAAGCCCAAGCCGACGAAGCCGACGGATCCACCACCGGCCGTCGAGACCGAGGCCGAGCGGGATGCGAAGCGGCTCGAGGCTGCCCACGCGATCATCCCGAAGGGCACGACGTGCTTGCCGGTCGCGCTGCACAAGAAGCAGAGCCCGCGGCTCGAGCTCGCGGCGATCGGCGCCGACGCGATCCTGTGCGCCTACGACACCCAGCGAAACCGCCTGCTCGGACCGGTCGGGTGCTGGAAGATCGATCTCGCCTCGGGTGGACTGACCTATCGCGAGCCCGCGCCGCTGCCGGGCATCGGGTTCGCGCTGCGGATCGAAGAGTCGTGCGTGCGCGGGTTCTGTCTCCCGAAGGAGGTCGAGCTGCCCTCCGACAAGGTCGCGCACATGGCCTACAACCTCGACGGCAGCAAGGTCGCGCTGCTCGCGAGCGATCAGATCAGCCTGTTCGACGCCACGACGCGCACGCGCGAAGCCGGGTTCTCGATCAAGGGCGTGGGGCAGGTGAGCGCGTTGCACCTGCTCAACGACACGCTGTTCGTCGAGGCGGGCGAAGAGGGTAAGCACCGGACCTATCAGTTCAAGACCGACGGCACCAAGCTGGGTGCGATCAGCGACGACAAGGATCAGTCGATCCTCAACGGCTCGTTCTCGATCCTCGACAAGACGCGCGTCGCGCTCGGCGAGCCGGGCTGGCCGTTCCTGATCGTGATCGACACGGAGACCGGTAAGAAGACGCGGCTCGCGCGGGCGGTGCCGAAATCGCCATGTACCGCCGACGAGACGGCGCACTACTGGGCCGACAGCGGCGACGTCTCCGAGAAGTGCAACAAGTACATGGTGAAGACGTTCGACCACCTGGTCGGTGCGACCGCGGTGGCCGGCGCGCGAAACCTCCTCGTGGTGCTGCGCAACGGCCGGCTCGGCGAGCTCGGCGTGCTCGATGCGACGACGCTGGCGGAGAAGAAGTCGATCAACCTCGAGTGGTGCGAGGCCGAGGAAGCCGCGACCAAGAAACCGAAAGAAGAAGACTAGCCTTCGAGCGGTTTCGGGGTCGGCGGCGCGACCGTGGCGCCGTTCTTCGACGGGTTGCCACCGAACATGTGCCAGCCGTCGAGCGACTTGTCGGCGACGTTGAGGGCGATCACGTAGCCGTCGGCCGTGGTCGCGTACAGCCAGCCCTTCGCGATGATCGGCTCGGCGACGACCTTCCTGCCGAGGTCGTACGACCACAGCGTGAAGCCGGTATCGACGTCGAGGCCGAACACCTTGCCGTCGCGTGACGACACCACGATGGTCGAGCCTGCGAGCGCGACCGAGCCGAGCGACCGGGCCTCTGCCTTGGTCGCGTAGCGGCGGTGCCAGATCGCCTCGCCGGACTTCGCGTCGCTCGCGATCACGTCGTTGCCCATCGCCACGTAGTGGATCCCGCGATCGACGACGGGGCGAGAGCCTTCGAACGCCCACACGGTCTCCCAGCTGTCGAGGTTCGCTGGCACGTCGTAGGCGTAGCTGCCTGCCGACACGCGGTGCTCGCGGATCACCTTGCCGGTGCCGACATCGACGACCACCTGCTGCTCCTTCGCGCCACTCCGGCGGGTGACGAACAGCTCGTCGCCGACGATCCACGGCGCGGTCGTCGCGCGCAGCGGCTTGACCCACTTGGTCTTGCCGGTGCGATGATCCATGCGGAACGTCATGCCGTTGATCGTCGAGACGTAGACCGAGTCGCCGCTGATCACGGGTGTCGCCAGGAGCTCGGCGCCCACCTGACGCGACCACACCGGCGCGCCGCCCTTGACGCGAAACGCGCCGAGCATCTGCTGGCCGGTCGTCTTGTCGGGGAACGACGAGTAGACGAGGCCGTCGACGAGCGCGACCTGCGACAGCGTGGGATCGCCCAGGTAGCGGAACCAGTTGCGCTTGCCGGTCTTCGCGTCGAGCGAGAACAGCGTGCAGCTCTCGGTGTTGAACAGCACGTCCTCGCCCTCGACGATCGCCGCGGTCGGGCCGTTGTCCTCGAGGTTCGTGGTGGCCCACTGGATCCTGCCGGTGGTCGCGTCGAGCGCGTAGAAGCTGACCGAGTTGAAGCCGCCGGAGACGAACACGCGATCGTGGCCATACGCGACCGACGGCAACTGCTGCGCGTCGGGGATCCGCGCGACCCAGCCGGGCCGCTCGTCGGCGAACGTGAACTGCACGGCACCGCCGCTCGGTGGCACCGGGACGGAGACCTTGACCACCGCGCGATCCGCGGCGAGATCGAACGGCACGGCGGGTTTGCGTGGAGCAGGCGCGGCTTCGCTGCCGGCGATCGGGCCGGCGAGGTCGAGACCCGGGGCAGGGCGCAGCGGTGGAGGCTCGACGACAGGCGGCGGCGTGACCACGACGGGCGGCGTGGCCGGGTCGCTGCACGAGACGAGCAGGAGGAGAAGTGCGCGCTTCATTTGAGCAGCTCCTTGACCGCATCGGTGCGAGACGGTGATGGCAGCGTGATCGGTGCAGGCTGGAACGTGAACGGGTAGTTGACCTGAACCGCGGAGTCGGCGTTGACCGGCTTCGGGAACTCGATCGACTTGATCGTCGACGCGACGCAGGCGGCGACCTCGGGGTCGAGCCCGGTCGCGGTCGCGGCGACCACCAGGCCATTCGGGTTGATCGTGAACTGCGTGTTGATCGTTCCCGACAGCATCGGCTTGCCGAGCAGCGCCTTCTCGTAGCAGTAGCGGACCTTCGCGAGCTGGCGCTTGACGTAGCGCTTGATGATCGCGGGATCGAGGCTGCCGTGGACGACGGGCTGCGCGATCACGACCTGCGGAACCGCGACGACGTGGTTGACGCTAGCGAAGCCTCCGCCAAAAGGGTGTTCGTAGCTAATACCACCGCCACAGCCGATCGCGCCGTACGCGCCCAGGGCGACTCCGCCGCCATACCCATAACCGATACTGCCGCCGTGCAACGTGACGCTGCGCGCGGCATCGGGAACCTCGACGGGGACGACCACGCGCCTGGCAGTACCGCCAGTGGTCACCTTCGAGTCGTCGACAGCGACGAACGCGGTGAACTGCGTGAGGATCCGGTAGTCGAGGGAGAGCCCGACGATCGCCTTCTCGGCGGCGGCGTCGGGACGCCGGATCAAGCCGCGAGACAGCTCGGCGATCTTCGCGCGCGCCCACACGGTCGAGATCGCGGGGTGGGCATGTCGCTCGGGGAACGTCACCGGCACGCTGAAGGCGACGGCGCGACCACCTTGCTTGCCGGTGACCGTGACGGTGCCGCTGCCGGCGGCGGCGTAGTGACCGCTGAGCACGAGCGGCTGACCGACGAACACGTCGGGGATCGCGGCTGGGGTGAGGTCGCGCGTGACGAGCCCACCCCAGTCGATCTGGAGATCGGTGAGCACCGGCGCGTCGATCCGGCGTTCGAAGGCGCTGACCGCGCGACCCGTGTCCTCGTCGGGGCGAACGAACTGCACGCTGCCGCGACCGTGCGCGGCCAGCTCCTCCAGCAGGTAGCGATTGACGGCGGTGCCGACGCCGAACGCGAACAGGCGCGACGCGCCGATCTGCTTGTGGACGGTCGCGAGGATCTCGTCCTCGTTGCCGACGTACCCGTCGGTGAGGAACGCGAGGATGCGGAGGCGCAGCGGATCGTGGGGCACGGCGAGCGCCGCGCCGATGCCGGTGGTCATCTCGGTACCGCCGCCGGCCTCGAGGGTCGACAGCCACGACAGGACGAGCTCGACGTTCGCGGGCTTCGCCGAGATCGGCCCGGGCCCGAGCGCGCTGACCGTGTCGGCGAAGCGTACGATCTGGAACGTGTCGTCGGGACGCAGCGTCCACAGCATCCGGCGCACCAGCTCCTTGGCTTTCGCGAGCGGCGCGCCGCGCATCGAGGAGGACGTATCGACGACGAAGATCAGCTCGCGCGGCGTGATCTTGTCGGCGGGTGCCGCCGCGGGTGGTTGCACCATCATCAGGAACGAGCCGTCGCCCCCATCGCGATGCGTCAGCACGCCGAGCTTCGGGGCCGCGCCCGCGAGCTTGTAGCGGAGGATGAAGTCCTTGTTCGGGATGGTGTCGTTTCGACGGATCTTGATCCTCGCCTTGCGGCCGTCGCGCTTGATGTCGATCTGGTGCGACGGCGACTCGAGCTCCTCGATCGCCATCCCGGCGTCGAGGTCGACGGCGAGGGAGATGTCGTGCGTGCTGCGCATCCCGGGCGGCAGCGTCGGTGCCTGGAGCTCCGGTGCCTTCGCCTTCCACTTCTCGGGGAGGTAGCGAGGCGACACCACCATCGGGAACGCGACGGTGTAGCCGCCGTCGTCGTAGTCGAGCCGCTGGACGTAGCTGAGCGTGACCTCGACCGTGGTCGCGGGCTCGAGGTTCGCGATCGACTGCGTGAAGAGATTTGGGCGCTCCTGCGTGAGGAGCGCCGCGACGAGGCCCTGTTTGCGTGCAGCCTCGTAGACCTGCTTCGCTCTGGCGCGCTCCTGGATCGTGCCGCGGATCCTGCGATCGCCGCTCGCGAGGACGAAGTCGTTGATCGCCGCGCCGGTTGGTAAGGGGAACAGGTAGACGGCCTCGATCTTCGTCGCCGACGGATTCCTGAACCGCTGCGTGACCTTCGCCTCCGCGATCGGCCCATCGATCCGGAGCTGGACATCGGTGTGCTCGAGGGGGACGTCGACCAGCTTCCCGTCGACCCGGGTGACGAGCCGACCCTCACCGGACTCTCCGGCGACGGCGAGCCGCGACAGACAGACCAGGAGCACTGCGAGGCACCAAGCGGTTCGCATGCGGGTCGGACAACCGCAGCGAAGAAAAGTTGCGTGGAACTTGTGAGTCGCTGGTGATGTGCAACGAGCTTGCGAGCGGCTTGGAATGTTACGGTTTCGAGGTGCGTACCTCGCTGACGTCGCTGGGGCGACGGCTGCCCGACCTGGCAGCCGAGCTCGTGGCGATCGCCGAGGGGATCGAGGCGAACGACGTCCGCGCGATCGAGCAGGCGCGAGGCGTGGCAGACCGTGCCGTGCGCACGTTGTGCGAGGAAGCCGGCGTTCCTGCGACCGAGTCGGTCACCCACCTGATCGATGCGTTGCTCGCGAAGCACGCGATGCCGCACACGATCGCGGCGCACCTGCGGGTGCTGTACGACGTCGAGTCGTCGATGGTCGGGGATGCGGGGCGCGCGCTGGTCGCGTTCCTCGAGTGGCGGATCGGGTCGCGCTCGCGGATGTCGGCGATGCCGGCGCGGCGATCGAAGCTGCCGCTCTACCTCGGGCTCGCGATCGCCGTCGTCGCCCTCTCGATCGTCGCCGTGGTCGCGACGCGCGGCTCCGACCAGCCCGACGTCGTGATCACGGCGGGACCGATGGCTCGCATCGCGGGCGCGACGTTCGAGATGGGCAGCACGGATCTCGAGCTGTCCGCGGCGCTCGCGTACTGCCGCGATGTCGATCACCAGCCAAACGGTTGCGAGGACGAGAAGGAGCTGCTCGCGGAGGAGCAACTCCGTCGGGTCACGATCTCGACGTTCGAGCTCGACCGCCACGAGGTCACCGTCGCGGAGCTCGTCGCGTGGCTCGCCGTCCATCCGCAACCGGGTCGCGCGTTCCCGAACGTGCGGCTCGATCCGGAGACCAAGACCGCCGGGGTGGTACCTGGTCGCGAGCAGCTCGCGAGCGCGGGCGTCACCTGGGACGAGGCACGCCGCTACTGCGAGGCCGTCGGCAAGCGCCTGCCGACCGAAGCGGAGTGGGAGCTCGCTGCCCGAGGCGTGACGCGCCGGTTGTATCCATGGGGCAACGAACCTCCGAGCTGCACCACCGCGATCTTCGCGCGCCAGCTCGATCGCACGTGCTGGCTCGGCAACCCGAGCGATGCGGCGCCGATCGGTAGCGCGGCCGGAGATGTCACCCCCGAGGGAGTGTTCGATCTCGGCGGTAACGTCTCCGAGTGGACCGTCGATGCGGGTGGCGCGCGTCCGACGTGCAGCGGACCGTGCGTCGATCCGGAGGTGACCGACGGCATCGGCCGGGTGGTGCGCGGCGGCAACTGGGGCAGCTACAGCGGGGCGCTGCGTGCGGCCGCTCGATTCGCGCTCGAGCCGACGCGGGCGCGCACGGACATCGGCTTTCGCTGCGCGCGTTAGTTGTGGTCGTGCACTGGTCTACGACATTCGTGGATGCGCTCGAGACGTCCCTGGTCGCCCCGTCGCCGTCGCCGTCCATGTCGCCGTTGCCGGCGCCGTCGTCACGACCGACGAATGGCCACGACGACGTCCAACGTCGAGCTCGAAACTAGAGCAGGGTCGCGGTCATCGTGATCGGCGTGGCCGACAGGGCGCGCGAGATCGGGCAGCCCTTCTTCGCGGTATCCGCGAGCTCGCCGAACTTCGCGGCGTCGACCTCGGGCACCTTGCCCGACGTCTCGAGGTGGATGTTCGTGATCGTCCAACCCGGATCCTGCTTCTCCATCGACACCGTCGCGACCGTGGTCAGCTCGGTCGGCTCGAAGCCGGCGTTGGTGAGCTGGAACGCGAGGGCCATCGTGAAGCAGCCGGAGTGGGCGGCGGCGATCAGCTCCTCGGGGTTGGTCCCCGCCTTGCCGTCTTCGGACTGGAAGCGTGCATTCGCACTGTAGGGCTGATCCTTGAACGCTCCGGACAGCGTGGTCAGGGTGCCGTTTCCTTTGGGACCAGTGCCGTGCCAGACGGCGGTGGATGTGCGCTTGAGTGCCATACGGCCTGCATACCCGATCCCGGGCTGTACGGGTGCACGAGCCGGCCGAATCCCGGTGTGATGGGCGATGTCACGATGAAGCGTTCGCAGGCGATCCTCCGGATGCCGGTCGACATGGTCGATGCCTGCATGTACCTGCACGACGGCGACACCTCCGACGTGCTGGTGTTCGTGCCGAAGGCCGAGGACATCTCCCGCATGCTGTGCGAGGGCAGCGCGTTCCTGCCGGTGATGCGCGAGGCGGCGATGTGCATGGTCGCGCGCTCCGCGATCGCGTGCATGAAGGTCGCGACCAAGCATGCCCCCAAGCTCGAGGAGGACTTTCCGTCCGAGCAGGAAAAGGTCAAGGTCACGCTGAAGAGCGGGATGGTGATCGACGGGCTGATGAAGTGGATCCCGCCGTTCGAGCGGCAGCGCACCGCGGATCACCTGAACAGCGACACGCCGATCATCGTGGTTCACACCGGTGACGAGGCGTACCTGATCGTCAAGTCGCACATCGCGATGGTCCGGGAGGCGTGATGATCGACATCCCGTCCTTGCTCCGGTTCGCGGTCGCGCAGAAGGCGTCGGATCTGCACCTGTCGTCGGGCGAAGCCCCGATGCTGCGGATCCACGGCGAGATGGTGCGCGTCGATACGCCGGCGCTCACCAAGGAGGATGCCCACCGGCTGATCTTCGACGTCATGAACGACGCGCAGCGCCGCGTGTTCCAGGAGCGGCTCGAGTGCGACTTCGCGTTCGCGCTCGATGACAAGGCGCGGTTCCGCGTCAACACGTTCGTCCAGAACCGCGGTGAAGGCGCCGTGTTCCGGACCATCCCGACGAAGATTCCGAAGTTCGACGAGCTCGGCCTGCCGCAGGTCCTCCGCCACATGTGCGAGGAGGAGAAGGGGCTGTTCCTGGTCACCGGTCCGACGGGCTCCGGCAAGTCGACCACGCTCGCCGCGATGATCGACTACATCAACGACACGATGGCCGGGCACATCCTGACCCTCGAGGATCCGATCGAGTTCGTTCACACGTCGAGGAAGGCGCTCGTCAACCAGCGCGAGGTCGGCACGCAGACCCAGTCGTTCAACAACGCGTTGCGCTCGGCGCTGCGCGAGGATCCCGACGTCATCCTGGTCGGTGAGCTTCGCGATCTCGAGACCATCTCGCTCGCGCTCACCGCGGCGGAGACCGGTCACCTGGTGTTCGGTACGGTCCACACGGCGAGCGCGCCGAAGACGGTGGATCGTCTCGTCGACGTGTTCCCTGCGAGTCAGCAGGCCCAGGTGCGGACGATGCTGTCGGAGTCGTTGCTCGGCGTCTGTACGCAGATGCTGCTGCCCAAGGTCGGCGGCGGTCGTGCGGCGGCGCTCGAGATCCTGGTTGCCACCGCCGCGGTGCGAAACCTGATTCGCGAGAACAAGACCCACCAGATCCCGTCGGCGATGCAGGTCGGCGGCAAGGTCGGCATGCAGACGATGGAGGCGGCCGTGATGGACCTGATCAACAAGCGCGTGGTCAGCATCGAGGATGCGCGCACGCGGATGCCCGATCTGATGGCGCTGGTCGAGGCGAAGGCGGCGCAGCGATGAGTGGCTCGGCACCCGTCGAGTTCTGGGATCCGACGATGCGGTCCTTGCTCGACCACATGGCGAAGGTCGATGCGTCGGATCTCTACATCACCGCGGGCAGTCCGCCGGTGTTCCGGATCGAGGGCGTCGGCTATCCCGCGAAGGGCGCACTCAAGGCCGAGGTGATCGCCGCGATGGCGGACACGCTGATGACCGATCCGCAGCAGCTCGAGTTCGCGAACAAGTTCGAGATGAACCTCGCGCTGTCGAACGGGCCCGCGCGGTTTCGCGTCAACATGTTCCGCCAGCGCGGGGCGGTCGGTTTGGTCGTTCGCCTGGTGCGCACGAAGATCAAGACGCTCGCGGAGCTCGGTCATCCGCCTGTGCTGTCGCAGATCATGCGCAGCAAGCGCGGGCTGATCCTCGTCGTCGGCGGTACCGGTAGCGGCAAGTCGACCACGCTCGCGGCGATGATCGACGACCGCAATCGCAGCGCGACCGGCCACATCATCACGATCGAGGACCCGGTCGAGTTCGTCCACGAGCACCAGCAGTGCGTCGTCACGCAGCGCGAGGTCGGCATCGACACGCTGTCGTACAAGGACGCGCTCAAGAACACGTTGCGGCAGGCGCCCGACGTGATCCTGATCGGCGAGATCCGCGATTCGCAGACCATGGAGTACGCGATCGAGTTCGCCGAGACAGGCCACCTGTGCATCGCCACGTTGCACGCGAACAACGCGAACCAGGCGATCGAGCGCGTGCTCAACTTCTTCGCGCACGAACGCCAGCACGAGATCCGGATGCAGCTGTCGCTCAACCTGCGCGCGATCATCTCGCAGCGCCTGGTGCCGTCGCTGGTCGGCAACGGACGTGCCGCGGCTCTCGAGGTCTTGCTCGACACGCCACGGATCAAGGATCTGGTGAAGAAGGGCGATATCGAGTCGATCAAGGACGCGATGGAGCAGGGCGTCAACGAGGGGTGCTGCAGCTTCGACCAGGCGCTGTTCGAGCTCACCGTGATGGGCCGGATCGACGAGAGCGAGGCCTACAAGGCCGCCGACAGCCCGAATAACCTACGGCTCCAGGTCGAGCGCTTCCGCCGTTCGGGAGGCAACTCCTTCGATACGCCCGAGCTCAAGCTGGTGCAGCCGAAGCGACCCAGCGTGCCGCAGATCGCGCCGCCTAGAGCGGGGAAGATGGCGTGAACAGCTCGATGACATCATTCGCCGGCTCGCCGCCGACGATCGCGATCTGACCGTTCGGGAGCGCGTAGGCGCTCGCACCACTGCGCGCCACACACGGCACCGTCGTGATCCGTTCGAGCGTGGCCGCGTCGAGGATATCGGCCGTGGCGATCGGCAAGCCGCCGTCGTCGGTGCCGCCGGCGACGACGACGTGCAGGGCGGTCGAGGCGATCGCGGGGCGATGCCGGATCACGCTGAGCGCGTCGACGGTCGAACCCGGATCGGAGGCCACCGCGGGATCGAGGACGAGGAGCGCTGTCGTTGCGGTGGTGAACACCGCGGCGGTGCCGACGATCGCCGCGGTGGTGTCCGCCACCGTCGAGACGGCATACGACTCGAGGACCTCGCCCTCGAGCCGCGTCACCGGATCGCCGGCGAACACGCCGATGCCGCGGTCATCGAGTACGAGCCCCACACCACCCGCGAGCGCGGGCGTGTCGGTGCGCGCGGTGACGACGCCGAAGTCGACGTTGATGGGCGGTGCTCCCGAGATCACGAAGTGCTCGGACGTCAGCGGGATCGCCGCGGCGCGCTCCCGCGCGAGCTCGACGGAGTCGGCGCCCACCGTGAATGACCCGCTCGGCTGCGCGTTGGTGTCGAACCGCCACAGCGAGCCGGTGGGCGTGCCGTCGCTGCCGCGCCCACCGAACAGATAGACGCCGTTGTTGCTGCCGGTGGCGAGCGTCTGGAACGACTTCGGCGCGGGCATCGCGACCCCGGCGGCGAGCGTGTGATCGAACGAGTTGTAGATGAAGATCGAGTCGCTGCGCGTGCCGTCGATCGTCTCGCCGCCGGCCAGCGCGAAGCCGTACGACAGCGACGTGCTCCCGACGCCGATCCGTGCGGCGGGCAGGCCGACCGGCGCCCCACCGATCGTCAGCGGTGCCGCGATGTAGACCACGACGCGCGCGTTGATGCCCGAGACGCCGAACGGCGGAGAGGATCCGGTGGCGACCAGCGCCTCACCGTCGTCGAAGCCCTCGACGATCAACACGCCGACCGTGCCGATGGCCTCGACATCGATCAGGAGATCGAACCCGTCGTCGATCCGCGGGGCCTCGACCACGATGGGAGGATCGGTGAGCGTCACGCGCAGGCGCTGCACGCCATCGAGCACGGTGGATCCCGGTGCGGTCGCGAGCTCGAGCTGGATCGTGCCGGTCTCGCCCGCGCACGCTCCGAGCACGAGCAGCGCGAGTGCCTTCACGCGATCACCGCATCGAGCTGGGCCTGCGTGGCCCCGGTGACGCGGATCGTCTTGCGCCGCGAGGTGGCGCCCGAGACCACCTCGACATCGCGCTTCGCGACGCCGAGCGACTTCGCGACGAGCTCGATCACGGCCTCGTTGGCTTCGCCGTCGACCGGCGGGGATGTCACCGAGATCTTGATGCGTCCATCATGCATCGGTCCCAAGCGATCACGCGAGGCCCTTGGCTGGACCAGCACGTCGAACGTGACGCCAGCGAGCCGAGGCGAGCAAGTACCCTTGGGGGGACGGTTCACTTGCCCCCACGACCGAGCTCGCGTGCGCGCTTGGTGGCGGTCTCGACCGCGTTGATCAGCGTGGTCCGGAGGCCGCCTTCCTCGAGGGTGTGGAGGCCGGCGATCGCGGTGCCTCCCGGCGAGGTCACCATGTCCTTGAGGCGGCCGACGTGCTCGTCGGTCTCGAGCAGCATCTTCGCCGAGCCCATCACCGTCTGGGCGGCGAGCCGCTGCGCGTTGCGGCGGGACAGGCCGACCTTGACGCCGGCATCGGACAGCGCCTCGAGGATCAAGAAGATGTACGCGGGGCCCGAACCGGAGAGCCCGGTGACCGCATCGAGGTGATGCTCCTCGAGCACGACGGTGATGCCGACGGCGTCGAACACGGCCTTGGCGGTCGCGAGGTCGGATTCGCTCGCCCGGCTGCCGCCCGAGATCGCGGTGGCGCCAGCGCC
Source organism: Deltaproteobacteria bacterium (assembly GCA_031385555.1). Taxonomy (GTDB): domain Bacteria; phylum Myxococcota_A; class Polyangia; order Haliangiales; family Haliangiaceae; genus JABFXX01. The sequence continues at coordinate 7,359 of JANNBP010000292.1, read as the reverse complement.
GACGAGCGCGGGCGTGTTTGGCATCGCGCGAACGACGCGCACGCCCTCGCCGACGTGGCCCTCGATCGTCTCGGTGGAGATGCCCGCGGCGACGGAGATCAGCAAGGTTCCGGGCTGGAGCTGGTCCCCGATCTCGCGCAGGACTTTGTCGACGATCTGCGGCTTGACCGCGAGCAGGCAGAGCTGGGCGCCGCGCGCGACGGCCTTGTTATCGGTGGTGACCTGGATCTGGTAGTCGCGCTGCAGCTGCTCGAGCCGCTCGGTGCGCGGGTTCGAGGCGGTGACATGCGAGGCGGGGACGTGGCCGCCGCGGACCAGCCCGCGGATCAACGCTTCGGCCATGTTGCCGGCACCGATGACGCCGATCGAATGAGACGCGAGGAGCGACATGTGCGAGTCGGGTGTAGCACATGGTCGCACGGCGGGTCTCTCGCGCTTGTCACCCTGCCCGCGAGTCAACTTCGGTAAGCTCGACCTCGTGCGCTGGTGGATCGTGTTGCTTGTCGGCTGCGGCTATCACCCGCAGATCGCCTCGCTCGACGGCGACGCGCCCGCGAGCGATAGCGCCACGGACTCGCCGCCGACCTTCACGGCGTGCACGCTGGCGAGCTCTGCCGAGCCGGTCGCTGCGACGCCCGCCTTCATCGGCGGCACCGGTGGGCAGCCCCGCGCCGATGCGACGTGTACCGCCGACGAGCTGCCGGTCGGGTTGTGGTTCCACGTGTCAGAAAACGAGATCCCGGATCACGCGGATCAGGTCGCGATGGTGGACCTCCACCTGCGATGCGGGCGGATCACGCGCGGCACCGATGGCGTGTTCACCACGACGCCGCAGGAGCGGTTCGATTCGCCCGGCGGGATGGGTGGCAACTGCAGCGCGTACGTCCCCACCACCGAGATCGCCGAGGTGACGTGTTCGTCGGGGCGCGTGATCGTCGGGATCGAGGGAAACCGGCTCGACGACACGCTCTACAACTCGGTCGTGCTGCGCTGCGCTGCCGTCGATGCGAGTGGCGCGATCACCGCCGATGTCGTGGCTCTACCCGTGGCGGGTACCGGCGCGAATTCGAACCAGCCGATGTCGGCGAGCTGTGCGACTGGTACCGCGGTGGCGAGCTTCCAGATCAAGTCGGGGTGCGGGCACGATCAGCTCGCGCCGCGCTGTGCGCCCGTGGGCTGCAACTAACTAGACGTTGTCGGGCGGCTGGAGCTCGGCAAGCGGCGGCATCCGCGCGAGCTCGGGCCACAGGATCGCGACCGCACCGACGACGACGATCGCGACGGCGCCGCCGACGATGATCGCCGGCGCGGTGCCCAGCAACGCCGCGGCTGCACCAGACTCCGCGGCCCCGAGCTCGTTGGACATCCCGATGAACACGTTGTGAACGGCGGCGACGCGGCCGCGGATCGCGTCGTGCACGACGTTCTGCTCGAGCGTCAGCCGGATCACGACGGAGATGTTGTCGAGCGCTCCGGAGACGACGAGGCACAGCGCAGTCAGCGGTAACCATGTCGAGACGCCGATGCCGATCGTGATGACGCCGTACAACGCGACGACGATCAACAACACGCGACCCGGTCGCTTCCACGCCGGGATCCGGCCGCCGATCACCGCCATCGTCACCGCGCCGATCGGCATCGACGCGCGGAGGATGCCGTAGCCGAACGAGCCGACGTGCAGGATCTCGTCGGCGACGACCGGCAGCAGCGCGGTGACGCCGGCGAACAGCACCGCGAACATATCGAGCGTCAGCGCGGGTAGCAGGAGTCGCGAGCGGAAGATGAAGCGAAGGCCGACGCGCCAGTCGATCTTATCGGGACCATGTCCCGAACCCTTTCGATCGTCGGCTCCTGGCGCGGAGATGCGAGGCACGTGGCCGACGGAGTAGTAGAGGAACGCGCTGACCGTGCCAGTGAGCCCGGTGAGCGCGAACACGCACCACGGCTCGAAGCCGAGGAGCGCGAGGCCGGCGAGCGTGGGGCCGCCGATCAGCGCGAGCTCCGAGAGGCTCGCCTGCATGCGGTTGGCCCTCGGCAACACCTCGCGCGGCGCGATGTTCGGTAGCAGAGAAGCGGTCGCCGGCGCGTGCACGGCGACGACGCAACCCTGGACGAACAGCAGCGCGAGGTACGCGGCCACGGGGGCGTGCAACGCCGAGGCGATCGCGAGCCCGACGCCAACCATGCCCATCGCGAAGCCGGCGGACGAGGCGAGCTTTCGGCGATCGAGCTGATCCGCGAGCCAGCCTGCGCGGCTGAACAGCAGCAGCACGGGGAGCACCTGCATGACGCCGACGGAGGCGAGCACCCACTTATCCCGGGTGAGCTCCCACAGATCCCAGAGGACAACGGTGTTGATGATCGCGCGACCGAACGTGTTGGTGGCTCGGCCGCCGACGAATCTCCAGGTCCGAGCGAGCGCGGCGTCCACGACGGGGCAACCCTACCTCGCAAACGCAAACACGAAGGAAGATCCTGGTTGGCGATCGACGCCCCCGCAAACCTGAACCGTTCTTGGCCGAGCACGAAGCTCGTTTGGGTTCGAGTGTGCGTGTGGGTTTGCTACGCGTACTTCAGCCAGGCGGCGATGTCGCCCAAGGCACAAATCTCGTCGATCGCGCCGGCCTCGATCGCGGCCTTCGGCATCCCGTAGATCACCGACGTCTCGTGATCTTGCGCCGCCGTCTTGCCCTGCGCCTTCTTGATCGCGAGCGCACCCACCGTGCCGTCCTTACCCATGCCGGTCATCACGACCGCGAGCGTGCGCCGCGTGTACACCTTCGCGGCCGACAGCATGGTCACGTCGGCAGCGGGGCGGCAGCCGTTGACCATCGGACCATCGGTGAGGATGCACGCGCCGGTGTCATCGAACTCGAGGTGGCGATCTCCGGGAGCGATCAACACCCCCCCAGCGAGCGGCCGATCGCCCGCTTGGGCCTCGCGCACCGCGACGCGGCTCTGCGCGTGCAGCCGCTCGGCGAGCGCAGCGGTGAAGCCGGCGGGCATGTGCTGGACGACGACGATCGCGAGCCTGAGGTCCACCGGCAGCGCAGGAATGACCTCGGAGAGCGCCGCGGGACCTCCCGTCGACACCGCGATCACGCAGAGCCGAGGCAGCGCACCGGGAAGCGTGGTGCGCGGGATCGCGATCGGTCCCGTGGTGCGAGGCGAGGGTAACTGGATCGAGGGGTTCGAGGCGCGGGGCCTCGCCGAGGCCGCGGCCAGCAGCTTGCTCCTCAGCTCCTCGGCGATCTTCGACAGGTCGACCGAGACCTCGCCCGCAGGCTTGGTGACGAAGTCGACCGCACCCGCGGACAACGCATCGAACGTCTCGCGCGCGCCTTGCTTGGTGTGCGCCGAGAACATCACCACCGGCGTCGGCCGCCGGGCCATCAGCTCGCGCACGGTGTCTGCGCCGTTCATGCCGGGCATGTTGAAGTCCATGGTGACGACGTCCGGCGCGAGCTTGGTGACCTGATGAAGCGCATCGGCGCCGTCCTTCGCCTGCCCGACGATGTCGAACTGCGCACCGAGCGTCTTCGCGATCGCGGCGCGCATGAACAGGGAATCGTCGACGACCAGCACGCGGATTCGCTTCGTCATGATTCGGGCTGCTCCTCGGGCATGGAAACGACCACGTAGCCGGTGACCGGCTCGGCGACGCCCTTGAGTGCGAGACCTTCGATCTCGCGAACCCGCGCACCGTCGCCGAGCAGCTCCTTGGTCGAGCGGCTGACCAGCACCGCACCGGGCGGGCACCTGCTCTCGTAGCGGTTCGCCTGGTTCACCGTATCGCCGATCACGGTGTAGTCGCGGCGCACGACCTTGCTGCCGAGATCGCCGCGGATCACCGGGCCGGTGTTGATGCCGATCCGCATGGCGAGCTGGATCGTGCTCGTGCGGTTGAAGACGTCGAGCGCGCGCTGCATCCCGAGCGCGGCACGCACGGCGCGGATGGGCGCCGCCTCCTGGCCTCGCTCCTCCTCGAAGATCGCCATGATCGCGTCGCCGATGAACTTGTCGATGTCGCCGTGGTGGTCTTTGACGAGCGGGCACATCTGATCGAAGTAGTCGTTGAGCAAGTTGATCAGCTCGGACGGCTTGAGCTTGCTCGACATCGGCGTGAATCCGACGAGGTCGGAGAACATCACGCTGACGATCCGCTCGTCGGCTCGAAACGCGTGCAGCGTGCCGTGGGTCGCGCGCTCCTCGGCCGCCTGCCGCGCGCCTTCCGAGATGAACAGCGCGGACGCTTCCTTGTAGGCGATCAGGCGGCGCTCCGCGAGCGTGCGCTCGACGAGCGCGATGCACTTGTCTTGCGAGAACGGCTTGACGAGGTACGCCGACGCACCCGCGGCACGCATCTGCGCCATGTCGCGCTTGCTGTCGCGCGCGGTCAGCATGATCACCGGCACCTGGCGGAGATCCGGATCGCGGCGCAGCGCGTGGACCAGCTCGAAGCCGGTCATGTTCGGCATCTCGTAGTCGCTGACGATCAGGGCAGGGCGGATCATCTGCGCCTTCGCCAGCGCGATCGCACCGTCCTCGGCGGTCACCACGTCGAACCCCTGGCGCGCGAGGCAGTCGGCGACGTAGTGCCGCTGCGCCGGGGAATCGTCGACGACGAGCACGCGCTCGCGGGCCCCAGGCAGCGTGCCTCGCACCAGCGCACGCACGCGCGTCGACAGCTCCTCTGCGAGCACCGGCTTGACCAGGTAGTCGTCGGCGCCTGCATCGAAGCCGCGCTCGAGGTCGGTGGCCTCGCCGAGCGAGGAGCAGATCAGCACCGGCAAGTGCGCGGTGGCCGGGTCCTCCTTGATGGCCTTGCACACGCCGTAGCCATCGAGCTTCGGCATCTCGACGTCGGTGATCACCAGATCCGGCGAGCACTGCTTGATCAGCGAGAGGGCCTCCATGCCGTCGTGCGCACTCCTCACCTCGTAGCCGTCGTCCTCGAGGATCGGCACGGTGTGGCGATGGATCATCGGCGAGTCATCGGCGAGCACTATGACCTTCTTCGCGCGGGTCGTCGCGCCGAGCACGTCGAGGACCTGGGCATCCGTGAACGGCACCTGCAGGTAGCCATCGGCCTCAACCTCGCGCGCGAGCGCCCGATCACCGGCGGACAGCCCGACGACCACCACCGCGATCGGCTCGTTACCTTCCCGTCCCGTGCGCAGCAGCTTCACGGTATCCGCGAGCGAGCGATCCGGCAGCCGGCGCGGCAGGATCGCGGCGCGGGGTGTCAGCGTGCCGAGCTGGAGCGCGAGGTCGTGCACGCTGGCCACCTCGTGCACCGTGTGCCCGAGCGGCTCGAGCGGACGGCGCGCGAGGGAGGGCAGGACCGGCTCGTCTGAGACGATCACGACGTTCACGTCGCGCCTCCGTCGGTGTTGTCGTGGCCGAGCAGCTTCTTGACCACGCGGACGAGCTGCGTGCGGTCGTGCGGCTTGGTGATGTACTCGTCGACGCCGGCATCGAAGCCGCGCACGCGATCGATTCTCTCGCCCATCGAGGTCACCATCACGATCGGTGTCTCGGCGTACTCGGGCATCTCACGCAGCGCGCGCGTCAGCTCGTAGCCATCCATCCGCGGCATCACCACGTCGGTGGACACCAGGTCGAAGTGGCGCTGCTTCGCGAGCTCGAGTCCGTGCGCGCCGTCGATCGCGACGGTGACGATGTAACCCGAGTCGACGAGGATGCGGCGCAATGACTCGCGCACGATGTCGGAATCCTCGACGAGCAGCACGTGCGCCGACCCGGCGCCTCCTCGGATCGCCACGCGCGCGGCCCGGCGGGTGCCGGCGGGTTGCTCGAGGACGCGACGGATGATCGCCGGGACATCGAGGATCAGCGCGACCCGATCGCCGAGCAGCGTGGCGCCGGCAACGCACGGCACGCTCGTCAACAAGCTGCCGAGCGACTTGATCACGATCTCGCGCTTGCCGAGCAGGTGCTCGCAGACCAGCGCATAGGTGGTGCCGTTCTGTTCGACGAGGACGAGCTGGAGATCGGCGTCGCCACCGTGGTCGAGCTCGAGTGCAGCATCGAGGCGAATCAGCGGGACGTGCTTGCCACGCACGACGACGACCTCGCGATCGCCGACCAGGGTGACATCCCCGACCTGCACGGCGAGCACGCGTTGCACCACGTCGAGCGGGATCGCGAACGTCTCGCCGCCCGCGCGGGCGACCACGACTTGGATGATCGCGAGCGTGAGCGGAAGTTTGAGCACGAACGCACTCCCCTGGCCGGTGGTTGAGTCGATCTCGATCGTTCCCTTGAGCTTCGTCACGATCGTCTGCCGCACGATGTCCATGCCGACGCCTCGGCCCGAGACCTCGCTGACATTGGCAGCGGTCGAGAACCCGGGACGGAAGATCAGCTCGCGCGCCGCGCGGTCTTCCATTGACTCCGCCTCGTCGACGGTGATCAGGCCACGCTCGAGGGCCTTCGCCTTGAGCTTGGCCGGATCGAGGCCGCGGCCGTCGTCGGAGACGCGGATCTCGACCTGGTTGCCGCGATGCGACGCCGACAACGTGACGACACCCTCGGCGGGCTTGCCGCCGGCCGCGCGACCCTCGGGGAGCTCGAGGCCGTGATCGACCGAGTTGCGAACGAGGTGCATCAGCGGCTCGTCGAGCGACTCCACCAGCAACTTGTCGAGCTCGGTGTCTTCGCCGACCAGCTCGAGCCGGCCGCGCTTGCCGAGGCTCGCCGCGAGGTCGCGCACGGTGCGGACGTGCTTGCGGAAGATGCCGGTCACCGGGACCATGCGCAGGCGCATCACCTGCTCGCGCAGCTCGCCGGAGATCGCGTCGAGCCGATCGGTGCCGTGATCGAGGTCCCCGGCGACGTCGCCGAGCACGCGCTCGACGCGCGACAGCTCCTCGGTGAGGTTCTCGAGCCCGCGGCCGTTCTTGTTCGAGGACAGCGCGATCCTCCGCGCGACTCCGCGATCGGCGGCGAGCTCGAGCGCGACCGAGCCGAGCGCACCGACGGCACCGCGCAGGGCATCGCGCCCGAGCACCAGCTCGCCGACGAGGTTGAGCAAGCGATCGAGCTTCTCGAAGTCGACGCGGATCGTAGGCCGTGCCCGCTCGCCATGATCGACGGCAGCGGCGACAGGTGCAGCGGCGACGCGTGCGACCTGCGCCACCGGGACGCCTGGATTGCGCAACCGCGCGATCACCGGCGCGGGGTCGTAGACGATCGCGCCCTTGCCGCGCGCGACGCCGAGCATGTCGCGCAGGCCATCGAGCGCGGCGAGCAGCGCATCGATCACCGGCCCGTCGACGGCGCGGCCCGCATCGCGGATCTGACCGACGAGATCCTCGGCGGCATGGGCGAGGTCGT
>JANNBP010000287.1:0-2009 GCA_031385555.1 Deltaproteobacteria bacterium | reverse complement strand
AGCTCGCGATAGCGGCGGACGCTCTCGACGGGAAACACCCCGCCCGAGTTGGTGATCAGACGCAGCGTGGGCGCCATGTCAGGCCCGATCAGCCCGGTGTCCAGGAGTTGGCCCCACAGCGTCGGGACCCCCGCGAGGATCGTGATCCGCTGGTCGCGAAGGTTTCGAAGGATGTCGGTCGCCAGCAACGAGCGCTGCAGGACGAGCGCCGCACCGTTGCGTACCGACGTGAGCAGCTGATTGAGGCCATAGTCGAACGAGAATGGCAATACGCTCAAAATACGATCGGCACTCTGAATACCGAGATAGCTACTGACGATCCGAGAACCCGCGCACAGGTTCTCGTGCGAGACGATCACGCCCTTCGGCATCCCCGTCGATCCAGAGGTGTACAGCAGAGCCGCAGGACCCGACGTCTCGGACACCTGAAGCTCGGGCAGACTCTCGGCCGCTCGCACCTCCACCACCGGGACGAGGTTCGCGGGCATGACCTCGAAGCCCGAGCGCCGCAACTTGCCTTCGGTGGAGAGGAGCAGGCGGCTCTCGCTATGGGACAGGATGTACTCGACATGCTGCCGGCGCAGCGTCGGAGCGATCGGCACGAGAACTCCACCTGCCAGCCAGACCCCATACCCGTACGCGACGGCCTCGAGGCTCTTGTCGAGAAAGACCGAGATCTGGTCGCCGGGGCGAGCTCCGCTGCGCACGATCAAATCCCGAGCTGCCAGCGCTGCACCGAGGAGCTCCGCGTACGTCACCACACGATCCATGTCCTCGACAGCGAGCGCGCCGCCATCGGTCGACGCGCGCCGAATCAACGCCTCTTCGATCCGGACATCCGCCAGCTGGGCGACCGAGCTCACGACTTCCTGGTCTTGGCGATCAGCTTGGCCACAGCACCGGACATGCCGTTGATCGACCCGAGGGTCTCGTCTACCAGGAGATAGTCCGGAATCCGGACGGAGAATGTGGAATCGAGAAAGCTCAAGATCTCTGCCAGCGCCAGAGAATCGAGGAATCCACTATGCCAGAGATGCACATCACGGGTGAATCCCGGCTCGCGGTCATCGACCGAAAACCGTTTCTCGATGAACTTCGATAACGCATCGGCGACTTGTTGTGGATCGGTCATGGGGTCCTTGGCTGGAGGGCAGTTACTCGATGGCGTTGGCAAAAACCTGGCGTAGATGACGGCGAGCACTCAAGGCGAGCCCGAGGACCGCAAGCTGCGCGCTGGCCTCGAGATCCAGCTCCCCACTCCGAATTGGGGCAGCGATGCGTTCGCGAGCTGTCACGCAGGTCCCAAGCAAGCCCCGGGCGCGGCAACCCCAACCAAGTACCAACGAAGCTCGGCGATCGAGTAGACATCTTTGACGACCTCCGTCACCAGCATCCTCTCCGCCTCGGTCAGCAGGTCCAGCGGAATCGCCGCGAGCTGTTGGCCTCCGCTGGGAAGCTTCGACACGAGGGTGTTGAGCACCGCGCCGCGGTCCTGGAACTGGGCCCCGTGGCTCGCGAGGTAGCGCTCGATGAACGAGGTCCTGACCATGTCGTCCGGAGGCCACGGGCCGATCGCGATCAGCAACGCGGTCAGGTCCGCCGCAAAGTCGATCTTGCGGGGCGGCGCGTTGCCGTCGCCGCTCTTGCACGCGTTGAGGACCGCCACCGGTACAACCGCCGTGACCAGTAACCCCAGCAGCATCTGGCGTCTGCGGATCATGAAGCTCCGAGATGCTTCGCCAACCGAAGTGCATACGCGACGATCGACAATGTTGGGTTATTGGCGGGTTGATGGGGGAAGATGGCGCTCCCCGCGAGGAACAGATTGTCGGTGCCATACACTCGACAGTTGCTATCGCAAGCACCCTTATCCGGAGAGGAACCCATCGCAGCACCTCCACCAGGATGAGCGGCGGTCGAATAACCTCCGCTCGTCCAACCGAGGGAGATCGCCTCGGCGTTCATCGCGCTGCCGAGCTCGTTGAACGCCTTCGAGCTCGCATCGAGGC
>JANNBP010000250.1:0-20097 GCA_031385555.1 Deltaproteobacteria bacterium | reverse complement strand
CGTTCCGGCTGCTCGACGAGCGTGGCGGCACCGCGATCGACGACATCCAGACCCACAAGGACGACGGCGGCACGCTCCGCCAGTTCTCGATCACGACGCCGTTCGGCGACTGCACGTTCCGGTTCCGCGAGCGCCGCGGCTTCAAGTCCCTGTTTCCGGGCTGCGCACCGGTCACGGCGCCGGCCGGCACGAACAAGTTCGGTTTCGAGGAGATCGATCACGTCACGTCGAACTTTCAGACGATGAAGCCGATGCTGCTGTGGCTCGAGCACGTGCTCGGCTTCGAGCAGCTGTGGAAGATCGACTTCCACACCTCGGATGTCGATCCGGGCCGCAGGACCGGCTCGGGGCTCAAGTCGATCGTGATGTGGGATCCGATCTCGAACACCAAGTTCGCGAACAACGAGCCGGCGCGCCCGTTCTTCAAGAGCTCGCAGATCAACATCTTCAACGAGGAGCTGCGCGGCGATGGCGTGCAGCACGTCGCGCTGACCTGCAAGAACATGATCGAGACCGTCAAGGGGCTCCGCCAGTCCGGCGTGTCCTTCATGCCGACGCCCGACAGCTACTACGAGATGCTGCCCGAGCGGATCGCGACCTCCGGGATCAAGACGATCGACGAGGACATCGCCGTGCTGCGCGACCTGTCGATCCTCGTCGACGGTGCGCACGACCACGCGTACATGCTCAGATCTTCCTCAAGGAGGCCGCCGGCCTCTACAAGGATCCATCCGCCGGTCCGTTCTTCTACGAGATCATCCAGCGCAAGGGCGATCGCGGCTTCGGCGCCGGCAACTTCCGCGCGCTGTTCGAGTCGATCGAGCGCGAGCAGCAGAAGACCGCGGGGACCTGATGATCGATCGGATGATCGCGGGCGAGGTTCCTCGCAAGCATCACCTCCAGCTGCGCGGCCCGAACAACGAGCTGCGCTACGAGGAGTGCTTCACGCGCGACGGCTTCGAGGGTCCCTTCACGATCCTCTATCACCTGCATCGCCCGCACACGCAGCGGCTCGCACCCACCACGCATGGTTGGGCTGCACCCGTCGAGGCGTCGCGCACGCTCGCGAAGCGCCACTACAAGTCGGGCGAGCTCGCGACGCACGGCGGCCCGCAGCTCGACGGCCGCATCCCGCTGCTGTTCAACGACGATCTGATCGCGGGCGTCGCGTTTCCGACCGCCGAGGATCCGGTCTACATCAGCGACGCGGATGCCGATCAGCTGATCTACATCCACGCCGGTGGCGGCACGCTGCGCACGGTGCTCGGCGACGTCGTGTTCGCGCAGGGCGACTACGTGTTCGTGCCGCGCGGCTTGATCCATCGCTTCCTGCCGAGCAGCGCCGCCCAGCACTGGTTCTGGTTCTCGCTCGTCGGCGGCGTCCACGTGCCGCGGCAATGGCGCAACGACGTCGGCCAGCTCCGGATGGACGCGCCGTACTGCCATCGCGACTTCAAGCGCCCGGTGTTCTCGGGGCCGATCGACGAGCAGCTTCGCGAGCTCGTCGTGCGGCGCGGCGGCGCGTGGCACGGCTTCCAGCTCGAGCACTCACCCCTCGACGTGGTCGGCTGGGACGGCACCGTCTATCCGTGGGCGTTCCCGATCCTCAACTTCCAGCCGCGCGTCAGCTCGGTGCACTTGCCGCCCACCTGGCACGGCACGTTCGCGGCCCGCGGTGCGCTGATCTGTTCGTTCGTGCCGCGCCCCGTCGACTTCCATCCCGAAGCCATCCCGTGCCCGTACCCGCACAGCTCGACGCACTGCGACGAGGTCATCTTCTACTGCGCCGGCAACTTCACCTCGCGGCGCGGCGTCTCGGGAGGCAGCATCTCGCACCACCCGATGGGCATCCCGCACGGGCCGCACCCCGGCGCGTACGAGGCCTCGATCGGCACCACCGCTACCTCCGAGCTCGCGGTGATGGCGGACACCGACAAGCCGCTGAAGACCGCGCAGGCCGCGCTCGGGATCGAGGATCCCGGGTATCAAGATTCGTTCGTCTGATGACGCGCCACGAACGCGGCGAACGCCACGCCGAAGCGAGCTAGCAACACGCGTGTCGAGTCGTCGGTCAGCTCGCCGGTGGCATCGAACCGCTCGTGCGCGCGGGGGATCAGCACCTCGGGCTGCGCGAGGATCTGGCAGTCGCTGAACAGCAGGATCTGCCGCATGTGGAGCTGCGCGCGGATCGTGCCGCTCATGCCGCTGGTCGCACCCACGATCGCCACCGGCTTGCCACGCAACGGCGACTTCGCCGGCGGGCTCGAGATCCAGTCGAGCGCGTTCTTGAGGCCGCCGGGGATCGAGTAGTTGTACTCGGGCACCGCGAAGACCACGCCCGCCGCGCTCGCGATCGCCGCCTTCAGCTCCGTCACCTGCGACGGCTCCGCGACATCACTGTTGAACAGCGGCACCTCGATCGACTCGTGGACCGTCAACGTGTGCTCCGCAGGCAGGACCGAGCCGATCGCCTGCAAGAGCGACCGATTGATCGACGCGCGTCGCAGGCTGCCGCAGATCCCCAGGAGCGAGGTCACCACCTCACCCTAACACGGTCGAATCACGGGCTTGCGCGATCGTGATTGCAGTCGAGCTGACCCGGGTTTCGCCGGCTAGAAAACCTGACACCATGCTGTCGTTTCGAGGCTGTCTCGTCCGTCATCCCGTGACCCCTCGCCTTGCCTAGTCAGAGGTTCTCCGTATGATGCCCGCCGAGTCGACCGCCATGACAGACCAGCTCTCCGCTGATTTGGCGTCTCTCAAGATCGATCGCAACGCTCCGCCGAAGCGATCGAAGGGAGGCCTGATCGTTGTTCTGCTCCTGCTCGCAGGCGCAGGCGCCCTCGCGTATTTCGTGATCTACCCGCGGGTCACCGGGGCGCTGTTCACCGACGAGATCAAGACGGACGAGGTCCGCATGGTGTCGCCGGCGCAGAGCTCGGTCCAGCTCTCTGCCTCCGGCAACGTGGTCGCGCTGGTCTACGCGAAGGTCGCGGCGAAGGTGCCGGGCCGGATCGCCGAGATCTTCGTCGAGGAAGGCGATCGCATCGAGAAGGATGCGAAGGTCGCGCGGCTCGAGGATGTCGACTTCAAGAGCGGCCTCGCCTCGTCGCGGGCGCGCGGTGCCGCGGCGCGCGCCCGTACCCAGATCGCGCGCGCGCAGGTCGCCGAGCTCAAGGTGCAGATCGATCGCGAGCGTCCGCTGGTCGAGAAGGGCGTGACCGCGAAGGCCACACTCGATGATCTGATCGCGAAGTCGAGCTCGCTCACCGCGAGCGTGCGCTCCGCCGAGGCCGAGGCCAACGCGGCGGACGCCGAGACCCGGAGCCTCGAGGTCCAGCTCGGCTCGTATCTGATCACGTCGCCGATCGCCGGCACCGTCGTCGACAAGCTCGTCGAGGTCGGCGAGGGCGTGTCGCCGGGCTTCGGCACACCGGGGGTCGTCGAGGTCGTCGACATGACGTCGCTCGTCGTCGAGGTCGACGTGCCGGAGTCGCGGATCTCGCAGATCCACGAGGGCGCGCCCGCCGAGATCTTGCTCGATTCCTACGCGTCGAACCGGCTCGCCGGGACGGTCAAGGAGATCGGCAAGCGGATCAACAAGTCCAAGGCGACGGTGCCGGTCAAGGTCAAGTTCGACCAGCAGCCGGACCAGATCATGATCGACGGCGCCGGCCCGAGTCCGGACAATGGCTCGAGCGCGCGGTTGGCGGGTAAGCCAACCGCGGGCGAGAATGCTCCGAAGGTCAAGATGCTCGTGCTGCCCGACATGGCCGCGCGCGTCAGCTTCCTCGGCGCGAAGCTCGACGAGGCGGCCCTCAAGGTCCCGCCCAAGCGCGTGGTCCCCACCCGCGCCGTCACCAAGCGCGACGGGCGCGACGTGGTGTTCATCTTCGAGGACGACCGTGTCCGGATGTCGCCTGTCACCGTCAAAGGCGAGTACGGCGGCGGCCTCGAGATCGACACCAACATCCCCGAGAAGACGAAGCTGGTCCTCGATCCGCCTGCGGATCTGGTCGATGGAAAAAAGGTCAAGGAGAAGAAGTGATGGCTGGTGAGAAGAACGAAACCTCGACCAAATCGATCGTCACCCTCAAGGGCATCGACAAGACCTTCTGGCGCGGCAAGGAGGCCGTCCACGTCCTCGAGAAGCTCGATCTCGACGTTCCGGAAGGCTCGTTCGAGGCGCTGATGGGCCCGTCCGGCTCGGGCAAGTCGACGCTGCTCAACATCATCGCGGGCCTCGATCGCCCGTCGAGCGGCACCGTCAACGTCGGCGGCGTCGACCTCACGAAGATGTCCGACAACGAGCTCGCGAAGTGGCGGTCGCAGACCATCGGCTTCATCTTCCAGTCGTTCAACCTGATCCCGGTGCTGACCGCGGCGCAGAACGTCGAGCTCCCGCTCCTGCTGACGTCGCTCGGTGGCGCCGAGCGCAAGAAGCGCGTCGCGACCGCGCTCCGCGTCGTCAACCTCGAGGACCGGATGGATCACTATCCGCGGCAGCTCTCGGGTGGTCAGGAGCAGCGCGTCGCGATCGCGCGCGCGATCGTCAACGACCCGAAGATCATCGTCGCCGACGAGCCCACCGGCGATCTCGATCGCAAGAGCGCCGAGGACGTGCTCACGCTGATGGAGAAGCTCAACAAGGAGCTCGGCAAGACCATCTTCATGGTCACCCACGATCCCGCGGCGTCGGAGCGCGCGAAGGTGCAGCGCAAGCTCGACAAGGGCGCGCTGCAGTGAACCTCGCCACCTACGCACGGCGGAACATGTTCCGCAGGAAGGGGCGGACGATCCTGACGATGATCGCGATCGCGATCACCGTGTTGATCTTCTGCCTGATCCGCACCGCGCTGGTCGGCTGGGACGCCTCGGCCGACGATGCCGCGCAGGATCGGCTGATCAGCCGGCACAAGGTGTCGTTCACGATGAACCTGCCGCTCAAGGACATCACCGAAGTTCGGCAAGTCGAGGGCGTCTCGGCCGCCAGCTTCGCGAACTGGTTCGGCGCGAAGGATCCGTTGAAGCGCGTGCCGTTCATGGCCGGCTTCGCGGTCGACAAGGATAGCTTCTTCGAGGTGTCGACGGAGTTCGTCGTCGATCCGAAGCAGCTCGCCGATTGGAAGGCTACGAAGAGCGGCGTGATCCTCGGCGACGTGCTCGCCGAGAAGCTAGAGACCGGCGTCGGCAAGAAGCTCAAGATCGAGAGCGACATCTATCCCGGTGACTGGGAGTTCGACGTGGTCGGTATCTACAAGCCGGCTCGTCGCACCGTCGATCGGATGACCATGATCATGCGCTGGGACATGCTCAACGACGACCCGCGCAATGCGTGGGGCAAAGATCGAATCGGGTGGATGCTGATCAACATCAAGGATGCGGGCAAGGGCGCGGACGTCTCCAAGGCGATCGATCGCAAGTTCGAAGAGATGGATGACCAGACCCTGACGATGTCCGAGCGCCAGTTCCAGCTCGGCTTCATCGGCGCACTCGCCGCGATCCTGAAGGCACTCGACTACGTGTCGCTGTTCATCCTGCTCATCATGGTGCTGATCGTCGCGAACACCGTCGCGATGAGCGTGCGCGAGCGCGCCCACGAGTATGGGGTGCTGCGTGCGATCGGGTTCTCTCCAGGGCACGTCATCGGCTTCATCCTCGGCGAAGCCATGCTGGTCGCGCTCGCAGGTGGCTTGCTCGGCGTGCTGCTGGTGTTCTTGGTCATCAACAACATGGTCGGTCCCGCGCTCGAACAGGGCGGAGGGTTGTTTGCCTACTTCCATGCGCCGGGCTGGCTGATGGCCCTGGCCCTGGCGATCGCGATGATCGTCGGCTTGCTCGCTGGACTCATTCCGGCAATTCGGACGTCGCGGTCGCGCGTGGTCGATGCACTCAGGAGGGTGAACTGATGGTGCCCCTTCGGTACAACGTCCGCAGTCTGTTCGTGCGCAAGGTGACCACGTTCGCCACCGCGCTCGGCATCGCGCTCGTGGTGTTCGTGTTCGCCGGTGCGCTGATGCTCAACGAGGGCGTCAATCGCGCCGTGCAATCGAGCGCTCGCCCCGACAACGTGATCGTGCTCCGCAAGGGCAGCGACAACGAGCTGTCGAGTGGGTTTCCGCAAGCGAACCTCGCGCTCCTTTCCACGCCCTCGCAAGCGGCGAAGGGGCAGGGGATGGTGATCGGCGAGATCGTCGTCGTCGTCACCGCGGAGCGCGTCGGTGGCAACGGCGCGATCTCGAACCTCACGGTTCGTGGCATGCCGGAGACCGGCCGAGCATTTCACGACATCAAGCTGGTCAGCGGTAGCTGGCCCAAGCCGGGCACCGACGAGGCCATCATCGGTCGTGCGGTCAATGGTCGGTTTCTCGATCCGAGCGGCTCGGGCAAGAGCATCGAGACGGGTGGCTCCCTCGACCTCAAGCGCAATCGGCCGCTCAGGATCGTCGGCGTGTTCGAGGCCAGCGGCTCGACCTACGAGGCCGAGGTGTGGGGAGACATCGACGTCATCCGCAAACACCTCGGTCGCGAAGGAATTTACTCGTCGGCGCGCGTTCGTCTCAACTCGGCTGCCGACTTCGACGCGTTCCGCGACACGATCGAGCGCGATCCGCAGCTCAGCGTCAAGGTGCAGCGCGAGGCCGACTACCTCGCAAGCCAGTCCGAGCAGATCGCCGGCTTCCTCACCGGCATGGGGCTCGCGCTCGCGATCCTGTTCTCGCTCGCCGCGATCATCGGCGCGGTGATCACGATGAACGCGGCCGTCGCCAATCGCACGCGCGAGATCGGAACGCTGCGGGCGCTCGGGTTCGGCAAGGCGGCGATCCTGTTGTCGTTCCTGTTCGAGGCCGTGCTGTTGTCGATGCTCGGTGCGCTGATCGGCAGCATCCTCGTGTTGTTCCTCACGCGCGTGAGCTTTCCGGTGATGAACTTCCAGACGTTCTCGGAGATCGTGATCACCTTCGCGATCTCGCCCGGTGTGTTCATCGGCGCGCTGATCTTCTCGATCGGCATGGGGCTGCTCGGTGGGCTGGTCCCGGCGATCCGTGCCGCTCGCGTGTCGCCGATCGAGGCGATGCGCGGCTGAGATTGTTGTCCCTGGAGCAAGACTGCTCCTCCGAGGTGACAATAGTCCGTGGCGCCCGGTGGGCTTAGCCTGGCGTGCACATGCTGTTCACGCCGTTCAAGCTCGGTCGCCTGACTCTCCCCAATCGCGTCGTGATGTCGCCGATGACGCGTTCGCGCGCACCCGGCAACCTCCCGAGTGAACGGACCGCGCGCTACTACGCCGCACGCGCGACGGCGGGGCTGATCGTCACGGAGGGAACGTCGCCGTCGCCGAACGGGCTCGGCTACGCACGGATCCCGGGCTCGTATTCGAAGGAGCAGGGTGCGGGGTGGCGACTCGTCGCCGATGCGGTGCATGCCGCGGGTGGGCGGATCTTCGTGCAGTTGATGCACACCGGCCGGATCGGCCACGCGGACAACCTGCCGAGCGGGGCACGCGTGCTCGCGCCGTCGGCGATCGCCGCACCCGGCAAGATGTTCACGGACACCGCCGGCATGCAGGAGCATCCGACGCCCGTCGAGATGACCCGCGACGACATCGCGGTCGCGATCGACGAGTTCGCGACCGCGGCGAAGGTCGCGATCGACGCCGGGATCGACGGCATCGAGCTGCACGGCGCGAACGGCTACCTGATCGAGCAGTTCCTCAACGGCGCCTCGAACCATCGCTCGGATGCGTATGGCGAGCGCACGAAGTTCGCCGTCGATGTCGCGGCCGCGACCGCCGCGAAGATCGGTGGTGATCGCACCGGCATCCGGCTCTCGCCGTACGGCGTCAACGGCGGCCTCACCAGCGACGAGCACACCGACGCGACGTATCTCGCGCTCGCCAAGCAGCTCTCCGCGGTGGGGCTCGCCTACGTTCACGTCGTCGATCACTCGTCGATGGGCGCGCCCGCCGTGCCCGACGCGATCAAGCGCGGCATCCGCGAGGCGTTCTCCGGTGCGTACATCCTCGCCGGCGGCTACGACCGTGCGCGCGCCGAGGCCGACCTCGAAGCGCGCGACGGCGATCTGGTCGCGTTCGGTCGCCCGTTCCTCGCGAACCCGGATCTGGTGGGAAAGCTTCGCGACCACACGCCGCTGCTGCCGGCGGATCCGAACACGTTCTTCACGCCGGGCGACGAGGGCTACCTGATCTGATGGGGTAACCGTCTCTCGCGCGTACGTATGCTAGGCATGCGTATGTTCTTTTCGTCCAAGAAGTCGAAGCTGCCGGCTCGCGAAGATGCGCTGCCCGGTCGCTCGAACGCCCTGCGCGTCGGCGGCACGCACTTCGTGAACGGAAACACGTTCGTCGCGCCGTACCCCGCGGGCACCGAGCTCGCGATGTTCGGCATGGGCTGCTTCTGGGGCGCCGAGCGAATCTTCTGGCAGCTGCCGGGCGTCTACGCGACCGCGGTGGGCTACGCAGGTGGCTACACGCCGAACCCGACGTACGAAGAGGTCTGCTCGGGGATGACCGGGCACAACGAGGTCGTGCTCGTGATCTACGACCCGACGCAGATCAGCTACGACAAGCTGCTCTCCGCGTTCTGGGAGGCGCACGATCCGACCCAGGGCATGCAGCAGGGGAACGACGCGGGGACCCAGTACCGCTCGGGGATCTACACGTACGGTCCCACCCAGGCAGCGGCGGCCACTCGTTCGAAGGAAGCGTTCGAGCCGCTGCTCAGGAAGGCGGGCCACGGCGCGATCACGACCGAGATCATCGCGGCCCCGGAGTTCTTCTACGCCGAGGATTATCACCAGCAGTACCTGGGCAAGAATCCGCGCGGGTACTGCGGCCTCGGCGGGACCGGTGTGAGCTGCCCGATCTGATCGTTTGTTGACGCGAGGTTTGGTGTGCGAAGCTTCGAACGTGGGCGATCGCCATCGTGAAGGCCGGAGCGTGCTGGGTGTTATCCTGGCGAGCTGGGTGTTGACCGGGTGCAACCTGGTGTTTCCGCTCCGCGGTTCCGATGCGGCCGAGGATGCGGCTGTTCTCGATGCGAATGCGCCTGTCAGCTGCACGGCCCCGAACAGTGGATGGGGGAACGTGTCGAATGATCTGCTGGGCGCGGAGTTTTCTTCGACGCAAGAGATGTCTCGGCCGACGATCATCGACGAGCCCGGCGTCGGTGGCGAGGTCATGCTGTTCGACTTCGACGATACCGCCGCCGAGCCGCGCCGCATCCGGTGGGCGAAATTCGTGAGTGGCAACTTCGTGGGCCAGGGCAATCTCTCGCTCGCGACGGTGTTCACGAGCTACGACCACCCGCGGCTGTTCGCGAACGAGGACAACCAGCCCCGGCTGTTGTTCTCGGGAGAAACCAACGATGGGAGTCTGGGGGTCTTCGAGGCGTCACCGGGGGCGGTGTTCGGACGGGATTGGACCGCGACGCAAGTCTCGTTGCCTCCCGAGCTGGAAACCATGGTGGTCCAACTCGGGACCCCAGGTGCACACGGGACGCGCGTCGTGGCGGAGGCCGACGGCCTCTTGATCGAGCTCGAGCGAACGAGCGCCGGCAGATACGCCCTCCTCGAGGACACGCTCGACCTGGTGAACCAAGCGGGCGGAGGTTCGAGCCCTCAACTCGCCGACGATGGTTGCTGGGTGGTGTTCTCGCGATTCGAGAGGGGGAATCTTGGGGATCAGGACCTGTACATCGCGACCCGCCAACCGGATGGGACCTTCGGCACTCCGGTACTCCTCCCGTCCATGTCGGCGGTGGACGAACGCGATCCGTTCATCACGCCGGACCTGACGAGGCTGTATTTCGTCAGTGAGTCCGGTAACAAGCTGCGGCCGAAATTCATGACGCGAAGCTTGTAGCCGCGCAGGAGAACCTTCGTTCGCGCGGCGTCTGACGTCGGACCCGTGGTCGATGGCGCGAAACGGAGGTTCGCGTGCAGCGGGCTCCCGCAGGTGGCTGACTCCAGCGTTTACTTGCCGAGATCCGTGCGGTACGACCGCCGCATGCTGCGAGGGATGGCGCTGGTCGTTTGTCTGGTGATCGCTGCGTGTGGAAGCAAGGACACGCCACCGCTCCCACCGGGTCTCGATGCCGGGCTCGAGGGATTTCAGGGCACCGACATCGATTGCCCTGGCGATCCGAGCTGCGTCTCTCCCGGCGATGGTGTGTTGTACGTCGGCGCCGCGAAGCAGGCGTACACGCCCTCGAACTTCGAGACGTACACCGACGAGAACGGCGACCACGAGTGGCAGAACGACGAGCCGTTCATGGATCTCAACGGCAACGGCAAGTTCGACGGCGTCTGGCTGTTCGGCGGTGGCCGCGCCGCGCTCTCGGTCAACAACGAGATCGAAGCGCGCGCCCTCGCGTTCGTCCAGGGCGACACCACCGCGGTCGTGCTCTACATCGATAGCGTCGGCTTGATCGGCGGCGACATCGATCTGATCCGCGCGCACCCGCTGCTCGCCGATCTCGACATCGACCACATCATCATCGGCACCACGCACGCGCACGACACGCCCGACACGCTCGGCTTGTGGGGCCCCACGTCGACCTCGACGGGCCGCCAGCAGTTCGTGCTCGACAAGATGTACGACGCCGCCGCGAACGTGATCAAGGAAGCGATCGAGAGCGCGAAGCCCGCGAACCTCGTGATCGCATCCACCAAGCTGCTCAATGATCCGGCGAACCCGAACAGCCTCACCGATGACTTCAACAAGGACATCCGCGATCCGATCATCTTCGACCCGACGTTGACGATCGCGCGGTTCGTCGACGCGGCGAATCCGAACACCACGATCGGCACGCTGGTGAACTGGGCGAACCACCCCGAGGCCTCGCACTTCTCGGACACCGATAGCTCGCAGATCACCGCGCACTACGTGCACTGGCTGCGCGACGGCATCGAGAACGGCGTCCCCGCGGCGGCGAGCACGTACGCGGGCGCGGATCTGCCAGGCATCGGCGGCATCACCGTGTTCGTGCAGGGCGCGCTCGGCGGTCAGATCGGCTCGCTGCGCGGGACGCACGTCAAGACGGCGGACGGCACCACGACGACGACGCTCGGCCACGCCTTCGAGCAAGCGCTCGGCACCAACGCCGCGGCGCTCGCACTCAAGGCACTGACCACGAGCGGCGAGAGCGTCTCCGAGCTCCCGCTCGCGGTGAAGAGCGCGAAGTTCAACGCGCGGATCGACAACACGTACTTCCACGTCGCGTTCTTGATCTCGCTCCTCGGGCCGCACGAGCTGATCGGCTACAACCCCGACGATCCGATCGAGGAGGGCAACCTGCCGTGGATGCCGCTGCGCGCGAGCTTCCTGCAGGTCGGTCCCCTCGGCCTCGTCACCGCGCCGGGCGAGCTCCACCCCGAGCTGTGGGTCGGCGGCTACGACGGCTCGTGGTCACACGGCTACGAGATGTTCGACAAGACGAAGCCGAACCTGCCGAGGTTCGACGAGGCGCCGGCTCCGCCGTACATGCGCGACCTCGTGCTCGCGCACGCCGGGGTGAAGTACCCGATCCTCGCCGGCTGCGCCGAGGACTACGTCGGCTACATCGTGCCGGCGTACAACTACGCGCTCGATCCGTCGGATCCCTTCCTGGTCGAGGCCGAGGGCGATCACTACGAGGAGGTCTACTCGCTCGGGCCCGACGTCGAGCAGCACGTGGTGCACCCGATCCTGCAGTTGCTGATGCACCGCCGCTAAGGAGCGGGTTACCCTGGAGAGGTGAATCGCTTCACCCTCCTATTCGCGCTCGCGGCTTGTGGTGGTGGTGGTGGGGTCGAGATCGGTGGCGACTGCAGCCAGGACGCCGTCTGCACGGATGGCGCGGTCTGCGACTTCACCGATCCGGACGGCCCGGTCTGCATCGATGGCACGGGCGACCTCGACGGCGATGGGCTGCAGAACTCGAAGGACTTCTGCAATCACGTCGCCGGCGGCGCGTTCGACGAGGACCGCGACGGCATCGGCGATGACTGCGACAAGTGCCCGATCGCGCCACCCGAGGACGGTCCCGAGCCCGACGGCGATGACGTCGATAGCCCCTGCGATCCCGATCCGGTCGAGCCGGGCGATCAGATCGTCGCGTTCTCGGGCTTCAACGACGGCGTGCTCCCCGACAACTGGATGGCGACGGCGGGGTGGACGTTCGTCGGGGGTGAGGCGATCGCGACCTCGCAGTCCTCCGTCAACAACGAGGTCCTGGTCGCGCCGCTGCCGCTGGTCTCGCGCAACGTCGCCGTGTTCTCGGAGTACCGGATCGATGCGCTCGATCCGGAGGCGACGACAAACCGCGCCGGCGTGGTCACCGTCGATCAACGCCCGGCCGGTGGCACCGACGCGACGTGCGTGGGCAATCGTGCGGGCAACGTGGACAGCCTCGTCCTCGACACCACGCTCAACGCCGCGACCCGGATGTTCCCCGCGGAAGAAGATCTGTTCGACACCGCGGACCTCTATCGGCTGACGCTCGCGATCAACAACGCGAACGCGGGGTGTGCGCTCAAGTCGGGCCCGTTGACCGGAGCGATCACGGCGGACACGAACGGCGAGTCGATGAACCAAGGTGGGCTCACCGCGAAGGGCGTCACCGCGCGGTTCCAGTACCTGCTCGTCGTCCAGCGCGGCCCGGTCGGTCAGAACTGACCCGCCACTGTTCATCGCTGCCATCGCACGGTCCGAATGAATTGATCCTTGGCGAAGGTTGGCGGAAGTTGGCGCCTTGGCGACCCTCCGACAACTGGCGTGCCCGTGCGAATGCGTACGCGTTCGCGGAGGGTCGCCAACGCGCCGAGGTTCGCCAACCTTCGCCAAGGATCGATCTGTCAGAGGCGGCAAACACTCGATCGTGTCTCGAGCTGGGAGCAACACCGCGTGGCCGCACAGCAGACCAACTCTGATCAATTCATGAACCACGCGCAATAAGCGCCCGTCGTCCAGCGCTGCCCGATCGACGAACGCTAGCGGATGGCGAAGTGCGATCAGATCGTCGTCGGCTTCTTCGGCGGCTGGAGCGGCTGCATCGCCGGGACCTCGTGCGTGATCTTCTGCTCGTTCGGCGCGGGCGCGATCTTGACCTGCCGGCAGTAGACCTTGAGTGTCCGCCACCCTTCGACGACTGACTGACCGTGACCCCCGGCTGCGGCTTGCCCTTGAGCGTCACGGTCCCCTTGATCGATCCAAAGCCGCGCAGCTGGAGCGTCACCGGCGGCGGATCCTCGGTCCCACCCGGCACCGGCACCGCGAGCGAGCGGCCATCGCGATTCATTCGCTCTCCGATGCGCTCACTCTGGGAAATGGATCGAACGCCGGCGCACTGTGAGTCGGAACAAATTGTCGCGCCAGGGTGCGACTCGCGTGCGACATGCGAAATCCATGCAGCATGCGTTCAGCATGCCCGGTGCGCGGGGTGTTCTTCGGAGATCGAGGAGATCGACGGAGATCGCCGGCTACGCCTCGTCGAGGAACGGGTAGCGATAGTTGGTGGGCGGGACGAACGTCTCCTTGATCGTCCGCGCCGCGGTGAACCGTAGGAGGTTCAGGGCCGATCCAGCCTTGTCGTCGGTGCCCGAGGCGCGCGCGCCGCCGAACGGCTGCTGCCCGACCACCGCGCCCGTCGGCTTGTCGTTGATGTAGAAGTTGCCGGCCGCATCGCGCAGCGCCTGTGTGGCCTCGACGACCGCGCGGCGATCGTTCGCGAAGATCGCGCCGGTCAGCGCGTACGGCGACGTCCGATCGACGAGCTGGAGCGTGTCGTTCCACGCGCTGTCGGGATAGACGTGCAACGTCACGATCGGGCCGAAGAACTCGTCGCGCATGTGGCGCACCATCGGATCGTCGGTGGTCAGCACGGTCGGCTGCACGAACCAACCCTCGCGCTTGTCGGTGGTGCCGCCGGCGAGGATCTTCATCCGCGGGTTGTCGCGTGCCTCGGCGATCGCGGCGGTGTGGCGGTCGAACGCGCCCTCCTTGATCACGGCGCCCATGAAGTTGGAGAAGTTGCCGACGTCGCCGACCTTGATCGTCTTGATCTCGTCGACGAGCTGGTCCTTCATCTTGGCCCACACGCTCTGCGCGACGTAGACGCGAGAGGCCGCGCTGCACTTCTGGCCCTGATACTCGAAGCCGCCGCGGATGATCGCGGTCGCGAGCGCGCTCGGGTCCGCCGACGCGTGCGCCAAGATGAAGTCCTTGCCGCCGGTCTCACCGACCAGCCGCGGATACGTCTTGTAGCTACCGATGTTGTGCGCGACGCGCTGCCAGAACATCCGGAACACCTCGGTCGAGCCGGTGAAGTGGATGCCGGCGAGCGCCTCGTGATCGAGCACGGTGTTCGTCTTCGCGTGCGGCAGCCCGGGGATGAAGTTGATGACGCCCGGCGGGACGCCCGCTTCCTCGAGCAGCTGCATGACGACCCACGCCGACAGCATCTGCTGATCCGACGGCTTCCACACGATGGTGTTGCCCATCAGCGCCGGCGCCATGATCAGATTCCCGGCGATCGCGGTGAAGTTGAACGGCGTCACCGCGTAGACGAAGCCCTCGAGCGGGCGGAGCTCCGTCATGTTCCACATGCCGGGGCTCGACCTCGGCTGCGTGCGGTAGACCTCCTGCGCGAAGTGCGCGTTGAACCGGAAGAAGTCGATCTGCTCGCACGCGGCGTCGATCTCGGCCTGGTAGCAAGTCTTGCTCTGGCCGTGCATCGTGGCCGCGTTCATCCGCGCGCGGTAGGGACCGGCGAGTAGCTCGGCCGCCTTGAGCAGGATCGCGGCGCGGGCTTCCCATCGCATCGCGGCCCACTCGCGCTTCGCGTCGAGCGCCGCACGGATCGCCTGCTGCGCCACCTCTTCGGTCGCGGCATGAAACCGCGCGACCACGTGCTTGTGGCGATGCGGCATCGTGACGTCGACGAGGTTGCCGGTGTGCACGCGCTTCCCGCCGATCACGCAGGGGATCTCGACGACCTCCTTCTCGACCGCGGCGAGCGCCGCCTTCAGCGACCTCTTCTCGGCGGAGCCGGGTGCGTAGGAGAGAACGGGCTCGTTGACCGGTTCAGGAACCGAGACGATCGCGTCGTGCATGCTGCACGTGTAACACGATCAAAGACGCTCGTTTGGCGCGCTGCCACTACCGGGAGTCGCGGTGGCCGATCCACTGGCGGGGTGAACAGGCGGAGGCGCGGCGCTGCCGATGGCACTGCCGCCGCCCGCGCGTGGTTTCCGCGGGCGCTCGAGCACGTCGGTCTTGCCACCGCGGCACTTCGCGATGTCGGCGATCGTCTGCGTGCCGAGCAAGCACGTGCGCATCTCCAAACTCATGTTGCGCTGCTCGCACTGCGCGACCATCGCCTTGCGCTGCGATCCGAAGTTCGCGTTCTCGTGACCCATCATCTGTTGCTTGGTCACCTCGAGCATGTGGTCGACGACCTTGTCACACGGCGGTCCCGGATCTTTCTTGCCGCCACACCCGACAAGGATCACGAGCAGAAACGCACGGTGCATGCGCGCATCGTACATCGGACCGGGGCAGTCTGCCTCGCTCACACGACTTCGCGAGCAGGTCGAGGACACCTCGCCGTGTTGATCGTGGTCAGCCGTCACAAGGGCACGTTCTCGAGCTCCTCGATTTCTCGGTCGCGTTCGCACGCGGCCCGGAGTGGCGCCGCGTCATCGACTTCCCGGGCGACGACCGCGTGCTCGAGTCCATCGTCATGAAGTACAAGAACCTGCGGGTGCCGGCCGCGCCAAGGTTTAGGGCTGGGGCCGCTAGGGCGTTATTTCGGTTCGACCCGGAGACTTCCGCAGGTCGCCACGCCGCGCGCGGCCGCCTGCTTCTCTTCCGTGCGGCTCGTGGTGATCGGTAGTTGGTGCAGGCAGGTGAACACGCGTCCACCCGCCGTGGTCACGACCTCGGTGACGACCCACAGGCCATCGCTCGCCCGCACGATCGTGCGCGGCGATCGCTCCACCAGGTAGCGCGTCTCCTCCGCGATCGGTCCGGAGTCCGAGACCGAGAGCCGACCGCCGTCCACGCTCCACGCGTACGACGTCCGATCCGCGGACGTCAGCTGGCCGCGCGGGATCGTGATCGAGAAGTGATGACCGGAGAGCGTGCCTTCGAACCGATCCGGGTCGCGCGTGTCGCGTGTCGGAGCATCGACACCTCGATTTGAAGGCGCAGGTGGATCCTGCGTGGCCTTGCCACACGAAACCAACACCAGCGCGATCACCAGCGCGCGCACGAAAGAGAGACGCAACGCTCGACCATCCTATTCCTCGCCGAGGCTCGCGTACAGTTGCCCGGTGATCCGCGATGCACGTCGTGACGACTTTGTTGGGATCGCGGCGATCACGAACCACTACATCGAAACGACGTCGATCCACTTCGGCTACGAGCCGGTGAGCGCAGATCAGCTCGCCGAGACGTGGTCCGCGACCGACCGCTACCCGTGGCTGGTCGCCGAGGATGCCGGGCGGGTGGTCGGGTACGCCAAGGCCGGGCACTGGCGAGACCGTGCCGCCTATCAGTGGACTGCCGAGCTCGGCCTCTACGTCGAGCAAGGCCTGCATCGCCGCGGGTTCGGTCGGGCGCTCTACGCGGCGTTGCTCGATCAGCTCGTGACTCGCGAATTCCGCTCTGCGATCGCAGGGATCACGCTGCCCAACGATCCGAGCCGAGCGTTTCACGAGGCGTTCGGCTTCGTCTCGGTGGGCATCGTTCGAGAGGCGGGTTACAAGCACGGTGGCTGGCATGACCTCGAGCTCTTCCAGAAGCGACTCGTTGGCTGACTGCCGCCCGCGCTGTGGAGCGTGTTGCATCGCGCCCTCGATCTCGCCGGTGTCGCCGGCGCTCCCCGAGGGCAAAGCCTCCGGTGTTCGGTGCCCGCACCTGACCGACGACCTGCGCTGTCGGCTGTTCGACAGCCCCGACCGGCCCAGCGTATGCACCAGCCTCCGGCCACAGCCCGAGATGTGCGGAGGCTCGGCCGACGAAGCGATGGCGACCCTGATCCGATGGGAGCACCTCACGGCTCCCCGCTGACGGGTTGTGTTGTGCGGCGGGCACAACAGGCGATCGAAGAACGAACGGCGATCGCGCACGTCCTGGCGTGGAAGTTCGCGCGCCCCCAGTGAATGGCGATCACTCGCCGAAACTGTCCGTTTCGTGAGGCCGCAGACACCACTTTCGTCTTGCTGAAATTGTTGACGAATTCGCGATCTCGCGAGCGAAACTACGCGTTGACATAGGTAGCCGCTACGGCTACATGTCCGCACCTAACGATGAAGCTCTCCGCCTGTCTCTTGGCCTTCGGTGTCGTGGTCGGTTGTTCGTCAGCGCCTGCGAAGGAGGACGTGGGAAACGCGCCGTTCGACCTCGATCAGCTCGACGCCAAGGAGGACAGCCCGACCAGGCCGACGAAGGGCGTCGATGCGCGCGTCGCAGAGCAGATCACCGACAAGTTCACGAGCTCGCACGGGTTCATCGCGCACCAGATCCATCTGGGCGGCGGTCGGGTCGACATCGACGTCAGCGGCCTGGAGGGTAGCGACCCGCTCGACACCATCCTTTATGTGTATGGCCCGAAGCAGGCGAACGGGAAGTTCTCGACGCCCGCGATCGCGTTCAACGACGACTTCGAGCCGGGGTTCAACGTCGGCTCGCACATCGTGCTCGACGTCCCGCGCGACGGCGACTACCTGATCGTCGTCTCCTCGTACGAGAACTACATCTACTTCCCGACCCACGGGAGTCGCGGCGAGTACAAGCTCACCGTGAAGTGCCAGAGCGAGGCGTTCGGCGCCTGCGGTCCGGCGGTGTCGGGCCTCGACGGTCAGTGCTGGGCGGACGCGGACTGCGTCGCCGCCGACGACTCGGCCCTCCACTGTGAAGGCGAGGTGGTGTGCGCTCCCGGCACCCAGTGCCTGTTCACCCGCGTCGGGACCTGCGTCGAAGACTACGCATGGATGACGATCGCCCCGAAGCAGTGCACCAACCCGTGGAGCCAGACCTCGGTCGACGCCTCGGAGGTCGACACGTTCCCGGTCGGTGACCTCGCCCAGGTCAAGAAGCACTACGGCAAGGCGGGCGTCACCTTCGACGAGCTCGGTCAGCTGACGCGCGCGGAGCCGATGGCGAACTGCCAGGCCTGCGGGTGCGCCCGCGGCGACAAGCTCCTGGTCAAGGTGAAGTCCGATCAGGCCTCGGCCCTCGCCGCCGACGGCTGGGTGTTTTCGGCTCCAACGCCCGAGGCGGTCTCGATCGCGCCGAAGCAGTGCGGCTCGAACCCGTGGGAGACCTCGCAGACCACCACCGTGGCGGAGGAGCTCGAGCAGGTCGACACGTACCTCGCGGCCGAAGGCGCGAACGTCCCGACCCGCGGCTTCACGTTCCCGGCCGAGCCGACGCCGACCTGCTCGTCGTGTGCGTGTGCGCGTGGCGATCGCCTGGTGGCGTTCCCGGCGGACCAGAACGCGGCGGGCATCCTGTCGTCGCTCGGGTTCTCGGCAGTCTACGTTCGCTAACTACCGATCCTGGTGATCGTTCCCCACGGCGACACGGGTCCCACCCGGCTCGCCACGCTCGCCGCACGATCCGGCGGCGCGGTGGCTGCGCTTCGGGCGGCGCGAGAGCTGCACCATTGTGGGAGATGCTTCGTGCCGCGCTGATCGCGCTGAGCTTTGCCGCCTGTGTCCCGCCGAGCTACACGCCCACGCCCAGCTACTTCTACGCGGTCGTGCCGCTGTCTACCTACCCGCCGGCGCCGTTCTATCACTACCCGCTGCCGGCGCCGTTCGTGCCGCTGACTGCCTACCGGCCGCCACCGTTCTATTACCAGCCGCCGTCGCCGTCCTATTACCCGCCGCCACCGCCGGTGATCGCCGACGTCCAGCTCGAGACGCCGTCCCTCGTGGTGCGGGCACTTGCCGGCAAGATCAGCGCGGCCGCGAGTCAGGGAGATTGCGCTGGTGCGATCGCCGCGGGGGACGAGCTCGAGAAGGTGAACCGCGACTCGCACCACGCGATGCTCGCGATCGATCAGCGCTACGCGGCGTGCATCCGCGGCTTCTGATCACTTCTTGGTGAGCTTGATCGCGAGCGCGGCCGATGGCGCCGACACCCGACCACTGCTGTCGAACCACGCGACGGTGACCTCACCGGTGGTGGGCACCGAGGTGCCGGGCATGTCGTTCGCGCAATGCCCGCCGGCGCGGAACGTGGCGGCACGCTTCGAGCCGTCCTTCTCGAACGCCGCCCATTGGATCGGCTTGCCCGTCTGATAGACGATCACGCCGATCACACCAGCGGGTGCATCGACGGTGGTCTCGAGCTGGAGCATCGACGACGACCCCCAGCGCGCTGTCGCGCCGTCGTCGTGGGTCGCGACCGCCGCCTTGAGGGCTGGGGTGGCTAGCGCCGGCAGCGGCTTGCCCTGCTTGACCGAGACGAGGGACTTGCCGTTCGCATCGACCAGCGTACCGCCCCCGGTGATCTCGTAGATCGCGAGCCCAGGCGCGATGACCTTGATCGTCGGCACGCTCAGCTCGTTGGCTTGCTTGAGCCGCCAGGTCGGCTGCTCGACCTTGTCATCGTTGCGACCCTGGCCCTCGTACGTGAGCCCGACCAGGATACCGCCGCCGGGGGCGATCGCGGTGCTCGCTGGGGTGATCGGCTTGGGGGCGATCGCGACCATCGCGCACTTGGCGTGGGCTTCGATCGACGTGGCGAGAGCGAGCGAACCGAGGAGCAGTGCGAGGCGCATTTGCATGGGGCTACCAACGTAGCCAATCGCTCACGGGTCTGACGGCGGCAGGCGCGAGAAAACTCGTGCCGATGAGCGCGCGCCGCCGCCTATTCCTTGGGCTTGGTGCGCCGAACCACGTCGAGTGCCGGGCACTTGTCGACGCCGACCTTCTTCATCATCGCGAGAAGCTCGGTCTCGAAGTCCCAGATCGCCACCTGGCCGTTGCGCACCTTCATGAGCAACGCCATGAATTCCTCGGACTTCGTGTGCTCGGCCGCGTAGGGCCCGATGTCCATGAACGTCTTGAAGTTCGTGCCGACGGTCG
>JANNBP010000229.1:0-8099 GCA_031385555.1 Deltaproteobacteria bacterium | reverse complement strand
CAAGGTCGCCTTCTTCAACACGTTCGCCTCGATGGGTGGCGCGGACCGGATGGCCGAGTGGGTCAACGGTGAACCGAAGCTGGCCTACAAGGACCACGTCCACCTGACCGACCTCGGCTACCACCGCTGGGCGGACGAGCTGTCGAGCGCGCTGTTCGCCGACTACGCGCGGTGGAGAGCCGCGCAGAAGCTCCCTCCGAGTACGGCGCTCGCGTCGGCTCCGGTCCTGAGGCCCGCGCACTAACATGTTGTTCTCGTCGCCCGATTACCCGGTCTTCCTGATCGCGGTGTTCTTTCTCTACGGGCTCGCACGCCATGGGGGAACGGCGAGCGGGGCGGGGGCGCGGGGAGCGCTGATGCTGCTGCTCGGCGACATCGTGTTCATGCTCGTCGCGAAGGATCCCGACACGCTGTGGGATCCGATCGGCGGTCCGCTGCTGCGCCTGGTGACCGGCGGCGACTGGCCGACGTGGGTGTTCGGGCACTGGCTGATCGGCGGCGCGGTGGTCGTGGGTGCGATCTACGTCGGACGACGGTGGGCCGACTGGATCACGTCGGGGCCGGGGCAGAACAAGATCGCCGTCGGCATGGTGCTCGCGATCGTCGCGATCGGCGGCTCCGCGATCGCCGCGGATCTGATGCCCGCCGATCCGATGCCGCTGACGGATCCGACGCTCCCGGGCTGGCTGATCAGCTGGGCGAAGCCCCACACGCCGCTCGGCTCGCTGACCGCCGTGATGATCGATCACGGGCATCTCTTGATCCTCGCCATCCTCGGCGTCGGGATCGGGAGTGCACGGCACGGCGATCGCAATCCGCTGGGGCGCGTCCTCGTGCTGTTCGTCGTCTCGACGCTGTTCTATCACGCGTGGGCCGCGGCGATGCCGGGGCTCTATCGCTACCTGTTGTTCCTGCTGCTCGGCACCATCGTCCTCGACTACTACCTCGGGCTCTGGATCGAGCGCGCGAAGGATCCGTCGACGCGCAAGCTGCTCGTGATCGTGTCGCTGTGCTCGAACCTGGGGATCCTGTTCTTCTTCAAGTACTACGACTTCTTCCTGATCGACGTGCTGCAGGCCGATGCCGAGCCGCTGCGCCTGATCCTGCCGGCGGGCATCTCGTTCCACACGTTCCAGTCGCTGTCGTACACGATCGACGTCTATCGCAAGGAGCTGCCCGCGACCAAGTCGCCGATCGAGTTCGCGACGTTCGTGCTGTTCTTCCCGCAGCTCGTCGCGGGTCCGATCGTCCGCGCGCAGGATCTGCTGCCGCAGCTCGCGAAGCCGCCGCTGCTCGAGCTCCAGAAGGCGACGGACGGCTTGTTCCGCGTCGTCGTCGGCCTGTTCAAGAAGATCGCGATCTCGGATTCGCTGGCGCTCTACATCGTCGACCGGGTGTTCGAGAACCCGTCGCACTTCTCGTCGGTCGAGGTGTTGTGCGGCGTCTACGCGTACGCGCTGCAGATCTATCTCGACTTCTCGGCGTACTCCGACATCGCGATCGGTTCGGCGCAGATCCTCGGCTTCGACCTGCCGGAGAACTTCAAGACGCCGTACCGCGCCGCGAACATCCAGGAGTTCTGGCGGCGCTGGCACATCTCGCTGTCGACGTGGCTGCGCGACTACCTCTACATCACGCTCGGCGGTAGTCGCGGGGCGGAGTGGCGGACGTACGGAAACCTGGCGGCGACGATGCTGCTCGGTGGCTTGTGGCATGGCGCGAGCTGGGCGTTCATCGTGTGGGGGGCGTTGCACGGCTTCGGCCTCGCGGTGACGCGGTACTTCCAGCGCGCGACGGGGAAGCACGCGGAGATGGCCGTCAAGCTGGCGATCGCCTGCGCGATCGTCGCAGCCGGCGGGTACGCGTATCTCCAGTCGCCGCTGGCGCCGGAGAGCACGTGGAACCAGCTGATCATCCTGTGGGTCACGCTGACGCCGCTGTGGGCGGTGCTCACCGCGTGGCTCGGTCGCGACGAGAAACCGGCGCCGGAACCCATGATGGGGCCGTCGCCGTTGATCGCGCTGATTCGCGACGGGTGGCGCGCTCCACGCTGGCGACCGGCGTCGCCTCGGCGCGGGCTCGATACGGCCCTCACGGTCGAGCTGTTGCGCATCGGCATGTGCCTCGTCGGCATCGGGTTTCTGGTCGAGCTCGAGTACGCCGAGTCGTGGACGTGGATCCCGACGATCCTGGTGATGTGGGCGCTCGGCATCGCGGCCGATGTCGTCGAGCGCGGCACGGATCGGTGGGACGTGCGGCTGGTCGCGGTGCTGCGTCGCGCGGTCGCCGTGATCCTGGTCTTCCACTACGTGTGTCTCGCGTGGGTGTTCTTCCGCTGCGGGTTCATGCCGGACTCGTTCGACGCGGCGCTCGCGGTGCTGCGTCAGATCGCGGAGGGTGACACCGGCACGGCGAACCTCGGCAAGCTGGTGACGACCGCGATGGCGATGGGCTTCGTCTGTCACTTCTTCGCCGACGGTAGCTTCCGTTGGATGCGGAATCGGTTCGTCGAACTCCCGCACTGGGCGCGCGGCCTGCTGCTCGTCTGCATCGCGCTCGTGCTGCGCCAGCTCGCGCATCACGAGATCGTGCCGTTCATCTACTTCCAGTTCTGAAGGATCGCATCGGCGACCGCGTCGGGCGCCTCGAGCTGTGGATAGTGGCCGATACCGCGAAGCTCGACGACATCGGGGTCGGGCACCAGCTCGCGATAGCGCGCCGCCATGTGCGCGCCGCTGATCGGATCGGCGAGCCCGTTGATAAAACAGAGGGGCATGCGCGCCTCGATCAGGGCGCCGACCCAGCGCGCGCGATAGCGACGGCGCTCGTCGATGTAGCCGATCAGCTTCGGCATGACGGCCATGCCGTCCTCGTGCTCGACGAGCTGCCACATCGCGCGCAGTTCCTGATCGTCGACAGGGCCGCCCCAGATCCGGCGCATCGACTGCGCGAACGTCTTGAACGAGCTGAGGCGCGCGACGAGCGGGCCGAGCGGGGAGGCGAGCAGCTTCTGGGTCAGCAACGGGCGATGCAGCTCGGGGAACACGCCGCCGTTGAGCAGACAGGCCGCGACGATCTTCGCGCGTGCGCCGCTCTGCCGTGCGAGTAGCTCCTGCGCGACGGTGTCGCCGTAGTCGTGCGCGAGCAGGCGATACCGCGTCACGTTCTCGCGCGCGAGCAGGGCTTCGCACAGATCGGCCTGCGGAAAGATCGAGTACGGAAACCCGATCGGCTTCGCCGAGAAGCCGAACCCGACCATGTCGAGCGCGAGCACGCGGTAGTGCCGGGTCAGCTGCGGCCAGATCGCCCACCAGTCCCAGCTCGCCGTGGGGAACCCATGAACCGCGAGCACGACCTCGCCGCGGCCTTCGGCGCGATAGAACACGCGCTGGCCCTGCCACTCGAACGTGCTGCCCTGTGCGCGCCACTCGTCGGGGGTGATCACCACCCGACGGTAGACCGAATCACGTGCGCTTGCTGAGACCCCAGAGCACGTCGGCGAGCCCGGCGCTCGACACCGGGTCCATCGACGTCCACATCGCGGCGAGGGCGGGGGCCTTCGAGGTGGGGGCGACCACGCGGATGATCTTCGCGTCGATGGCAAATGCCTTCGCGAGCGTCGGGGCGTCGAACTGCACCCGGATCAGCTCGCCGGCCGCGAACGCGAGGTTCTGATCGTTGCGCAACAGCACGCCGCCCGCCGAGATGTTGAGGACGGTGAAGGTCCCGGTGCGCGCGTGATCGATCACCGTGCACTGCACGAGCAGATCGAAGCGCTCGTGCTGGCGGCGGTCGGCGCCTTGTTGCTGCTGCTCGGCCACGA
Organism: Deltaproteobacteria bacterium; assembly: GCA_031385555.1. Taxonomy (GTDB): domain Bacteria; phylum Myxococcota_A; class Polyangia; order Haliangiales; family Haliangiaceae; genus JABFXX01. The sequence continues at coordinate 4,276 of JANNBP010000229.1, read as the reverse complement.
CGTGATGATGATCGATCTTGCGTGCGACGTCGCGAGTCACTGCGGGTGGATCCTCTCCGGCAGTTTTGCACGTGTCGCTCGATACACTCGGGGTGCGATCGGTGCCCCAAGGGCACTTGCGCGCCTCGCAGCTCGCTGGCGTAGCGCGCGGGATCGGCTAGAGCACGTCAGGGCGATTCGGAGCGAGCCAACCGGCGAGCGTCGCCGACAGTCCGAGCACGAGCTCGGGAGCACGGCGCGCAGCCGCCTCGAACGAAGCGCGGTCGATCTCGATCACGTCGGCGGCCCCGTCGGTGATCACGGTCGCTGCGCGCGGTGCACCGGTGAGCACGGCGAGCTCGCCGACCACGCCCCCGACCTCGATCCGGCGCGGCGGGGTGGGATCGCGATGTGCGACCAGCGTGCCCTTCGCGAGCACGAACATCGACGAGCCGGCGACGGCCGCGGCGAACAGCTCGCCGTCCACGGTGCGTGTGGTGCACCGCTCGGCGAGGGCGGCGAGGGCGGGGCCGGTGATCGTCGCGAACAGCGCCGGCTTGCGGAGCGCGGTGAGCGTGGGCTCGAGCGACGCGAGCTCGCCGCGGCACAAGCGGGCGAGCCACGGATCGTGCACGGCGAGCGCGTCGGGCGAACCGGCCTTGGGTGCGGCAGGACGCAGCCAGCGCTCGATCACGGCGAGGATCTCCACGCGGCCGGCCTGGAGCTCCTGGATGACATCGAGCGCGCGGCGACGATCGGGTTCGCGACCGCCGATCAAGCGGCGCGCGGTGGCGGCGAGCGCGGCGGGATCGCGACCGGCAGCGGCGACCTCGACGGCGGTCGCCCACATCAAGCGCGCGACACAGGAGCGGGTGGCGAGCTCGAGCTCGTGGCGCGCACACGGCGACCACGTGGTCGTGCCCTCCGGTGCGAGGCTCGCGGCATGCGCGGCGTCGCGGGCATCGAGTGTCGCCACCAACGCATCGAACGCGGCACGGTGCGCGGTGGCGATCGGCGCGCTCGGAAGCGAGGCGCCACCGCGCGCGATCGCGAGGGCGGTGCGCAACGCCGCGTGTGCGACCTCCGGGTCGGGATCCTCCAGCAACCTGCCGACGGCGTCGGTCGCGTTCGGGGTGGCGGCGAGCGCACGCGCGATCGTCAGGCGTGCGAGTGGGCTGAACGCCGGCGGGACGCGCGCTCCGCCGGAGGGCTCGAGCTCGTCGGCTTCCTCGTCGATGCGACCGGTTCGGCGAAGCCGCGCGAGCATGCCGGTCTTCTTCGTTGCACCGCCGAGCGCCGCAGCGAGGGCGGCGAGGCCGGGCCCGTCGAGCGAGGCGATCGCGCGGATCGCCTCGGCATCGCTCGTACCGAGGGCGTCGTCGAGGAGGGGGAGCATCGAGGCCGGTCCGACATGCGCGATCACGAGCAAGGCACCGGCTCGGCGCGCCGGGATCGCGACGGCCTCGTCGAGCACCTTCGCGAGGGTCGCGTCGTCGATCGGCGGGTGCGTGGACCGCTTCGACGACGCCGGGTCGGCGTCCCGCGCATGCTCGGCGCGGATCAGCGCGACGGCCCAGCTCGGATCGCGTTCGCACAGCGTCGCGATCGCGACCGCGACGTCGGGGCCACCCCGCAGCGTGAGCTCGGCCGCCTTCACCGCCTCGGCGACCTCGCGCGACAACGCGGCGCGGGACCGTCCACGCTCGAGCCCACCGTCGTCGCCGGCGATCGCGAGTGCCTTGAGGCCGAGGACAAGGGCGCGATCGTCATCCTCGATCTGGACGGCGGCGCGGAGCTCGCGAACCAGGGCGGGCGAGGGCGAGCGCGCGATCTGATCGAACAGCGAGGCGCGGACCGCGGGCTCGTCGTGGCGCAGCTGATCGGCCACCTGGCTGGCATCGACCTGCGCGCGGGCGAGGGCGGCCCGGCCGAGCGCGGCGGTCGTCGGATCGTCATCGCCGGCGACGTGCGTCCACTCCTCCAGCGTCTCGAGATCGATCCTCGTCGGATCCTCGACCACGCGTTGGGGGCCGATCGCGAGTGGGGCAGCGAGTGCGGTCTGAAAGCGGCGCGCCGAGATCCGCGCGGCGATCCACCAGATCACGGCGACCGCGATGCCCGCGCCGGCGAGCAGGATCGGCCGCTGGAACGCGATCGGGCCGATCACGACGAGCGCGAGCGCAGAAGAAGCGGCGCCGAGCGGGAAGATGGCGCCGCGGAGCAGCACCTTCCAGCGCGCGCGGGGGAGCGGCGGAAACGCGGACAGGCTGACCTCCTGGGCGGTGCGGGTGGTCGCGGCGCGGAACACCTGATCTGTTGTGCGCGTGCCGGCGATCGTCAGGAGACCCGGCGCGAACATGAAGGCGACGTACCAGAGGAGGACGAGCGTCGGATGGACGCCGCCGGTGGTCGGCAAGCTGCGCGTCACCAGCAGCCGCGGCACCGCGGTGGCCTGGAGTAACAACAGGAACGCGTTGGTGCCGCCGGAGAACAGCAGGAGTGTGCTGGTGAAGTTGTCACCGGTCTCGACGCGTAGCTCGGCGAGGAACTGGAAGTCGACGAGGGTGGCGAACACGCCCTCGAGGAGTGCGACGGTGATCAGCGCGCGCCGGAGACGGAGATGCAGCGGACCGAGGGTGTCGCTCGCGCCGGGTGGCAACGCCGCGCCCGGTGCACCACCCGCCTTCAGCGCGCGCCCCTGCGCGATGACGAGGACGACGACGATCACCGAGACGCCTGCGCCGAGGTACGGCAACAGGTCGCCCTTGATGCCCAGGAGGCCCGCACCCAGACCGGCGATCATGCCGCCCGCGGTGACGCCCGCACCGGCGCGCGGCAGGTTGCGGCGTGCATCGCGACCGGCGACCGCCTCGGCGACGCGGTTCCACAGCGCGAGGCCGACCACCTGCGTGAGCGCCGTGATCGCGACGACGAGGAACACCGGTGGGGCGCCCGCTCGGAGGAGCATGGGCGCCGTCGCCATGATCGCGATCATCGCGAACAGCAGCACCAGATCGACGATCCGCGTGTGGGCGCGGCGCGTGAGGAGGTCGTAGCCGATCGTCGCGATCGCGAACCCGGCGGCGTTCGCTACGAACAGCCACGGCAGACTCGTCTTGTCGTAGCTGTCGAGGAAGGCGTTCTCCGCGTACGGCCGCAGTGCGGTCGCTACGAAGTTCACCAGGAACACCATCGCGGCGCCGAGCAGGAACGCGCGCTTGTTCACGCGTCTGCTCGCACGTTGATCGGGGACAGGATCCGGGGTCGCAGACCTTCGAGATCACGACCGTTTTGGACGCGAACGTAAAATCGTCGAATGGACCCGTCCGAGTGCGTGCAATTGGCGCTTTTACGTTCGTGTCTAGAACCGATGTGATTCCGAGGAGCTGGACCCCCGGATCCTGTCCCCGATCTGCAAGCGTCCGATCTGCAAGCGTCTGGAGTCATTTCGGGCCCTCGAGGAGCGAGCGGGCGAGGGCGGCGGCGAGCGCGGTGAGGGCGCCGGGGTCTTCTTCGAGGACGTCGCGGATGTCGTCGGGGGTGAAGGCGAGGGCGACGGTGGGGCGATCGGCGATCGCCTCGACGACGGGTGTGGCCGGGGCGATCACGCGGATCAGGCCGACGACGTGGCCGGCGGTCGCGGTGCCACCCTGCCGCTTCATCGTCGACGCCGTCGCATCGAACGCGGCTTCGCCACGCGCGACTACGGCGAGGCCACCCGAGGCGACCACGAGGACGTTGTCATCGGTACTACGGCGTTCGCCAGCGGCGAGCTCGAGGTGCCGTGCACGCTCGGCGAGCCGAACGATCACCGCGGGTGCGAGGTCCGCGAACAGCGCGCACGCAGCGAGCGCGCGAGCTCGCTCGAGGAGGTCCACTCGCTACTTCTTCGAGAGGATCTTCTTCTGATTCGCGAGGACCTGATCGAGCTTCTTCTGATTGCCTTCGATCTTCTTCTGGTTCGCGAGGACGTCGTCGAGCTTCTTCTGGTTGCCGGCGATCTTGGTCTGGTTCGCGAGGACGTCGTCGAGCTTCTTCTGGTTGCCCTGGATCGCCTTCTGGTTCGCCAGCACCGTGTCGAGCTTCTTCTGGTTGGCCTCGAGCTTGGCCTGGTTCGCCAGCACCTGATCGAGCTTCTTCTGGTCGCCCTGGATCGCCTTCTGGTTCGCCAGCACGTCGTCGAGCTTCTTCTGGTTCTTCAGGATCGAATCCTGGTTGCCCTCGAGCGCCTTCTGGTTCGCCAGCACGGCATCGAGCTTCTTCTGGTTGGCCTCGAGCTTCTTCTGGTTGGCGAGGA
>JANNBP010000211.1:0-32590 GCA_031385555.1 Deltaproteobacteria bacterium | reverse complement strand
TCCGCCCGAGCGCACGAATCCAGGTGTGGGCCCGGGGGTCGGCTCCACGTGAAGATCCGGTTCTGGGGCGTGCGCGGCTCGTTCGCGATGTCGGGGCGCGACTTCCTGCGCTACGGCGGCAACACGCCGTCGGTCGAGCTGGTCAGCGCGGCCGGCGATCGGCTGCTGATCGATCTCGGCACCGGCGCGACCGAGTACGCGAAGATGTTGATGGCCGCCGAGTTCGGCAAGGGCCAGGGCTCGCTCCCGATCCTGCTCAGCCACACGCACCTCGATCACATCCAGGGGCTGCCGTTCTTCACGCCGTTCTTCATCAAGGGAAACAAGATCCGGATCCTGGGTGCGACGCCAACCTCGGGGCTGTCGCTCGAGGCCACGCTGCAGAACCAGCTCGCGCCGCACTACTCGCCACTCAACAGCCTCGGCAACCTCGCCGCGGATGTCTCGATCGAGCCGATCACGCGCGGCGACACGCTGCAGCTGCCCGGCTTCGAAGTGCTCACCGCGGCGGTACCGCACGGCTCGATGTACACGACGGCATATCGGATCACCGCGGAAGGGAAGTCGGTCGCGTACCTCTCCGATGTCGAGTATCCATCTCCGGACGAACCGATCGACATCGCTCGCGCACTCGCGCAAGATGCGGATCTCTTGATCCACGATGCGATGCACGCCGATCATGACTACGACCTACGCAAGGGCTGGGGGCACTCTCCAACCCGCGCCGGCGTCGTGCTCGCCGAGCGCGCAGGATCCAAGAAGCTCGCGCTGTTTCACCACAACCCAGACGCGACCGACGACATGATCGACGAGGTCGTCGCTCGAACGTCCGCGTCGACCGCCGTGCCGGTGTTCGCCGCCGCCGAAGGGGAGTACCTGGAGCTATGAAGCCGGATCCCGAGGACCTCCGAGAGCTCGGAGAGAACGTCACCAACGTGTCGGCCGCCTGGGCCGGTGCGCCGGACTACCTGTCGCGTGGGCTCAACGCGTGGAGCCGCGGCCAGGTCGGCAACGATCGCCGGGTCGCTGTCGGTGCCGCGCTCGGTGCCTGCGACCTGATCGTCGCGAGCTACGTCGCTGATCAGCAGGGGCTGCCGCCGAAGAGCTACATCGAGCACATGCTGGCATCGATCCGCCGCTGGCTCGACGACCCGTCGCGCGAGAACACCGAGCGCGTCCGCAGCTCGCTCGATGTCACCCGCAGCCTCCACGCGTGGCAGCGCGATCAGGATGTCACCGCGTTCTGGATCCTCGACGCCGTCGATCACGCCTCGCTGGCCGTGTGGTCGGGCGAGCGCGCCTCGTACATCGTGCCGATGGATTTCGGCACCTGCGCCGCCCGCGCGATCACCTGCGCGCTGCACGCGCTGCTCGATACCGGGATGGACGACACGCAGGCCGTGTTGTCACTGGTCGGCGCTGTTCGCGGCGTTGCACCGGCCTGAGCGAGCTTGCGAGCCCGTCCGTCCAGGGCGCTGCGCGAGCCGATGATCAGAGAGGCAACAGCCGGAGCCGGTCGGGCTGCGGCGCTCCCCAAAAGCCCTGGAATCTCGGAGGCGCACCTGCGCGTTCATGGCAGGATGGCCTCCGTGCGTGTCGTGCTGCTGCTCGTCGTCGCGCTCGCCGCCTGCGGTGATTCGCGCGCGAGCAGTGAACGCCCCGTCGGCCGCTCGTTCTACTACTGGCGCACCACGTTCGCGTTGTCACCGGTCGAGCGCGCGGTACTCGCCGAGGTCGGCGTCACGCGGCTGTACGTGCGGATGTTCGACATCGAGTGGAACGCCGTCGAGCATCAACCTCGCATGGTCGGCAAGCTCACCGTCGGTGCCGATCAGAAGGTGCCGCCGGGCATCGAGATCGTGCCGGTCGTGTTCATCCGCCAGGACGTGTTCAAGCACATGGAGGCCGCGGTCGGTGCGCAGCTCGCGCGCGACACGTGGAGTGAAGTGAAGAAGCGCAGCGAGCTGATCGGGGGCACCCCGCGGGAATTCCAGCTCGATTGCGACTGGACGGAGTCGTCGCGCGATCGGTTCTTCGGCTTCGTCGGCGATGTCGAGCGCGCGTCGCGCGTCACGCTGAGCGCGACGATCCGGCTGCACCAGGTCAAGTACCGCGAGAAGACGGGCGTGCCGCCGGTCAGCCGCGGGATGTTGATGTTCTACAACATGGGGCGGTTCAGTGCGGAGGTGGATGACCGTGCGATCTTCGACGCCGCGACCGCCGAGAAGTATCTGTCGCGGATCGACGACTACCCGCTGCCACTCGACGTCGCGCTGCCGATCTGGTCGTGGACGGTTCACGTCCGTGATGACCGCGTCGTCGATCTGTTGCAGAGCACCTCTCCAGACGAGCTCCCTGGCCTCGATTTCATCGTCCCCGGCGGGCTCGATCGCTTCGTGGTGACGCGCAACGCGTTCCTCCATGGTGCGCTGCTCCGGCAGGGCGACGTGCTCAAGGTCGAGCGCATGGCACCTCGCGATACCCAGGCCGCGGCGGATCTGCTGCGTCCTCATCTGGCTCCTGCGACGCGCAACGTCGCGCTGTTCGACCTCTCTGAAAGGAACCTCCAGCGTCATGGCAAGGACACGCTCTCCGTCCTCTTCGATTCGCTTCGGTAAGCTGGCTGCGATCACGACGCTGGGGCTGCTCGCCGCCGTCGGGCTCCGCGGCGAGCGTGCGGACGCGTGTGGCGGCGGAATGTATCTCGGGATCGAGGACGTGACGACGTTCGACCCGAGCATCGTCGGCGACTGGGATGGCCTCGCGTACAACCCGTACGAGTCGGGGTTCGGCGGCGGGTGCGGCGACTGCCTCGCGAAGGCGATGCTCGCCGACTGGACGGGATACTTGCAGGGCGTCACGCCCGATGACTGGAAGAAGGTCCTGCTGACGGCGAGCGACGCGGAGCTCGTCAGTCTGCGGGCGCGTGCCGCGGGCAAATCGACGAAGGCGCCGAAAGGGTACGACACCAGCTCGCTGTGGAAGGTCACGGCGAAGGAACGAGTGATCGGTGCGATCGACGTGGTCAAGCTCGCGCGGCAGGTCGAGCCATTCGCGTCGTTCGAGATGTACGACCCCGACGGCAACCAGAAGACCGTGCAGGCGCCACCGGCGGCGCTCGGCACCGTCGCGCGCGATGGGATGAAGACCAAGGATCCGTTCCTCGTGCAGCGGTTTGCGTTTCAGGCGCTCCGCATCGCGTTCTATCAGCGCGACTGGAACGCCGTCGTCGCGTTCTACGATCGCAACACCGCGGTGCTCGCTACGCCGTCGCAGGATCTGGCGTGGCGCGCGCGGCATTACCTCGCCGGTGCGTTATCGCGTCGCGGGACCAAGGGCCGCGCGAACCTCGAGCTCGCGCGGATCGGCGCGAACTACAAGCCGCTCGCCGGCCTCGCCGTCCTCGAGTTCAAGCCGTCGGAGGACGTCGACTTCAAGGAATCACTGAAGCTCGCGAAGACGATCCGCGAGAAGACCGAGCTGTGGCAGCTGGTCGGGATCACGAAGGACGGCATCGTCGCGAGTGAGGAGATCCTCCGGCTCGATCCGAAGTCGAACCTCGTCGCCCTGCTGCTCGTCCGCGAGCTCGAGAAGGCCGAGAGCCGCGGCGCCGAGATGTTTGACACCAAACCGGATCCGAAACAACTCGCGGCGCAGAAGAAGCAATACGCGCAGATCGATCAGCTCGCGCAGAGCCTGATCGCGCGCGGTGGTGATCGGCCGTGGTTGATGGAGCTGATCTCCGGCCACCTCGCCGCGAAGCGCGGTGATCTGACGACGGCGCGGACGCGGATCAACCGCGCGATCGCCGCCCGGCCGGGCGACGCGAAGGTGGCGAGCCAGGCGCGGGCGAGCTTGTCGGTCGCGCTCGCAGCGAGCTGGCGCCTCGGCGACGGCGCGGCGGAGACCGAGCTCGCCGCCGCGATGGCGGGCATCGACCCGAAATTCGCGCGCGTCACTTCGGTGCGAGGTGAGGTCCGCGGCAAGCTCGCGAAGGCCTACGTCAGCGCCGGCAAGCTGGTCGACGCCGAGTTCCTGACACCCGGCAGCGCCGATGCCACCGACGACGACGAACGGGCGAGAAATACCGGCAACCGGATCGCGAAGGGTAAGCCGAACTGGCAGCAGCGCACGTTCCTCGACGCGATGATCGCGCGGGCCGCGAAGAAGACCACGCCGTTCGAGAAGTTCGTCGTCGAGGGTTCGTTCAAGCCCGAGGACCTGCAGTTCGAGCTCGGCCTGCGCTACCTGCTCGATGGAGACTTCGTCGCCGCGCAGAAGCTTCTCAAGCCCACCGCGAAGAAGTGGGGCACCGATCCGTTCGTCATCCACATCCGCGATTGCCACGACTGCGATCACGAGAAGTACGAGAAGGCGAAGTGGGATCACGCGAACGTCGTCGATCGCTTGATCGAGCTCGACGCGAAGGTGAAGGCCGGCGGCGAGCCCGGCGCCGAGGCCGCGCTGCAGATCGGCAACGTGCTCTACAACCTGACGTACTGGGGCAACGCGCGGCAGGCGACGTCGGAGACCCATCAGCAGACCGAGGATGCGAGCCTCGCGATGAAGTACTACAAGAAGGCGCACGACCTCTCGAAGAACCGCGAGCTCAAGGTCAAGGCCGCGTTCCTCGCGGCGAAGGCCGAGCTCGGGACGCTGCTGGGCGCGGACAGCACGGGCGCAGCGCCGGCGGCGGGCCTGCCGCTGCCGAGGACCTGGTTCCCCGTGGTCAAGCAGTACGCGAACACGCGGTACTACAAGGAGATCCTCAAGGAGTGTGGTCACTTCGCGAGCTGGGCGAAGCCGTGAAGCTCGTCACCACCTGCGTCGGATCACGACCACGTGCGAACGCCCGGACCCGAAGCGAGCTCGAGTCCTAGGCGACGCCGGTCAATCGACGCGAGCTGACGGTCTCGGGAACAGGGCGCGCTCGATGAAGTCGGCGAGCGCAGTCTTCGCGCGCGCGGCATCGATCGGCGGTGCGCCGACATGGCCGGCGAGCCCGTACGCGCACTGCATCGCGCTGCCGTAGATCACGTAGGCGGTGGCCTCGGGATCGGGGACCACGTCGCGTGGCACGATCGCGGAGATCAGCAGCGTCAACCGCTGCGTCGACACGGCCTCGAAGGCGCGGCGCAGCTCGGCGACCTGCGGATCGCGCAGCGACATCTCGGTGAAGCTGCGCGACAACTGCGGGTTCTGGAGCACGTGCTCGAACAGCACCGCGATCGTCTCGCGGATCGTCTCGTGGCGCGCGCGGCCGGCGAACCGCTCGGGACCGAGGCCTTCGATCGTCTCGCGGTACGCGGCGATCATGTTGCGGCGACAGATCTCGAGATAGACCTCGTGCTTGTCGTCGAAGTAGCGATAGAAGGTGCCGACCGAGACGCCCGCGCGCTGCGCGATCTCCGGAGTCCCGACCGCGTCGTACCCGTGGCTCGAGAACAGCAGGGTCGCGGCTTCGATCAGCGCGAGGTAGCTGCGCCGCGAACGCTCCTGGCGAAAATCCGGCTCCTTCGTCGCGCGGAGCAACGACTCCGGGTCGACAGGAGGAGGCTTGGGTTTGGCGCGCGAGGCCACGACTCGACAATGCCCTTGACCGGCCACCAGCGCTAGTACAAAATGAAATCGATTTCAGTTTTTGTCTTGGTCCCGTCTGACCGAACCTCCGAGGAGCATGCCGATGGAAACCGCCGCCGCTGCTACACCGCTTGCTGGTCCTTCGATCGAGACACTCGAGACGATCCTCGACGTCACGTACACCTGGGGCTACCAGGAGACGCGCGAGAAGCTACGCGATCTCTACGACAAGGCGGTTCGCGCCCAGTGGATCTCGGACGAGGTCCTGCCGTGGAACACCGACGTCGATCTCGAGAAGCAGATGGCGCCCCAGGAGATGATGCCGCTGTTCGGCTCGCAGATCTGGGACAAGCTGACCGAGAAAGAACGCAAGCAGCTCAACATCGAGGTGTTCTCGTGGACGCTCTCCCAGTTCCTCCACGGCGAACAGGGTGCGCTGCTCGCGACGGCGCAGCTGGTGCCGAGCGTCAAGGATCTCGATAGCAAGCTGTACGCGGCATCGCAGGTCGTCGACGAGGCGCGGCACGTCGATGTCTACAACCGCTACGTCCACACCAAGATCGGGTTCTCGTACCCGGTCAACCCGCACCTCAAGACGCTGCTCGACATGATCCTGAAAGACAGCCGCTGGGACATGAAGTTCCTCGGCATGCAGATCATGGTCGAGGGACTCGCGCTCGCTGCGTTCGGCATGATCCGCAACAACACGCAGGAGCCGCTCCTCAAGGAGCTGACCACCTACGTGATCGGCGATGAAGCGCGCCACGTCGCGTTCGGCATCTTGTCGCTGCGCGACTACTACCGCGAGCAGCCGGAGAGCGTGAAGCGCGAGCGCGAAGACTTCGTGTACGAGGCGGCGCGGCTGATGCGCGATCGCTTCCTGTTCCAGGAGGTCTGGGAGAAGACCGGGCTGCCTACGAAGGAGTGCATGGAGATCGCGCTTCACAACAAGGCGCAGGTGATGTTCCGACAGATGCTGTTCGCGAAGATCGTCCCCGCGATCAAGAAGATGGATCTGCTCAGCGATCGCCAGCGCACGCGGTTCGCCGAGCTCGGCATCCTGCAGTTCGAGAACTGGGCCGACCCGTTCGCCGATCACGAGAACGCGAGCCCGCGTGGTGCGGTGTCCGCTCGCTTTGCGACCTGACGCGCGCTAGGGTCGGCGCCATGCGCTTCTCCCTCCTGCTCGCCCTGGCTCTGTTCGCCTGCAAGAAAGAGGAGCCGGCGAAGAAGGAGACCGCGGCCGTCGCGACGGTAGACACCACAACCAAGGCCGCCGACGGGGTCCGCACGATCCAGATCGAGGCGACCAAGGATGGCTACACGCCCGACAAGATCCCTGGCAAGCCCGGTGAGAAGCTCAAGCTGGTGTTCACGCGCCGCGCGTCGGGTGGCGAGTGCATCGCCGAGCTCAAGGCGCCCGATGGCAAGCTGCACCAGCTGCCGCTCGACAAGCCCTACGAGATCGCGGTGACCGTGCCGAACGACGGCGAGGTCCGGTTCGCGTGCGGGATGGACATGTTCCAGGGTTCGATCGTCGCGCAGAAGAGCTAGGAGGCCCTACTTCACGCGGAAGTTGACCGAGAAGCACGCCGGCGCGGCGGTGCCGTCGGGCTGCTTGTACGGCGCGTAGCGCCAGGTCTTCATCGTCGCCGACAGATCGGACGTCGTGTGGCGCTCGAGCTTGGTCAGGATCTCGACGCTGCTGACTGCGCCCGAGGCGTCGATGCAGACCTTCGCGGAGACCACCGCCGGCATGTTCTGGGGCTTCGACGCCCCGAGGGTCGGCGTCTCGCCGGTGAGCCGCTTGACCGCGTTGGGTGTGACGAACAGCGGGCCGGTCTGCGGCACCACCGTCGGCTTGGTCACCGGACCGATGACGCGCGGAGGCGTCACGGGCGGAGGCGGCAGCTCGGGGGGCTGCTCGGGCTTGGTGACGGTCGCGATGGGCGCCGATGCGGCGTCCGTGGCTGGCGGCTCCGGCTCCACGACAGGTTCGGTCTCCGGCATGGTCACGGCGACCGGGCGCTCGGTCGGGATCACGCGCTGCTGTCGCTCGCGCTTCTTCTGCTCGGAGAACACCGGGCGGTATTCGTACTCGCCGTCGAGCTCGGCCTGCAGGTGCTGGCGCCACACCACGAGCCCCCCTTGGCGGATCCCGATGTCGTGCTTGCCGACGGTGATCGCGCGGCTGACCGGCGTGCGATCGGAGATCACGCGGCCATCGAGCATCACCTCGAGGCCCTGCGGCTCGGAGTCGAGGAGCAGCATCGCCTGCTCGCCCATCCCGGCGCCGACCCGGCGAGGAGCACGCACGAGGTTGACGAGCAGCGTCTGGGTCTCGTTCGGCGACAGCTCGATCGTGGTGACGCGCGGCTTGAAGCCCGGGCGGCGCAGCTCGACGTGGTGCTGGCCGGGCGCGACCTCGAGCGACCACGGCGAGCCCTGGTGCTGCGCGACGCCGACGACCGAGATCGAGACATCCGCCGGCTCGACGACGAAGCGCAGCGTGCCGCGCGGCGGGGGGGCCTCGAGCGTGGGTGCGACCTTGGGATCGGTGAGGCTGGCGACCGAGGCGCTCCTGCCACCAGGATCGTCGCCGCCGGTGCCGATCAATGCGAGCGCGACGCCGCCGGCGCCGAGCACGACGAGCGCGAGGATCCAGATCCACGCGCGACTGCGGACCGACTGGCGCGCGACGATCGCATCCCCGATCGTGATCTGCGATGCCGAGGACCGCGACGCCGACCGCTCCTTGCGGATCGGGCGAGGCTGCGTGGCGGACAGCCCGTCCTCCTCGTCGACCATCTCGGCGAGGCTCTTGCGCTCGGGTGCGTCGAGCCTGGGCATGTCGAGCAGTGTCTCGGTCGGCGGCGGTTGCACCGGCAGCGTCGGCACGGTGTCGCGGGCCTCGACCGCCATCTCCGACAGCGCGCGCGCTGCCCGCGGGCCGTGCTCGTCGCTGCTCGGGATATCGAGCGTGTCGGCGCGTAGACCCTGGGTCGTCGCGCGGCGCTCGCGCACCTCGAGCTCGGGTGGCGGCAGCGTCTTGATGTACGGCGACTTGACGATCGGATCGCCGCTGCTCGGGATCGGGATCTCGGCGACGCTGCGATCGGTGTCGCGCTTCGGACGGATCACGCCGTGCGTGGGCTCGGGGGCCGGGATGTCGTCGTGCTCGTCGCCTGGGTGGGGGTTGACGGAGAAGTGCTTGCCCGAGACATCGGGGACGTCGTCGAGCTCGATCGGCTTGCCGGCACCTGCGTCGTCGCCGCCGCCCCACGCGATCTCGACGGCCTCGTCTTCCTCGGTCGGCTTGCGCGGTTTCGGGTTCGGTGTGACGTGCGCACCGGCGAGCGAGGCCGCTGCACGCGACAGCTCGAAGGCACCCGACGAACCGCCGCTGCGATCCGCCGTGTTGTGTGCGAAGCCACCGGGTGTCTCGAGGGAGAAGGCCCACGTCAGCCAGGTCGCGACGTCGCGCGTACCTGTGGCGAGCTTGAGCGCGCCGCGAACCTCGAGAAGTGATTCGCGGAGCGACGCCGCGGCGAGGAATCGCGCATCGGGGTCGCGGGCGAGCAGCTTCATCACCAGCGCGTCGATCTCCGCCGGGCAGCCCTCGTTGAACTGCGACGGCGGCGGGATGTCGCCACGCTGGACCTTGAGCAGCGTCTCGTACTCGTTCTTGCGCGCGAACAGTGGCCGCGCGGTGAGCAGCTCGTGTGCGATCACGCCGACCGCCCACAGGTCGCTGCGCGCATCGAGGTCTTTGGCGCTGCTGATCGCCTCCGGCGCCAGGTACGCCATCTTTCCCTTCACGCGCCCGGTCTGCGTGCGCAACTGCGCCGACTGCGCGCGGGCGATGCCGAAGTCGATCACCTTGAGGTGACCCGCCGGGCTGACGATCAGGTTCGACGGCGAGATGTCGCGATGGACCAGGCCGAGCGGCCGGCCTTCGTCGTCGGACTTGGTGTGCGCGTAGTCGAGCGCCTCGGCGAGCTGGAGCAGAATTCCAACCGTGACGTGGATCGGCGGCGCGCCCGAGACCTTGCGAGCGTGACGGAGGATGCGACGGATGTCGCACCCGTCGATGTACTCCATCGAGATGAAGTACTCGGTGCCGACCCGGCCGAGCTCGTAGATCTGGACGATGTTGTGGTGGTTGAGCAGCGAGGCGAGCTTGGCTTCGCGGACGAACGACTTGATGAAGCTCGCGTCCTCCGCGAGGTGCGGCAGCAGGCGCTTGAGCGCGACGATCCGCTCGAACCCGAAGGTGCCGCGTTCGCGTGCGCGATGGACCGTGGCCATGCCGCCAACGCCCAGCCGCTCGTACACGAGGTACGGGCCGAACTGCTCCTCGACGGCGACGTCCGCACCCATCAGCAGGAGCTAACGATCACACGGAATTCCCGACGGTGCATCTCATTTGGCTGCTTCGAGATGCATGGACCTGGCTCACGCCAGTTCGGCGGGAGTCTTGACGTCGAGCGTCAGGGCGTGGATCGGCCCCTTCATCTCCTCGGCGAGCGCGGCCATCACCATCCGGTGACGCTGGATCAGTGACTTGCCTTCGAAGGCCGTCGAGATCACGCGGGCTTCCCAGTGATCCTCGGTGCCGGTCAGATCTTTGAGCTCGACCTCGGCGTCGGGGAGGGACTCGCGAATCTTGGCGGTGATCGCGGCGGGCTTCACTGGGTCACACCCAGCTCGCGGGCCACCGCCGTGAAGGCGGTGATCGCGCGATCGACGTCCTCGGACGAGTGCGCCGCCGACAGCTGGACCCGGATCCGCGCCTGGCCCTTCGGGACCACCGGAAACGAGAACCCGACGACGTAGATCCCGTGTCCGAGCAGCCGCTGCGCCATCTCCCCCGCGAGCTTGGCATCGCCGAGCATCACCGGGACGATCGGGTGCGTGCCGGGGCGGATCGAGATCCCGGCCCTGGTCATGCCCTCACGGAACCTGTGCGTGTTCGCCTCGAGCTTGTCGCGCAGCGCGGTGGACTCGCTGACCAACCGGATCGCCTCGAGCGAGCCCGCGACGATCGGCGGCGCGAGCGTGTTCGAGAAGAGATAGGGCCGCGAACGGTTGCGCAGCAGATCGACGACCTCGGCCTTGCCCGACGTGAACCCGCCGGACGCCCCGCCCAAGGCCTTGCCGAGCGTCGAGGTGAACACGTCGACGCGATCGAGACAGCCGCGCATCTCCGCCGAGCCGCGACCGGTCTTGCCGACGAACCCGGTGGCGTGGCTGTCGTCGACCATCACCATCGCGCCGTACTTCTCCGCGAGGTCGCAGATCGTGTCGATCCGGCCGATGTCGCCGTCCATCGAGAACACGCCATCGGTGGCGATCATGCGCAGTCGCTTGCCCTGCGTCGCCTCGAGCTTGGCTTCGAGATCGTTCAGGTCGTCGTGCTCGTAGCGATGTCTCTCGGCCTTGCACAGCCGGATGCCGTCGATGATCGACGCGTGGTTGAGTGCATCGGAGATGATCGCGTCCTCGTCGCCGAGCAGCGTCTCGAACAAGCCGCCGTTCGCGTCGAAGCAGGACCCGTAGAGGATCGTGTCCTCGGTGCCGAGGAACGCAGTGATCGCGGCCTCGAGCTCCTTGTGGCGATCCTGCGTGCCGCAGATGAACCGCACGCTCGACAGCCCGTAGCCACGCTCGTCGAGCGCTGCCTTCGCCGCGGCCATCACGCGCGGATGGCTCGACAGCCCGAGGTAGTTGTTCGCGCAGAAGTTCAGGACGTCCTTGCCGCCCGTCAGCACGTGGGCCGACTGCGGCGAGGTGATGATGCGCTCACGCTTGGTCAGGCCCGCGGCTTCGATCTCGGCGAGCTGCGCGGCGTAGACGGACTTCGCGTTCGTGTACATGCGGTTCGTGTATCACACGGCTTCGCAGTCGTCGCGGCGCACCCAGCGACACGAGACGTCGATGATCGCGCCGCCGGGCCAGACGTGCGCGAAGCCCAGCGCCTTGCCGAACCCGGGATGCGCGACCAGGAGAACGTGGTCGCCCTGATCCTGGATCGCGCGGATCGGATGGCCGCGATAGCGCACCCAGCGTGCGAACGGTCCCGAGATCGACGACGCCTGCTTCGGCACCGCGAGCTCGTGCTTCCACACGTAGGTGTCGTACCACTCGACGCGCTTCGACCGCTCACACGCGAACCCCGCCGCGATCAGCTCGGAGTCTTCACCCGTCTCGTTGCTGGACGCGAGGGTCAGCGTGTCGGACGACTCGGCGGCGACGACCAGCAGGCGGCCGAGCGGGACGTAGTGGACCTGGTCGTGAACCGCGAGCCCTTCGATCGCGGCCTCGTCGAGCGGCGGCCTCGGCGGGGCGTCACCGAGGTCGGGGACCCAGCCAGACGCGGTCTCGCCGTCGCGCTCGAGCTCGAGCACGTGCGCCCGCAGATCGGACGCGACCACGAACACGCGATCGCGATCGCGCTCGATCACTCGCAGGCGATACCCGGCATGCTCGACGAGACCGCCGAACCCGCCGAGGCGAGGATCGGCCTTGGCAACGATCTGCGAGTACACGTGCACCGCTCGCGTCTCGACGAACCGTTGCGAGAAGCCGAGGGCGATGAGGTCCGGTCGCTCGACGCGATCGTCGCAGCTGATCGCGATCGTGTCGGGAGCTTCGTCGCCGACCCGGAAGCCGTCGGGGACGTTCGCACCTGCGAGGATGACCCGACCACGTCGCGCCAGGGGGAGCAGGTCCAGCGGGACCTGGATGCGTCGCAGGCCGGCGAGGTCCGTGACCTCGACCTCCGAACGCCCGAGCCACTTGCCCAGCACCTCGTTGTCTTGCGACCGCGCGAGCGGGGCAAACCCGAGATCTCGTCCGAGCGAGGGATGCGCCACCGCGAGGACGTGCGAGAGCAGCTCGCGGGCGACCCGCAGCAGCTGACCCGCGTACGACACGATCGACACGTACTCGCCGGTGAACGCCGGATCGCCCTTGAGCACGAGGAGCGAGCCGTCGAGGGTGTACGCGTCCGACGTTTCCTCGACGATGCGGTGGCTCCCCGTCGAGCTCCGCAGATGCGCGTGTGCTTCGAGCGCGCGGCGAAAGGCGTCGTCGAGGACCGGTGCGTTCGGCGGCCACGGCTCGAAGCCGCGCGGGTCGACGGTCTCGAGCTTGTCCCCGCGCACCCAGCGAAACGCGATCTGCTGGCGAAACGTGGTGCCCCACGACATCCCGAGCTTGGGACCCAGCGAGGACCCGTGCGCTACGACGAGGCAGAGGTCGGCTCTCACCTCCGCGACGCGGACGATCGCACCGCCGTAGCGGACCCAGCGGACATGCGGCCCCCGGAGTCGGGGATCGCGCTTGTCGAGCCGGAGGCCATCGAGCGCGTCGAGCACGATCAGGTCCTCGGTCTCTTCCTCGATCCGATAGCGACCGAACCCGGCGAGCTCGATCTCCAGCATCCTCTCGAGGAGCCAGCCGAGGTCGCCGTCGGGCTGATAGATCATGCGACCGTGAGCGTAGCCGCGAGCCCGAAGTGATCGGACGGGAACGTGCCGTCGACGTCGATCGGCTCCGTCCCGACCAGCTCGATCGTCGAGGCCTTCCACCGCGTCGACTGGAGGAACACGCGATCGATTCGCTTGCGCGACAGCGTCGGCTTGAGCTCGAACCGCATCTTGTTGAGCTGCGAATCCGCGGTGTAGCCCGGGTCGTGCGGGTGGATCACCGGCCAGACATCGACGAAGGCGGGGTCGAGCGCGGCGCTCTCGATGGGGTCGTCGGGCTGGAAGTTCATGTCACCGCACAGCACCGCATCGCCGAGCTCGGCGAGCACGGGCTGGATCGCGCGGAGCTGCGCGGCGCGCGGCTGGGCCGATTGCTTCATGCTCTCGAGGTGCACGGTGCCGATCGACAGGCCGCACGCGAGCTCGGCGACCAGCAGCCTGCGCCCCATCGACGTCGCGAGCGGCAACACCGAGAGCTTCTTGATCGGGAGGCGAGACAAGATCGCGACGTCGTAGGTCTGGAACAGCTCGATGTCGGAGACGGTGTAGCCGCGCGTGATCCACGGCGTGTCGATCAACACGTCGAGCAGCTCCTTCGTGACCTCTTGCAAGCAGATCACGTCGGGGGTGCGCCGCTCGAGCTCGGTGAGGAGTGCCGCACGCCGCTCCTCGAACATGTGCGCACCGAACCACACGTTGTAGGTCAGCAGCCGGACGGCGACGGGTGGGCTCGCCGGCACGCGCGGGGCCGTCTTCCACTCGCCTCCGACGTACGCGAACGCTTCCAGCGGCTCGAGCACGCTAGTGGCTCGACAGGATCGCGCCGAGCTCGAGCATCCGGCGAACGCGCGGCACCAGGTCGTCGGTCATCCCGTCGAGATCGAACTTCGGCTTCCAGCCCCAGTCCTTGCGCGCGGCCGTGTCGTCGAGCGCCTTCGGCCACGAATCGAGGATGCCCTGACGCTTCGGGTCGGGCGAGTAGGTGAACTTCGCCTCGGGGATCGCTCGCTGCACGCTCTTCGCGATCTCGTCGGCGCGGGGTGAGAACGCAGCGATGTTGTAGATCGAGCGCGTCAGCCGCTCGCGATCCGCCATCGCGATCTCGAGCAGCGCGCGCACACCGTCCGGCATGTACATCAACGGGATCCGCGTGTCGGCGCGCGCGAACGCGTCGTAGCCGCCCTTGCGCACCGCATCGACGTACATGAACAGCGCGTAATCCGACGAGCCGCCGCCCGGCATCGCCGCGCTGATCAGGCCGGGGAACCGGACGCCGCGGCAGTCCACACCATGCTTCTTGGTGTAGTACGCGCACAGCAGCTCGCCGGCGACCTTGGTGACGCCGTACATCGTGGTCGGGTGCAGCGCGACATCGTCGGGCGTGGGATCCGGCAGCGGCCCCGACGGTGGCGGACCGAACACCGCGATCGACGACGTGAAGATCAGCCGCTGCACCTTGGTGAGCCGGCAGGCCTCGAGCACGTTCCACGTACCGGTCTGGTTGACGTCGTAGGCGAGCTTCGGATCCTTCTCGCCGCGCGCGCTGAGGATCGCCGCGAGGTGAAACACCATGTCGGGCTTGATCTCGCTGAACATCGCGATCGTGGCCTCGGCGTCGGTGACGTCGAGCCGCTTCCACTTCGAGCCGCTCGCGTGGGCGTGCGAGGGCGGGCGGGGGGCGAGATCGGTGGAGACGACGTCGTGACCGGACGCGGACAGCGTGCCGATCAGATCGTGACCGATCTGACCGCCTGCACCGGTGAGGAGGATCTTCATGGCCGCGGCATCATCCGAGAGATCGCGGACACGAACAAGCGCGAGACGATCATTCGAGATCGTCGACGGTCCGCGCCCGGCGCTTGCCCATCGAGCCTCCCATCATCGGCGACAGCTTGTCGAACACCTTCTCGAGTTGCGCGTTCGAGACCTTGAGCGAGAACCGCACGCGGTCGCCATCGCGCTTCACCTCGAGCGCGTCGATCACCTTCTTGATCTCCGAGCCGAGCATGCCGCCGGCATCGCGCGCTTGCTCGACCGAGTCCATCACCTTCTTGGTGACCGACCCGCTCGCCATCTCGACGGTCGCGTCGATCTCGAGGCCGCCGTCGAGGTCCATCGTGCCGAACAGCTCGTGGACCTGGTCGCCGACCAGCGTGCCTTCGGCGGTGCCTGCGAACCACACGCCCTTCTGGCGATCCGCCTTCTCCATCGTGGCGATCAGCTTGTCGTTCTTCGTCGCGTTGTCGGACTTCGCGTCGGCGAGGTCAGTCTCCATCTTCGCGCGCGACGGCTCCTCGAACGTGGGCGCGAGCATCGACCCGAAGCCGAGCTTGAAGCGACCGTAGATCGCGCCGTCGTCGGTGACCAGGTACGGCATCTTGGTGATGCCGGCCTCGGTCCCGATCTCGAGCGTGATGAACTTCCGATCGCTGTCGACCTTGTGGACGAGCTTCGCCTGCTTCGCGCAGCCCTCGAGATCGTTCATCTCGAGCCCGGTCATCACCATCCGCAGCTCGAAGCCGCTGCTCACGTCGAGCACGCCGAGCATGCCCTTGAACTGCTTCTCGCCGAGGCAGTCCTGCCACGCGTTCCCGCCTTCAAAACTCTCGGCAGCGCGCGCGAACTTCATCAGCGGCGACTTCGCGAGGTGACCTTGCAGCCGCGGCAGGTTGCCGCCGAAAGCGAGCCCGAACTTGTTCGGCAGCTTCGCCATCAGCGTCATCTCGTCGTCGGATAGCTTGCCCGATGCTTTCGGACCCGCCTTTTCACACCCGGCCAGCAGCGTCGCCGCGATTATTAAGGAAGCTCCGAAGCGCATAACGGAAGAGTCTGTCACGCCTGGAAGGACGAGGGTGGGTGGTCTAGGTCGCACGCGGGAGCGTGATTCCGCGGGCTTCGAAGCGCGGCCGGTAGTCGCGCTCGATCGTTCGCGCCAGGATGTCCGCGTAATCGCGAGGCGGGGCGAGCCCCCAGGCGCGATCCTCGTCGGTCATCACGCCGTCGTCCTCGGCCACCACGGCGTTGCCGATCCCGTAGCTCTTGACCAGCTCGCCGAGCATGTCGGGCAGGGCGATGGCCACGCGATCGGCGACCGACTCGTCGATCGCGAGCAGGAAGTCGAGCAGGTCCCAGCCGAAGTCGCGGTGGCGAACCTCGTCGCGCAGGATCCGATCGAGCGCCGCGCGTGCCTCGGTGTGGGTGCAGTCCTCGCGGAGGTGCTTGAACAGCGGCACCGCGACGGTCTCGCCGAGACAGAACACGCGCACCGCCGTGTCGAGGATGTCGTGCTCGAGCGGCTGCGCGGTGCGATGCAGCCCGAGGCGATCGCGATCGAGCGCCGGTGGATCGCTGCCACCCGCGGCGGTGTAGACCTCGTGGCTCATCCGCGAGTGGACGAGCTCGTCGGTGACGATCGCGAGCCCTTGCTCGATCAGATCGGGCGGTGCGCCGAGCTGGATCAACCACAGCACGAGGTGCTGCGTGACCGCCGCCGACGTGTACTCGGCCGCGATCCGCGCGCGCCACTCGTCGCGCACGCGCTCGCTGGCGGTCAGCTCGGCCACGTCGGACAGGCCACCTTGCGCGGCGGTGGTGGGTTGCACTTCGCGTTGGGCGGGCAAGTCATCGGACCGCGATCGACGAAGCAGTCGGTCGCGCCGACGCGCAGGATGATCTTCAGCGTGTCGCCGTCCTTGAAGTCATCGGGGCACGCGTACTTGATCGGCGGCGGCGGGTTGCAGGTCGGGACCACCTTGCCCTTCTCGGGCTTCGGGCACTGCACGTCGACCATCGCCGAGCACTCGTCCTTGCCCTTGAACTTCATCACCGTCCAGCGCTGCTCGTACTTCGCCGGTTCCTTGACGGCTTGCGGTGCCTCGGGCGGCGGGTTGTCGCGCTTGATGATCGGCTTGGACGGGTCCGGTGGCAGCAGTTCGGTCGGCGGCGGCTTCTGCTCGGTGACGGGCTGGGTGTCGGGCGCCGGCGGGTTGCTGTGCGGGCCGGGCGGGTTCTCGTGCTTCGGCAGCGGCTTGGGACCGCAGGCGGCGAGTGAGGATCCCGCGAGCGTGATGATGAACGGCGTCGCGAACACGCGCCGGATCTGACGAACAGCCATCCGACGAACCTATCACCGGTCGAGCCAGCGGCGCACCAACGTGGCCTCGCTGGTGTAGATCAGCCGCGGCCGATACTGCTCGATCACGCTGAACGTCTCGGACGTCGCGCTGAACATGAAGATCGCGAGCTGGGCGCCGAGCGAGCGCACGGCTTCGTACTGCGCGTCGAGGATCCACTGATCGTGAAACTCGACGTACGACAGCGGCAGGCCCTGGTAGGCGCCGAGCTCGCGCGTCTGATTGTCGAGCGGCGCGGGCACGCCCTGGATCGCCGAGTACTCGACGGGGATGGGCAAGGCGGCCGGTGTCGCGTCGATCACCGCGCGCAACAGGGCCGGGTTGAACGCCTCGAAGATCATCACCACGTCGCGGTCGTTCGCGACCGCGGCCTCGGCGATCGCTTGATAGACCTCCCACGCGCAGGTGGCATGGGCGGCGAGCTGCGCGGCGTCGTGGACGTCGGTCTTGTCGGCGCTGACGTGGCTCTTGAGCTCGACCGCGACGTAGAACGTGTCGCCGTGGCCGATCGGGCCTTCGCGCCGGAAGTACTCCGCCATCACCAACGCTGGCTCGAGCGCCGGGGTCTGATCGCGATCGAGATCGTGCGCGTACAAGCAGGTGTCATCCGCGGCGCGGAAGAACGTGTCGAGCTCGACGCCGTCGAACACCGGCAGGCCGTCGCGTTCGAGGGTGAGCGATTCCTGCAGCGCCTCGAGCGTGTCGTCGCGCTCGGGGTCCGCGGGTTCGGCGCAGTTCGCGTTGTGACAGATCACCAGCGACGGTGGGCGGTCGCAGGCCGCGGCGAGCGCAGCGAGCGTTCCGGCGAGCGCAGCGAGCTTGCGATGGTCAGTACTTCTCATACTCGAACGTCACGAACATGCCGAAGTTGAGGAGGTCGATGAAGTCGCGGCCCGAGTCGAACGAGATCCACTGCCGCGGCAAGCCACCGCGATGCTTGACGACGAGCGAGGCGAGCTCGAAGGACCACCGCGCGCGGATCGGCAACCTGCCGAAGAACGGCAGCGGCGCGCCGAACCCGAGGAGGAGCTTCTCCTGGAGCTGGTGCCCGTCGGCGATCCCGATCGCGGTGGTGCGCCAGCCGTAGAGCAAGCTCCAGCCCGCCGTCGACAGCTTGTAGTAGCCGAGCAGATCGAGGTCGTGCTGGCCGTCGGTCCAGTACATCGGATCGAGCACGAGCAGGATGTCGTGGTTGCCGAGCTCGACCCCACCGCCGGCGCGGATCGGGTGAGCGCCCTGATCGACCCGGAGGTCCAGGCCTGCATGCCAACGTTCCGCGCGTGCCGGTGCGCAGAGCGCGAGCAGCGCCACAACCGAGATCCAGGTCCTGACCAGCATCGCTTGTTTGCGTAACAGGTTTTGGCGATACCGTGGGTGCGCGTGAGGTGGTTGCTCGTATTCCTGTGCGCGGTCCTGCCGGTCACGGCGCACGCCGACGGTCCCGAGGTCCCCGAGGCTCCTGTCCCGGAGGCCGTACCGGAACCCGTCCCGAGACAGATCCCTCCGCCGACGCCGATCGAATCGCCACAGACCACCGCCAGCGTCGCGGGCGCGCCGAAACCCGAGCGAGCGCCCGCCCAGCTCCGCGGCGAGTCGCACGAGGGCGAATGGGCGCTGTGGATCCCTCGCGTGCTGCTGTTCCCGATCCGCGCGGTGGTCTACGTGGTCGGCTGGCCGATCAGCAAGGGGCTCTACGCGCTCGAGCTCTACAACCTGACCTCCGAGATCAAGTCGGTGTTCTTCAACGAGGACGACACCGTCGCGATCTATCCGGTGGCGTTCGCGGAGACCGGCTTCGGGCTCAACATCGGTGGCCGGTTGATCGTGCGCCGGATCGCGAACACCGACATCGGCTTCACCGGGCGCGCGAGCTTCGGCGGCCGGTTCAAGCAGCTGTTCACCACCAAGCTGTCGACCAACAAGACCTTCAAACACCTGACGCTCGACCTCCGCTCGTCGTACGAGATCCGTCCGAAGGATCAGTTCTTCGGGATCGGGGATGGAGATCTTGTCGACGACGCGCCGCCGATGGCGGTCGACGCACGCCGTGGTTTCATTCGCGAGAGTCGGTTCCGCCAGGATGCGTTCCGCACGTCGGCGCAGGCGACGTATCAGCCCATCAAACCGCTCTCGATCGGGTTGTCGGGCGCGCTGCTGTTCCGCGACTTCTTTCCCGCCGACGAGGTCGCCAACGAGGATCAGCTCGCCGCGGTCTACGACGTCGCCACCGTCGCCCGGTTCGTGGAGGGCAGCAACACCGCGTACGGCGAGCTCGAGGTCACCTACGACGCGCGCGAGACCCCGAGCCGGTTCGAGAGCCTCGCCACGCCCTCGGCGGGCTGGTTGCTCGGGGGCTTCGCCGGCTATACCCGCGGCTTCAACGGCGATCCCTCGCGCTACCTCCGCTACGGCCTCGATCTCCAGCGCTTCCTGCGGCTCGCCGAAGGGCCGCGCTCGCTCGCGTTGCGCCTCAAGATCGAGGGCGTCACGGGCGGCTACGACGAGGTCTCGTTCTACGACCTGCCGAAGCTCGGCGGCCCGCTGCTGCTGCGTGGCTACAACCTCGATCAGTATCGCGACCGTGTCGCCGCGCTCGGCAGCATCGAGTACCAGTTCGACACCAGCGAGAGCTCCGGCGGCTTCCTGTTCGCCGATGTCGGCCGGGTCTACGCGCAGCCCGAGGACCTCACGCTGGCGGACCTGCGGCTCGGCTTCGGCGGCGGCATCCAGTTTCATTCGAAGCGGAGCTTCCTCGGGCGGTTCACGATCGCGAGCAGCCCGCAGCAGGACGTGTTCCTCAGCCTCAGCTTCGATCCCGTCTACGACACCCGAGCCCGCGTGGAGCGCCGATGACGCGCACGATGTTCAGCTTGCTGATGCTCGCCGGCTGCGCCTCGGGGTTCGACCCCGTGCGCTTCACCAACGCCCCACCGATCTCGATCGTCAACGATCGCGTGCCCGTGCCCGTCCAGCCGAAGTCCCTCGACTTCGTGAAGAAGTCCGAGTACTTCGATGCGTTCGTCGTCGATCCGGTGATGCGCTTCACCGCCGTGGAGCCGAAGCGTCGCGCCGCGAACACCAACGCGCTCGACGAGGTGCCGGACTCGACGTGGTTCCGCAATCGGATCGGCGTGCGCGACGTGTCGCTCGAGGAGATCCGCGACGGCGCGAAGAGCGGCGATAGCCCGATGCTGCACAAGCCGTGGACGATCAAGAGCACGAAGGTCGGCGGTGTCTCGATCGGCTTCATCATCGAGGACGCCACCGGCGCCAGGTACGTCCTCAAGTTCGATCAGAAGGGCCTGCCCGAGACCGAGACCGCCGCCGACGTGATCGGTGCGCGGCTGTTCTGGGCGTGCGGCTACCACACGCCCGACGATCAGATCGTGACCTTCAAGCGCGGCGATCTCGTGATCGGCAAGGATGCGAAGGTCAAGCCGCTGTTCGACAAGCCGTACCCGCTCACCGAGAAGATCCTCGAGGACAAGCTCGCGCGGGTGAACCTCGGCGCCGACGGATCGATCCGCGGGCTCGCGAGCCGGTTCCTGATCGGCAAGCCGCTCGGAGCGTGGCCGCGAACCGGCGTGCGCGCCGACGATCCGAACGACACGATCCCTCACGAACAGCGCCGTGATCTGCGTGGCGCGTACGCGATGTTCTCGTGGCTCGATCACGTCGACATGAAGGCGGACCAGACCGTCGACATGTACGTCAAGGATCCGGGCAACCCGACGCAGAGCTACGTCATGCACTACAACATCGACTTCGGAAAGATGCTCGGTGTGTTCAGCGACGCGGGCGATCAGCTCTTCGCCGGTCACTCGTACGCGATCGATCTCGCGCAGGTCATCGCGTCGCTGATGTCGCTCGGGCTCTATCCGCGGCCGTGGGAGAACCGCGCGAGCCCGAACATCCCGGGCGTCGGCATCTTCGAGTCGCGCGGCTATCGGCCCGGTGCCTGGAAGCCGGTGACGCCGAGCTACATCCCGCTGCTCCACACCGATCGGTTCGACGCCTTCTGGGGCGCGAAGATCATCATGCGGTTCACGCCGGACCAGATCCGCGAGGCGGTCAAGCAGGGGCAGTTCTCCGACCCGCGTGCGGTCGACTACCTGACGAGGGTGCTGATCGATCGGCAGCGCAAGACCGCGCGGTACTGGTTCGATCGCGTCAATCCCGTCGACCAGCTCGAGCTCGCCGGAGAGCAGCTGTGCTTCGACGATCTCGCCGTCACCTACGATCTCGATCGCCGCCCGGTGAGCTATCGTGCGGCGACGTTCGACTTCGACGGGCGCGCGCTGACCACGGTCTCGGCGCAACCCGATCCGGCCCGTCGCGGACGCGTCTGCGTGACCGGCGTGAAGGCGTCGGGCAGCGCGGACGGGTACACGATCGTCCAGCTCGAGACGTTGCGCGGCACGCTGCCGCCGACGCTGATCCATCTGGCGAAGGACGCCGCGGGCGTGCTGCGGATCATCGGACTCCGCCGGCTCTAGGCCTTCGGCTCGTCCTTGGTCATGTCCTCGAACTGCTTGCCGGCGTAGCGCGCCGCCAGCATCCAGACCGCGATCAGCAGGACCACCGCGATCGACAACCACCGGATGCCCTCGATCCCGACGAACAGCGCCGAGATCAGGAGATTCAACCCGACGGCGAGCGCCTTCGCGAAGCGCACGACGAACATGTCGATGAATGCTTTGGCCTTGTACTTCTCGTCGCGCGAGGTGGGGGTCCACAGCGCCTCGCGCGCGCTCTGGTTGAGCGAGTAGTTGAACCCGTTGTCCGTGGTGTTGAGCAGACTGCCGGTCCACACGATCGGCAGGATCAGGAACCCGACGGAGTTCGTCAGGATCGCGAACGGCATCACGAGCAACGCGATCTTGAGGCCGAAGCGCTGCATGATGAACGTCGTCGCGAGGAGCTGGATCGCGAGGCCGGTCCAGTTGGTGATCGCGTAGACCGTGCTGAGCTGCGACTTCGCCTCGGCGTCGTCGAGCAGGCCGTAGAGGGTGGCGGTGAACTGGAAGTCGAGGATCGTCGAGACGATCTCGTAGAGTCCGACGATCGCCACGATCGCGAGGAGGTAGCGCGACTTGAGGACGAGCCTCGCTCCCTCGACCGCCGGATTCGCTGCCGCCTGCTCGGGCTCGACCGCCTTCGCGGCAGGGACCGCGAGGTCCTGGCGATCGACGAGCTTGCCCGCGGCGATCGCGATCACCGCGATCAGGACGGTGAGCCCGACGCAGATCCACATCCACTCCGGGTTGGAGAGATCCTTGATCAGCGCGCGCAGGAACGTCGAACCGGCCGCCCCACCGGCGACACCGCCGAGGACGACCGGGCCGTACAGCCGCTTCGCATCGTTCGGCTTGACGCTGTCGTTGAGGAACACGAAGAACGTCGCGACCATCAGCGTGTTGAACAGATCGCCGAACAGATAGAACGACCACACGATCAGATCGCCGCCGCTGTCGATCGTGAACGCGAATAGCGAGAGGAGGACGATGGTGAACCCCGAGAAGATCGCCGTCAGCTGATGGCGGTGGTACTTGCGCGACAGGATCGTGAACACGACGACCGCGAGGAACGCGACGCCCATGTTGCCGACCTTCGCGATCTGCTCGACCTCGGGACCGTCGAGACTGCCGAGTGGATGGGCGTTGTAGTAGACGACCAGCGCGTCCTTCTTGATCGGCTTGAGGATCCAGAACTCGGAGATGACGATGAAGAAGTAGAGGAACATGAGTGCGACGAGCGGGATCTCGCTGCGTCGGACGTTGACGATCCTCTTGAGGAAGCTCACGCGCTCACTATCGCCTGCTGCGGAGGGTTGCGCGGTGAAAGACCGCTTTGAATCAGCGACCCGGCCAGGCCACCGAGCAGGGTGAGTGCCAGCCCGGGATGCATCTCGAGGATCGCCAGGAAGTCCTCGGTGGAGCTCCGATACGCCTGGACCGTGGTCTCTGCGACGGCATCGTACGAGTGCGGGCTGCCGCTCCACGCATCGAGCGATCCGATCACGTGCCCCATGCCGACATCGACGCGCTCGCCACTCGGAGCGGTGCAGCGAACGCGGCCATAGACGATGCGCAGCGAGTACGCGGCCGGATCACCGATCGAGAAGAACTCGTGCCCGGCCTCGACGCGGATCAGCGTCATGTGGCGGCAGATCTCGATCAGCGCATCCATGTTCGCGAGCCTGAACATCGGCTGCTTGCGGAGCTCGATCAGCAGCTCGGCGAGCGTCAGGTCGCGATCGAGCATCACGCCGAGGTCGACGACGCGATCTGGGTCGGGCGCGACCGGCAGCAGGCCGCGCGAGCGCAACGCGATCTGCGAGATCGCGCGCAGGGCACCGCGCAGCAGGCCGAAGTCTTCGCGCAACGCGGCGAGGAACGCCGTCACCGGGATCTCGAGCGTCAACGAATCCTGATCCGCGACCGCCTTCCAGCCGACGTGATCGTTCGCGAGCGCCGACATCACGCCGACCGCACCGTTGCCGTGGACGACAAGGAACGTCTTGCCCTCCCGGCTCGTCGTCACCGCGCCGCTGATCACGATGTAGATCTTGTCGACCGGCTGACCCTCCTCGAGCAGGTGCTCGCCGGTGCGAAACCTGCGCTCGCGCGCGTGCTCGGCGATCTGGAGCAGCGATTCGTCTCCGAGCCCCTCGAAGTAGGGCAGCGCCTTGATCGCGAGCATGCGATCGCGAATGCCTGCGAGCGGTGCTTCGACGAACACTAGCTGGCCTCGCGCTGTTCGAGGAGCTGCAGCGCGCGCACCACGTCGGAGCGCTGCGCACCGTTCGGGAGCTTCTCGATCGCGGCTCTGAACCCGGTCAGCCGCAGCTCGCTGATGTGGAACACCGTCAGATCCTGGACCGACTCGCTGGTGCTCGCGAGCATGTGTTGCAGCAGCCCCTCGTAGTCGAGCCCGAGGGGCGCGTGGAACGTACCGGCGGCAGAGAGTCGGTTGTCGTCGGGGATGTCATCGACGAGCCCGAGGACCGCGGCACGCAGCGGTTCCTTGAGGAGATTCTCGATCAGCTCGAGGCTGGTCGCGCGCGCCTCCTTGCGCACGCTCGCGAGGCCGCGATAGATATCGGTGAAGTCGTCGCCACGCAGCGCGAGGTTGATCAGGCCGAACAGGCGCTCGATGCCGTTGACCTCCTTGTCGCGCAGCAGGGCCACCAGCACCTGATGGCCGGGCGTGGCGAGCGAGGGTGTGGCCTCGGCTCCCCGGACGAGGGTCAGCCGGCGGTCCAGGTAGCGATACGCGCGGCTCACGGTGAGGGAGATCGTCTTGTCGAGTAGCACGCGATCGAGCAGCAGCGTCGGCACGCGACTGACCAGGCGCTCGAGGGCGCGACCGATCTGGAACCGCACCGCACCGTCGCGCTCGCGCGTCAGCCACTCGAGGAGCACGGCCGAGGCGAGCTCGGGATCGAACCGCTCGATCGTCGCCGGGATCCGCACGCGACACACGGCGTCGAGAGTGAGGTCCTCGACAGCGCGCAGCAGCTCACGAAAGCCCTCCATGCCGTAGTCGAGCAGGATGCGCTGGGCATCGGGTCGCGTCACCTCGTGGCCGAGCATCTCGATCAACAGCGGCAGCGCCTTGCTCGGCTTGCACCGACCGATCGCACGCAGCGCGGCGACCTTGAGCTTGGGGTCGTTGGCCTTGACCAGCGTGATCAGCACGTCGTCGAAGCCGGAGGCCGTGCGCCGTGCGACCGCCTCGACCAACGCGATCTTGGTCGCCGTCGAGCCGCGCGCGAGCAGGGCGTCCATCCACGCCTTCGCGTCGCTGCCGATGATCTCGCCGGACGCGATCAGGTTGACCATCAGCGTCGCGCGGACCTCCGGCGAGTCCTCGAACGACAGCTTCATGAACAGCAGGCGGGTGTCGGGATCGAGCACGGATCGGGCCGCGAGCAGCGCCGCCCGGACGCGCGCAGAGGGATGGCTGATCAGCCGATCGATCGCGGGCACGACGTTCTTGCGATCCAGCTTCGTGAACAGCTCGAGAGCACGCTCGACCACCGCCTCCGACGGGTGATAGAGCAGCAGCGCCGGCACGAGGCGACCCTTGCCCTCGTGATCGAGCGTGTCGATCGCCGCCAGCACGTCGGCGTCGGTCTCGCTGTCGAGGGCGCGGACCAAAGTCTCGAGCGACTGGACGTCGAGTCCGAGCTCGGCCTTGACGCGGCGCGCCTGTAGTCGGCTGCGGAACAACTCCAGATAGGGCGCGCGTAGCGAGATCGCGCAGGCCATCCAGAACGCCGCGATCGCGACCAAGATGCCCGCGAGCACGTAGCTCGGCGCGGCCGTCGACGCGAGCACGAGGATCCCGATCGCCGTCAGCGCCTGCCCGCCGCGATGCGCGACCATGTCGGTGAACGACTTGGTGTGGCGGCGCGCCTCGTCCGCGAGCGGCAAGAACAACAGCTCGGAGGCCGTGCGGTGGAGCGAGTAGCGCAGCGAGCCGTCCGCGGCCTTGATCGCGATCGCGGCGACAAGGCTCGCGGTGACCATCATGCCGATCCCCAGCCCGAACAGCAGGAACGGCAGCACGACGAGCGATCCGGACACGCCCATCCGCCGCACGATCACGTTGACGAGCGCGACCTGGACGATCAGCGACACCACGTTGAGTGCGAACGCGATCGCCCCGAAGTACATCCCGAGCTCGGAGGCCGGCACGTCCTTCGCGATCGTGCTCTTGAACAGGTAGTCCGCGACGGTGACGCACGCGGTCCCGGCGATCATCAACAGGACCACGCGGCGCGCGTAGGGATGGCGCGCGACGAACCGTGCATGACGGACGAAGCCCGACGCGACCTCGCTGGACTCGGTGCGGGTCGCCGGGGTGTGCCGGGTGATCCGCAACGGGAGCACCGACGTGATGGCGAAGCCGACCGCCGAGCCGAGGACGAGGTGGCGCGCGTCGATCCGCATCGTCAACAGGCTCGCCGCGCCGCTCCCGAGCAGCGCACCGACCACGCTGCCCGCACCGATCAACCCGTACAGCCGCCTGGCCTGGGTGATCGAAAAGATGTTCCCGAGCAGCGTCCAGAAGTGCGCGATGATCAGCGTAGTCAGCACGCCCGACCAGACGTACAGCGCGTAGAGGCCTGCGGAGCCGAGCAGCGGCAAGAACAACCAGAACGCGAACGTGATCGCCCCTGCCGTCGCGGTCCACACGGTCAGCGCGTTGCGGTTGCTGATCCCCCCCGAGATGCGGTGCTGGATGTTCGCGAGGAGCAGGGACAGCACGGCGATCGAGATGAACACCCACGGCAGGTGCGTCGCGGGGATCTTCGCGAGGAACAGCGCGTCGCGCGCGGTCTCGAGCATCGTGTGGCTCGCCACGAAGCCGAGGAGGGTGAAGAACGCGGCATACGTCTCACGCCGCTCGTCCGGCCGCACCACGAGACTCGGTTTCCACATCCTCCGCCCCGACTATCTCACGCGCGCGCGCCGGCCTTGATCACGGTCGCCTCGCGAAATCACGTCCGGTTGGTGGAGTGTCCACCAGGCCGCGGGTGCTGGCCGAGGCGAGGGCAGCGCGGGAGGTGCCTGCGGGACCAATCCGCAGGGTCGGCCACCACGATCGGGTGATCGCCGCCATCGCCGCCGAGGCGACGGCTGCCGAGCGACCATTGGACCCGCCCGGATCGCCAGGCCCCGCCTTGTCGGGCGTAGCCGAACCGTCAGGGGCTCCGTGGAACGACGGACGAGAGCAAGCCGCGCGCCCGCGATGGTCTGTACCATGCAGTCGAGCGACGATGACGATGCAGGGGGATGATCAGCCGGGTGCGGCTCGCGTAGCGCTGCTCGGTGCACTCGTCGTGATCGCGAGCTTCGTGGGTGGGAAGGCAGCTCGCGACGCGATCCTGCTCTCCAACTTCGCGGTCACCGATCTGCCGCTGTTCGTCGGGGCCGCGGCGATCACGTCGCTACCGATCGTGTTGCTCGTCGGCCGGCTGTTCCAACGCCACGGGCCGCGCGGGCTGGTGCCGGCGCTCGGCGCGCTGAGTGCATCGCTGCTGTTCGCCGAGTGGGTGCTCTACGACTACGCGCCGCGGAGCGGGGCCGTCGTGATCTTCTTCCACCTGACGCTGTTCGGCGCGGTGCTGGTCTCGGGCTTCTGGTCGATCGTCAACGAGCGGTTCGATGCCCGCACCGCACGCAAGTACATCGGCCGGATCGGTGTCGGCGCGACGGTCGGCGGCATCATCGGCGGCCTGATCGTCGAGCGCGCGTCGGTGTATCTCGAGCCGAGCGCGATCCTGCTCGTGCTCGCCGGCCTGCAGCTGATCTGCGTCGCCCTCCAGATCGCTCTGTCGCGCGGCTCGCCGCATGTGGAGCCCGTCGTCGTCACCACCGGTGAGTCTGCGGCGCTCAAGATCGTCGCGAAGACGCCGCTGCTTCGAAACCTCGCGGCGCTCGTGGTCCTCGGTGCGATCGCGGCGACCGCGCTCGACTATGTCTTCAAGGCGCGCGTGGTGGAGGCCGCGGGGAGCGAGGGGCCGCTGCGGTTCTTCGCGATCTACTACACCGCCACCAACATCCTCACGGCGGTCGCGCAGGTGGTGCTCGCCCGCGTCACGCTCGAGCGGCTCGGCGTGGCGCGCAGCATCTCGACGCTCCCGGCGGCCGTGACCTTCGCGACCGCCGGTGCCTTGGTGTTTCCTGGATTGGCCTCGACGGTGATCGCGCGCAGCGGCGAGATGATCGTGCGCAGCTCGCTGTATCGCGCCGCGTACGAGCTGATCTACACGCCGCTCGCGGAGCAGACCAAGCGCGCGACCAAGGTGATCCTCGACGTCGGCGCCGAGCGGGTTGGCGACCTGCTCGGTGCACAGCTCGTAGGTCTCCTGCTGTACTTCGCGGTGTCGTACGAGACCCTGATGGCAGCCGGGCTCCTGGCCGCCGTCGCGGCGTTGTGCGTGGCGGCGGCCCTGCCGCGCGCGTACACGCGGGCCCTCGAACAGAGCCTCGAAGTCCGCGTCTCGGACGCGGCCGAGGATGACGGCGGCTGGTCCACGGTCGGGCTATCGAGGGTCACGCTCACGGACGCAGGTGATCAAACGGCGATGTCGCTGCTCGATCTGCGCGCATCCGGCCTCGCGCGTCGGATCCCGTCGATCGCCGCAACGTTTTCCAAGCCGACGACGCCCGCACTCGACGCGACGATCGGCCGGATCAACGATCTGCGTTCCAGCGATGCCACGCGGGTCAAGCGGGCGCTGCAAGGAGCGCTGCCCCGCGAGCTGGTCCCCCAGGTGGTGACGCTGCTCGCGTGGGATCAGGTGGCGGCCGAGGCCACCAAGGCGCTGCGCACGGCGGTGCCACGGTGCACGGGTATGCTGGTCGACACGCTGCTCGATCCGATGCAGGAGTTCGTGGTCCGCCGGCGCCTGCCTGCGATCCTCGAGGTCGGCGAGCCCGCGCTGGCGACCTGGGGGCTGCGCCGCGGGCTCGCGGATACTCGCTTCGAGGTCCGGTATCGCTGCGCGCGAGCCCTCGCCCACCTCCGGGGCGCCGGCCACGAGCTCGGCGTCGACGAGCCCGAGGTGTTCGCCGCGATCGAGCGCGAGCTCGCCGTCGACAGCGACATCTGGCAGAGCCACAAGTTGTTGGATCCGTCACCGAATGACAGCGACGAGCTGGTCCTCGACAACGCGGGGACCAGCTCGCGCGCCCTCGAGCACGTGTTCACGCTGCTCGGGTTGACGCTGCCGAGTAGCCCCGTGCGGATCGCGCTCCAGGCGTTGCACACCCACGATCGCGCGCTGCGGGCGACGGCGCTCGAGTACCTCGAGAGCGTGTTGCCGGCACCCCTGCGCGCGATGCTGTGGCCGCACCTCGAGAGCGCGAACGCCGAGGACAAAGACGATGCGCTGGCGGCATTGATCCCGACCTTGACCGAGGACCCGGCCGCGTGGGCGAAGCTCAAGGGTGTGATGGAATCGGCGCTGTTCGAGATGATCGCTCGGCCGGGCTTCCTCGATCGCGACGCGCCGAGCCTCGAGACCCGCAAGGCGCTCGTCGACGCGATCATCCTCCGGATGTCCGAGGACAACTACCGCCGCTTGCATCGCTACGTCGAATTCCAGCAGCAGGATCCCCATTCGCAGTTCACGAGCTGGCTCCGCACCGAGGCGAAGCGCGTGGGCCGTGCTCACCTCCGCGGCGTCGCCCTGGCGGCCGAGGTAGAGGAGACCCACGGCCTGATCGAGGCGCGGCCACGCGACGAGATCGCCGCGGATCTGATGCTGTCGCGCCCGTCGGTCGTCGCGATGCTCGGAGGCCAGAACAAGAAGTAACGAGGCTCGGGATCCATCTGCCCGGTGCTGCACACGAGTGGGGATGCTACCCTCGACGGCTTGAAGGACGCGACGTCACGCCTCGCGGCACTCGTCGAGCAAGGCCGGAAGGATCCGGCGGTGCTCGCGGCGAGTCGTGCCCGGGGTGATGTCCTCGCGCTCGAGGTCGAGGGCGAGGTCGGGTTCGAGTGGCGCATGCTGGTGATGCGCGCGGTGATCTCGGCACCTCCCGATGGCGATGCGGTGCGCGAGCTGTATGGCGAGATCGTCGATCGCTATCGCGACGACCCCAAGCGAATGGCGGCGCTGAGGCCCCTCGGGGAGGAGATCCGGAAGCTCGAGGCCGACGGCACGCTGCCGAGCGTGCTGGTCGCGCGCAGCGATCGCCGCTCGCGTCCGGTCACGAAGCGCTAAGGCCAATGCCGCTCGGATAGCGTTGACGTTGACGTACGTCGAGGTACATCGAGGTCAACGTCAAGGTTGTTCTGACTGGCAGTGGCCCTACGGGTTCCCCGCTGCCTGGATCTCGGTGTCGATGATCTCGACGAGCAGATCGAACATTCGCTGAACCCCCGCGGCACGCTTGCGCGCACGCCACTTGAACAGCGAGCGACACCCCATCCACGCGCCCCCGAGCCACGCGATCAGGGCGACGGGGACGAGCACGGGCGCCACCGCCGCGCCGGCCATGATCGGCAGGATGATCGTGCCACCCCCGGCACCGCCGCCGACCCCGCCGAAGATCGCGCCGGCGAGCTGACCGAGCTTGTCGCTGACCACGAGCCTGGTCTTGCCCTCGCGTATTGATATGGTGACGACGAGGAACGGCCCCGTCGACTTCGGGCCTGCGGAGGCCGACCACGTCATCGAGGACTTCAGGATCTCGGTGCGCCCCGCGTCGCGCAGCGTCGACCGGATCGGCTCGATCAGGTCCTCGAACTTGTCGGCCGGGAAGGCGCCGGCGAACTCGCGCTCGAGATCCAGCTCGAGGGGCGCGCCGAGCCAGGTCGTCGCTGCGGCGGGCCGGCTGATCAGCGCGACCGCGCCACCCTCCGCCCGTACCAGCGCGGTGCTCTCCTTGCACTCGAGCTCCGAGACGCGCTTGGTCGCGGCGGCCAGCTCGGCCTCCAGGGATTCGATCCGAGCCCGGTCGGCATCGCGGTCATCTCGGTACGTCACGTGCGCAACCTATCAAAGGGCGTGCTATCCACGCGCAGCCAAAATGTCGTTGGTTGTACTCGACGAAGTCACGCTGTTCTTCGCGGATCGAGTGATCCTCGACGCGGCGTCGCTGCGCCTCGGCCATGGCGATCGCATCGGGCTGATCGGTCCCAACGGGTCGGGCAAGACCACCCTGCTCAAGATCATCGCGGGTGACCAGGAGGTCGACGACGGTAACGTGGCCCGCGCGCACGGGGTCCGGATCGGGTGGCTGCCGCAGGAGATCTCCGTCGCGGGTGGGCGCTCGCTGATCGACATGATCCTGTCGAGCGTGCCCGGGCGCACCGAGCTCGACAGCCGGCTCGCGGATGCCGAGTCCCAGCTCGAAGCCGCCAGCGTCAACCCCGAGACCACCGACCAGATCCTGCTCGATCTCGCCGCCGACGTCGCCGAGCTCCACGAGCGCATCGATCACTTCGAGCGCTACTTCGGCGAGCACGAGGCCCTCGCGATCCTCGCCGGTCTGGGCTTCGCGAGCGGCGACGAGAAACGCGATATCGGCGAGCTGTCGGGCGGCTGGAAGATGCGCGGCGTGCTCGCGGGCCTGCTGTTCCAGCGCCCCGATGTCCTGCTGCTCGACGAGCCCACCAACCACCTCGACATGCCGTCGGTCGCGTGGTTCTCGGGCTTCCTCAAGCAGTACAAGGGTGCGTTCGTCCTGATCTCGCACGATCGCGAGTTCCTCAACGAGCAGGTGTCGCGGATCGCGAGCCTCGAGCTCGAGGGGCTGCGCTCGTATCCCGGCAACTACGAGAAGTATCTCGAGCAGCGCGCCGAGGAGGAGACGATCCTCGAGGGCCGCGCGAAGAACCTCGCCCGCGAGCGCGAGCGCCTCACCGTGTTCATCAACCGGTTCCGCGCGCAGGCCAACAAGGCGGCGGCGGTGCAGTCGCGCGTCAAGATGCTCGAGAAGATGGAGACCGTCGAGACCTACGGGAAGCGCTCGACGATGCGGTTCTCGTTCCCGCCGACGTCACGTACGGTTGCCGAGCCGATCAAGATCGAGGGTCTCAGGAAGGCGTACGGCGATCACATCGTGTTCCCGGGCATCGACCTCACGGTCAAGCGCGGCGAAAAGGTCGGCATCATCGGCGTCAACGGCGCCGGCAAGACCACGCTGCTGCGGATGATCGCCGGCGAGCTGCCGCGGGATGGCGGCACGATCAAGATCGGCAACGACGTCCAGGTCGGGTACTACGCGCAGCACCACGCCGACACGCTCGATCTGTCGTCGACGATCTATGAGGTCGTCCAGCGCGCGTCGCCCGAGACGCCACCGGCGCGCGTGCGCTCGATCCTCGGCGCGTTCATGTTCGGCGGCGACGACACCGACAAGCCGATCAAGGTGCTGTCGGGTGGCGAGAAGGCGCGCGTCGCCCTCGCCAAGCTGCTCGTCAAGCCGGGCAACTTGCTGCTGATGGATGAGCCGACGAACCACCTCGACCTCGCCTCCTCCGAGGCGCTGACGGCGTCGCTCGGTACGTACGACGGCACGCTGATCTTCGTCAGCCACAACCGCACGCTGATCCGATCGCTCGCGACCAAGATCTGGAACGTCGAGGAGAAGCGGGTCGAGATCTACCCCGGCACGCTCGACGAGTACATGTACTCGATGAACCAGCGCCGGGTGGCCGTGGCGACGGATCAGGCCAAGATCCGAGACCCGCGCGGCAACGTGATCAAGCGGGGCGGCGTCCCGATTCCAAGAGACGACGACAAGGGTTCAAAACACAATCCCGATAAGGGTTCGGGACACGGTCCCGACAAGGGTTCGGGACACGGTCCCGATAAGGGTTCGGGACACGGTCCCGATAAGGGTTCGGGACACGGTCCCG
>JANNBP010000162.1:0-14466 GCA_031385555.1 Deltaproteobacteria bacterium | reverse complement strand
TGGACGAGGTAGCCGCCGTACTTGCGGTGCTTCGCCGCGATCAACCCGAACAACGCCGTTAGCGGGTCGCTGCCCGATTGCTTGCGGCGCACGCCGACGCCGCGCACGAACTCCTGAATGATCGAGGCGAGCGCGAAGCCGCAGATGCCGAAGTTCACCAGCGACATCGGCAGCTGGAGCTTCTCGTGGAACAGCGCGCTGGTATGCGTGGCTTCGTCCCAGAAGAACACCAGCGCGACGACGATCGTCAGCAGCATCGCCCCGAGCGGGATCCTGAACTGCTCGAGCAGCTTGTCGCCAGAGGTCTTTCGCCACGCGAGGAGTGGCGCCGCACCGGCGAGGAACAGCAGCACGATGCCGGCGAAGGTCATCCACCGATCGAAGAACGGGATGCCGATCGACACACGCGAGCCGTCGAGCGCCTCGGTGATCGTCGGGAACATCGTGAAGAACAGGACGAAGAACGCGCAGAGCAACAGGATCCAGTTGTTGACGAGGAACGCGAACTCGCGCGACAGGAACGACTCGAAGTTCGTCCGCGACGACAGCTTCGGGGCTCGGTAGATGACGAGGCCGATCGAGACCACCAGGATCACCGCCATGAACACGATGAACTGGAGCGCGAGCAC
Source organism: Deltaproteobacteria bacterium (assembly GCA_031385555.1). Classification (GTDB taxonomy): domain Bacteria; phylum Myxococcota_A; class Polyangia; order Haliangiales; family Haliangiaceae; genus JABFXX01. The sequence continues at coordinate 13,837 of JANNBP010000162.1, read as the reverse complement.
GTTGTCCTCGCCGAACGCGTGGACCGACTGAACCGCACCCGACCGCGTCATGAACGTTCCGAAGATCGTCAGGAAGAAGGTCAGGATCACGAGCATGCAGTTCCAGATCTTCATGCCTCCGCGCTGCTCTTGTATGATCGCGCTATGTAAGAAGGCGGTGGCTGTGAACCAGGGTATGAACCCCGCGTTCTCGACGGGATCCCACGCCCAGTAGCCACCCCACCCGAGCTCCTCGTACGCCCAGCGGCCGCCGAGGATGAGGCCGACCGAGAGACAGCCGAAGCAGATCAGCATCCACACGCGCACCGAGCCGAGCCACAGATCGTCGAGCCGGCCCGACGCGAGCGCGCCGATGCAGAAGGCGAACGGCACCGTGGCCGCGACGAAGCCCGTGTAGAGCATCGGCGGGTGGATGATCATCCAGTAGTTCTGGAGCAGCGGATTGAGGCCCTGTCCGTCGGCGGGTGCCGCGGTCAGGAACGTGGCGAACGGGTTCTTCGTGAAGATCAGCAGCGACAGGAAGAAGACCTGCACGCACATGATCGTCGCGACGACGTAGCCCATCATGTCGCGATGGCGGCGATGGTTCACCGCGATCGCGATCATCGAGAACAGCGACAGCACGAGCACCCAGTACAGGAGCGAGCCGTCGAGGCCACCCCAGAACGCGGTGATCTTGTAGGCGGTGTCCATCGAGATATCGCTCGTCGACGCGACGTACTTGATCGAGAAGTCGTGCGTCAGGAACGCGTAGATCATCAGCGCCGACGCGAGCCCGACGAGCGCGCCGAAGCCGTACATCCCGTAGACGACGGAGTTGACGAGCCTGCGGCTCTTCATGGCGTTACCGGCGATGCCGGCGCCTACGCACCACGCAGCGACGACGTACGCGGCGAGCAGCGCGATCGTGCCGACCAGCGCGACCGGAGAGAACGGTGCCGTTTCGTTCATGGGAGCCCCTACTCGTACTTCAAGTTCTTGTTGACCTGCGCGCCGTCATACTTCGACGGGCACTTGGCCTGGAGCTCGGTCGACTCCACCACGTGGGTGAGATCCGATTCGAGCTGGATGTCGAGCGCGGCCGCGAGCTCCTTCGCCTGAGCGATGGGAACCAGCCGACCGGTCGCGACGACCTCTGACTGATCCTTGAACGTGTCGGGCTTCGGGCCCTTGTTGAACACGCGGATCTTCTTGCCCGACTTCTGGAGCACGAAGCTGCGGACCGTCTCCTGGTTCGCGACCTTCTCCTTGATCGAACCGGCGAGGACCCACCCGTGGACCTTCATCTCTTTGCCCTCGTACCGGGCGAGGTCACCACCGGCCTGTAGCTCGTCGACCATCATGTACGTCTGCGTGGAGCCGATACCGGCCTTCACGAAGAACACGACACCACCGATCGCGACCGCCGCGGTCAACACGATCTTCATGACCGTACTGTTTTGCATCGCCATGATTCTGAAAGCCTTTCCGCGGTGCCCGCGATCGACAGAGCCGTCCCAGCGGGTGGCGCAACCGTACCACGTATGGGGTCCATTCCGACGGTTGCCAGTTTTGGAATCCCCCTCAGAAAACCGCGGCGAAGCGACGCAGTTGGTACCCCTCACCCACCCATCTTGATCATGTGCTTCTGCGGTCCCTGCTGCTGGAACTGGTGACCTGCGCGCTTGCCCGTCACCGACGACGAAATCGCAGCGATCACGTCGTCGTCGCTGCCCCCGCGCCGCATCACGTCGCGCAGGCTGACCGCGTCATCATGGCCGAGGCAGGCGTGGAGCGCACCCGTGGCGGTTAGTCGCAGGCGGTTGCAGTCGTCGCAGAAGTGCTCGGTCATCGCCGAGATGATCCCGACCTCGCGACCATCGGCGAGCGACCAGTACCGCGCCGGCCCTGCATCGCGTCCCGCACTCGACGGGGTGAGGGAGCCGAAGGCTGCCACGACGAGCGCGCGGATCCGCGCGGCCGACAGCTCCGCCGCTTGATCGTAGAGGCGACCGCCCGACATCGGCATGTGCTCGATGAACCGCGGCGTGATGCCGCGATCCCACGCGAACCGGCACAGCGCCGCGACCTCGTCTGCGTTCTCCCCTGCGAGCGCGACGGCGTTCGTCTTGATCGAGAGGCCCGCGGCGCGCGCGGCATCGATCCCGGAGATCACGCGCGCGAGCTCACCGCGACCGCTCAACCTCGCGAACCTCTCGGCATCCAGCGAATCGAGCGACACGTTGATCGCCGACAGGCCCGCCTTCGCGAGCGGAGCTGCGAGCTCGTCGAGCAGGTGTCCGTTGCTGGTCATCACGACCTGCTCGATCCCCGCGACGTTCGAGATCTGCGCCACCAGCTCGACGATCCCTTTGCGCACCGTGGGCTCGCCGCCGGTCAGCCGGATCTTGCGAACCCCGAGGCGGGCGAACACACGCACCAGCCGGGTGATCTCCTCGAAGGTCAGCACCGCGGCGCGCGACTCGAACTCGATCCGCTCGCCGAAATCCTCCGGCATGCAGTACGTGCAGCGGTAGTTGCAGCGATCGGTGACCGAGATCCGGAGATAGCGGACTCGGCGTGCAAAGTGATCCACCAGCGGATCACCCGAGATCGGCCCCGCCGCGACCGCTAACCCCTCGATGACAGGTAGATGAAAACGTGTCACGGCCGTTGCCACTAGAGCCTCCAAGCTCCGCTACGTCAAGCACAGCTCCGTCGTTACAACGAGCTTGACAAGATCGTGGAAACCCGCCAGAAAGTGCCCAACAAAAACATATGGAAGCAATGATCTCCCCGCCCACGTCTGCCCTTGCTGGTCTGTGGGTTTTGCTGGTGAATAACGAAGGTGAGCTGGCGGTTCAGGATGGCGATGGCCGCGTGCCCGTGATGGCGCGCGCAGGCAACGACCAGACCTACCTGCTGGTGTTCAAGAACATGGTGAAGGCACGCCAGTTCATCTCCGTCTCGGATTTGAATGGTGCGGAACCCCGCATGGTGGTTCGCGGAAACCGCGATGACATCGTGCGGATCGCGAAGTCCGCGGGTGCCGCCGGTACGCTGCTCGACTATGACCCGACGACGCAGAAGTTCGCGTCGACGGGCGCGCTCGCGTAGCTGCGACCGCCGAACCTGGCGTTGATCAGCGACGGCAAGCTCGCGACAGCTACGCGTCAGTAGCCGGCGGTCGCGATCACTTCGGCGACCTCGCCACGCTTCGCCGCGTTCGAGTTGATCGCGCGCGACACCATCACGCGATCGACGGTGAAGCCCTTGTAGAGCTGCCGGATGTACGGGGTGTCGCTGTTCGACAGCATCACCTTACAGCCACGCGCGACCAGCTTGCGCACCGTGTCCGCGAGCTCCTTCTGCTGCTCGGGACCGAACGCCTGGTTCGTGTAGCTCGTGAAGTTCGAGGTCGTGGTCACCGGATCGTACGGCGGATCGAAGTAGACGAAGTCGCCGCGCTTCGCATCCTCCACCGCCGTCCGGTAGTCGCAGTTCCGGAGCTCCGCTCGCGCGAGCACGCTGTGTGCGGCGCGCAGCGTGTCGGGTACGCAGATCGGCGGATCGGTGTAGCGACCGATCGGGACGTTGAACGCCCCCGCGCGGTTGACGCGCCACAGGCCGTTGAAGCACGTCTTGTTGAGGTAGATGAACGTCGCCGCGCGATCGGCAGTCGCCCACGCGACTTCGCGATCGTTCCAGCGCTCGCGCACCGAGTAGTAGTGCGACTCGGAGTGATGCTCGCGGTGATACTCGAGCCGCTTGATCACCGACGCCACGTCGCGACCGAGCACCGTGTAGAGGTTGATCAGATCGGAGTTGTAGTCGGCTAGCACGCCGCGCTCGGGGGAGACCCGGAAGAACAGCGCCGCACCGCCGGCGAATGGTTCGAAGTAGCGGGAGAACTTCTCCGGCATCCGAGCGAGGAGCTCGGGCAGGAGCTTGGTCTTGCCGCCGACCCACTTGATGACCGGCGCCGCTTGGGGATCGGCGCGGGGAAACTGCGGAGCGACCTGGCGGCGCGCCGACACACGAAGAGACATGAAAATGATCGTCGAGGGGGACGATCACTGCTCGCGAGTTTTTGCCTACGCGGCCGTGCAGTTCGATAACCGCATACAGACCGAACGCGTACAGACGACCGGCGCTCGGCGATATTCACGCTCGATCGATCGGCACGTGGCGTCGGTCATCCTGCTGTTCCTACCGGACAATTTCTCGGAAAAGCCGTGTTAGCGTCCGACGCATGCGAAGAGCGTTCTTGCTGGGGCTGTTATTCCTCGTCGCGACAGTGGGTGTCGTCGCGGCACAACCGTATCGACCTGCACCCTCACGTCCGGTCTGGGACTCGTCGGGATGGACCCTGCTCGGAGAGCAGTGGGTCGATGGCAGCCGTCGCGCCGATCGCGATCACATCAACGTCGGCAAGTACGAGGGTCGGTTCAGCAAGCTCACCGTCGTCGTCACGGACTCGGATCTCGAGATGCTCGAGTTCACCGTCAACTTCCCGCGCGGTCAGGCCTGGTCGCCCGCCGGCGTCAACCACTACTTCCGCGAGAACAGCCGCACGCGTGTGATCGACCTGCCCGGTGATGACCGCCGGATCGAGAGCATCGATCTCAAGTATCGCAACCTCGCCGGTGGAGGCCGCGCGAAGGTCCAGGTCTGGGGGTTCAAGACGGTGAACACGCCGCCGCCGCCGCCGCCGCAGTTCTCGTGGGACAACCGCGGCTGGACGCTGCTCGGCGAGCAGGTCGTCGACTACGGCCGTCGCGCCGATCGCGATCGCATCAACGTCGGCAAGTACGAGGGCCGGTTCAGCAAGCTGACCGTCGTCGTGCTCGACAGCGACCTCGAGCTCCTCAACTTCAGCGTCAACTTCCCCACCGGTACCAACTACGCCCCGGCGGTCAACCACTACTTCCGCGAGAACCAGCGGACCCGCGTGATCGACCTCCCGGGCGATGACCGCGTGATCAGCAGCATCGACATGCGCTATCGCAACCTCCCCGGTGGCGGTCGCGCGCGCGTCCAGGTGTGGGGCTTCAAGGTCGTGCCCCCACCTCCCCCGCCGGCGTTCTCGTGGGACAACCGCGGCTGGACGCTGCTCGGCGAGCAGGTCGTCGACTACGGCCGTCGCGCCGATCGCGATCGCATCACCGTCGGCCGCTATGAGGGCCGGTTCAGCAAGCTGACCGTCGTCGTGCTCGACAGCGACCTCGAGCTCCTCAACTTCAGCGTCAACTTCCCCCGCGGCAACAACTACGCCCCGGCGGTCAACCACTACTTCCGCGAGAACCAGCGCACCCGCGTGATCGACCTCCCGGGCGATGACCGCGTGATCAGCAGCATCGACATGCGCTATCGCAACCTCCCCGGTGGCGGTCGCGCCCGCGTCCAGGTGTGGGGCTTCAAGGTCGAGCCCCCGCCTCCCCCTCCGCCGTTCTCGTGGGACAACCGTGGCTGGACGATGCTCGGCGAGCAGGTCGTCGACTACGGTCGTCGCGCCGATCGCGATCGCATCAATGTCGGCCGCTATGAGGGCCGGTTCAGCAAGCTGACGCTGGTCGTGCTCGATGGCGACCTCGAGATGCGCACCTTTCAGATCAACTTCCCCAGCGGCCGGCCGTACGCTCCCGCGGTCAACCACTACTTCCGCGAGAATCAACGGACCCGCGTGATCGACCTCCCCGGTGATGACCGCGTGATCAACAGCATCGACCTCACGTATCGCAACATCCCCGGCGGTCCTCGCGCTCGCGTCCAGGTGTGGGGCTTGAAGTCGGCTCCCCCCCCGCCGCCGCCGGTGTTCTCGTGGGACAACCGCGGCTGGACGATGCTCGGCGAGCAAGTCGTCGACTACGGCCGTCGCGCGGATCGCGATCGCATCAACGTCGGCCGCTACGAGGGTCGGTTCAGCAAGCTGACGATCGTCGTGCTCGACAGCGATCTCGAGCTCCTCGACTTCCAGGTCAACTTCCCGCGCGGCACCGCGTACAAGCCGGCGGTCAACCACTACTTCCGCGAGAACCAGCGGACCCGCGTGATCGACCTCCCAGGTGATGACCGCGTGATCAACAGCATCGACCTCCGCTACAAGAACCTCCCCGGTGGCGGTCGCGCGAAGGTCCAGGTCTGGGGCTTCAAGTCTGATGGTCGCCCGCCTGCGCCGCCCGCGCAGTTCAGCTGGGATAGCCGCGGCTGGACGATGCTCGGCGAGCAGGTCGTCGACTACGGCCGTCGCGCGGATCGCGATCGCATCAACGTCGGTCGCTACGAGGGCCGGTTCAGCAAGCTGACCATCGTGGTGCTCGACAGCGACCTCGAGCTCCTCGACTTCACCGTCAACTTCCCGCGTGGCACCCCCTACAAGCCCGCGGTCAACCACTACTTCCGCGAGAACCAGCGGACCCGTGTGATCGATCTCCCGGGCGATGACCGCGTGATCAACAGCATCGACCTCCGCTACAAGAACCTCCCCGGTGGAGGCCGCGCCAAGGTTCAGGTCTGGGGCTTCAAGACCACCCGCTGACCTGAACAAGGCGCTTCCGCGCGCAGCCCCGCAACGGTATCGTGTACCGGTGCGGGGTTTTTCATTGGGCGCGATCGCGCTCGTTGTCGCTGCGTGTGGTGGTAGCGATGGCGTGTATCTCGAGGTCCGCGTCCCGGACGGGATGATGGTGGACCAGGTCGAGCTCTTCCTCGCGACGCGAGCCTGCGACGACCAGCAGGCCGGGTTCGATTGCAGGGGCATCGTGCCGCCGAGCGGGCGGGCCACGCGCGACCGCGTCGAGGGCGAGGTCTACTTCGTCGACAACGACCGACCGTTCGTGTCGACCCCCGAAAACGGTGCGGCCTGGTTCCAGCTCGAGCCAAGCTCGGAGATCGACATCAAGACGGCCATCGCCGTGGGTCGCGATCCGATGGGCCTGAGCGGAGTCGCGATCTTTTCGGGGATCGAGCTCGATCGAACGCAGCACATCCGGCTCGACCTCGAGGGCGTGACCTCGGAGACCCTCAAGGAGCAGCCGCGACCTGCGGTCGAGCTCTGGGGGCCGCCCAACAACGACTACCGGTGCGTCGCGGCAGCGGTGGATGACCGGGTCGTCTACATCGTGCCGGAGGACGACCCCGACTGCGATCAAGTCATCGCGAGCAACGGCGAGCAGGAGTGCTTGCCTGGCGTCTACCTCGGTTCGGAGAAGGTCTCGCCGGACGTCGGCGAGCAGACCTGCGCGACGTCCGAGAACACGGGATTTTGCGTGCTCGGTGGTCACGTCTGCGACGAGCAGACGCCAGATGCGAGTAGCGGTACCTGCATCTCGAACCCGGCGGCCACGTACTGCGTGCCTGATGCGGTCTGCCTCTGCGACACGCTCGATGCCAGTTGCCTCGACACCGTATATGGCGGCACGCACGTCGTGTGCACCATCGAGGTGGAGTCCGATGGAGGCGGGGGCGTGCGGAGCTGTCGCGATAAGGACACGTCCACGGCAGACCTCGGTGGCAACTGCAGCCTTCCTACGATCGCGGCCCTCGACGACGGCTTTGCGGGCTTCGCGCCGGCGACCACCGTCCAGGTGGCGAACAACGACGTCCCGTTGCAACCGTTCCTCGAACAAGGTGGCTGCCAGATCGGGCTCGTCGCACCGAACACGCAATTCGAGGCCACGCCACTCGTGCCGACCTTCGCGTTCGTCAAGGTCGAGCTGACCGACCCGGGCGCGCCTTTCCAGAGATCGATGATCATGCCGGTGAAGATCGTCTTCAAGGATACGGTGTCCTGCGAGACCGGGCTCGAGACCCGGTGCCTCCTCGTCGCAGACCCCGGCGAGCACCTTCCTGAATGCTTCCCGCCACAATGAGAGCGTGGCTCCTCGCGCTGTGTGGCTGCCTCGCCCCAAACACGACGCCCGGGATCACGGTGCTGGTTGTTCGCTCGACGAACCGCCAGCTACAACACTAACCACCGTGACGCTGCACGCGGTGATCAGGACGACAGCGTGTCGTACGCGTGGAACAGCATCGAGAACGTGGCGCGCCCCTCGGTGAGGCTGCGCAGCCGCGTGGAGTAGCCGAACATGTTGCGCAGCGGGACGTGCGCCGTGATCAGCTTCTTCGCCCCACGGTCGCCGACATCCTGGACGTGACCGCGGCGCTGGTTGAGATCGCCGATCACCGCGCCCATGTACTCCTCGTCGACGGTGACCTCGACGGCCATGATCGGCTCGAGCCGTGACGGTGCAGCCGCGAGCACGGCGCGCCGGAAGGCTTCCGAGGCGGCCGCACGCGAACCGATCTCGCCGTTCGCGCCTTCCTTGAGCACGAGCTTGGTCAGCGTGACCTCGACGTCCTCGAGGGGATAGCCATCGGGGCCACTCGACGCCGCATCCTTGAGGCCCTGCATCGCCGCGTTGACGACCACCTCGTTGAGTGGTGGGGTCTGTAGGGTCATCGGCAGCTGCTTCTTGAACTCCATCCCGGTGCCACGTGCACGCGCGCGCACCACGCACGTGGCCTCGCCGTAGATGTCGCCGATCTTGCCCTCGCCGCCGGTGCGCTCGAACACCGCGGAGCCCTCGCCTTCCTTGAGCACGGTCTCGCGATAGACGACCTGCGGCTTGCCGGCGCGCGCCTGCACGCCGTACTCGCGCTTCATGCGGTCGACGATGATCTCGAGGTGGAGCTCGCCCATGCCGCTGATCAGCGTCTGGCCGGTATCCGCATCCTCGCGCGTGCGGAACGTCGGGTCCTCTTCGACCATCTTGCCGAGCGCGAAATCGAGCCGCTCCTTCGCGGCGGCGTTGTCGGCCTCGATCGCCTGCGAGATCACCGGCTCGTAGGTATCGATGCGCTCGAGCAGGATCGGCGACTTCGGATCGCAGATCGTGTCGCCGGTCGTAGCGTCCTTGAGGCCTGCCGCGGCGACGATCTCGCCGGCGACGGCCTTCTCGAGGCGCTCGCGCTTCGCGGCGTGGATCTGGAACAGCCGCGCGATCCTCTCCTTCTTGCCGGTGCGGACGTTGAGCACCTCGCCACCGGCCTCGATCGTGCCGCTGAACACGCGGAAGAACACGACCTTGCGGCCCTCGTCCATCGCGATCTTGAACACGAGTGCCGCGAACGGCTCGCTGTTCTTCGGGGTGCGGACCAGCCGCTCCTCCCCATGCTGTGAATGGAGCGACCGGGGATCGACGCCGGTCACGGGCGGCACGTCGACGGGTGACGGCAGGTACGCGATCACCGCGTCGAGCAACGGGTGGATCCCCTTGTTGCGCAGCGCGGTGCCCGCACACACCGGGACCATCTTGACCCCGATCGTGGCCTTGCGAATCGCGGCGTCCAGTTCCGCGACGCTGATCTCTTGACCCTCGAGGTACTTCATGGCGATCGCATCGTCGAGATCCGCGATCGACTGGATCATCTGATCCCGAGCATCGGCCGCCTGCGCGCGGAGCTCCTCGGGGATGTCGACGACGTCGGGCGTATCGGTGACGTCGCCCGAGAACATGATCGCCTTCTGGCGAACCAGATCGATGCAGCCGGAGAACTCGTCCTCGACGCCGATCGGTAGCTGGATCGGTACCGCGTTCGCGCCGAGTCGCTCCTTGATGTCGGCGATCACGCCGGGGAACGACGCGCCGACGCGGTCGAGCTTGTTGATGAACGCGATCCGCGGAATCTTGAACTTGTCGGCCTGGTGCCAGACCGTCTCGGACTGCGGCTGCACGCCAGCGACCCCGCAGAACACGACGACCGCGCCGTCGAGCACCCGCAGCGAGCGCTCGACTTCGATCGTGAAGTCGACGTGGCCGGGGGTGTCGATCAGGTGGATCTCGTGCTTCTTCCACTCGAAGGTGATCGCGGCCGCGGTGATCGTGATCCCGCGCTCGCGCTCCTGCTCCATCCAGTCCATCTCGGTCTCACCGTCGTGGACCTCGCCGACCTTGTGGATCTTGCCGGAGTGAAAGAGAAACCGTTCGGAGACGGTGGTCTTGCCAGCGTCGATATGTGCGACGACGCCGAGGTTACGGACCATGTCGATCTTCGCCATACGAGCTCCGGCGAGCGGTATAGCGCAGAACTGGGCTACGCTCGACCCATGCGCTCGGTGATCGTGGTCCTGCTGACGTGCGTAGGTGCCATCCTGCTCGCCGGGAGGCCGGCTCACACGCAGCCGGCACCCGATCTCGATCGGGCGCGGGTGCTGTATGCATCCGCGGAGAAGGCGCTCGAGGAGTCGCGGGTCGAGGATGCGTTGCGGGATTACAAGGCGGCGTACGAGATCACGAGGGATCCAGCGCTGCTCTACAAGCTGGGCGTGGTGCACCAGAAGGCGAACGACTGCAGGCCGGCGGTCGCGCACTTCGCGGTGTACTTGAAGATCGGGAAGCCGACGCCGGATTTCTTCGCGCTGACGAGGGAGAAGATCCGGGTGTGCGGGTACGACCCTGATGGATTGCCTGCGGATCTCGAGGATCCGACGGTGGTGAAGCCGGTCGAGGCGGGCGCGGCGGGGAGTGGGAGTGGGAGTGCTGTGCCCGTTGTGGGATCGGGGAGTGCGGCGCCGAAGCCGCCTGTGGCGAAGGGCCGGCATCGAGCCGCGTGGATCCTGGTCGGTGGAGCGATCGCGGCGGCCACGGTCGGGGCCGTGCTGGCGTACTCGGCAAACGCGGCGGAGGCGGATGTGGATGATCTGTACGTCGGGCTCGGTGGGCAGCCACCGGTGTTCGATGCGTCGACGAAGGCGCGGCTGGATGATCTGGTGGCCGAGGGGAAGAGGGATCAGAAGCTGTCGTGGGCGGGGTTGGGCGTGGCGGCGGTGCTGGGAGGGTTGGCGGCGTGGCGGTTCACGGTGAAGGAAGAGACCGTGCAGGTGACGCCGACCGTGACGCCGAATGGGGCGGCGGTGACGGCGGGATTTCGGTTCTGAGGCAGCATGATCTTCCACCCCTCCAGACGCTGCCCTGACGGCACGCTCGAAGGTCACCTCGAAGGTGGGGTGCCTGCGGTGCTGCCCCGCCCCAACATGCTCGACGGAGATCCGTACGCGCCCCTGCACGTCAGTGTCGTGATGGAGGGACCGTTGATGTTCGTGAGTCGACGGGTGGCGGCGCTTCCAAAGGAGCTGTTCGTCGAGAGGTTTCCGGGGATCGCGCGTGGAGACATCGATGTGTACGCCGTCGCGCGGGAGCCTGGAGTGCGCTCGAAGGTCGCGCTCGACACCGACGACGAAGATCCCGACTTCATCTACAAGCTGATGGGCGACGGCGCGACCATCCAGCAGATCGTCGCTGACACGGGTGATCCGATCATCGACGTGATCTCGGTCGACCCAGAACCTGCGCAGTACGTCACGTCGGCGTTGGCCACCGTCGAGATCGTTCGCATCGGGGTCCACGAACCGACGCGTGAGCTCGCGCTGGTGATCGCCGATGGCGAGCTGGATCGCGTCGAGTTCCAGCTTGCGTGCGATCTCGTGCGGTGGACGATCGCGGTGCGCTACCTGACGGCGTTCGAGGCAGGTGGGTGGGAGACGCCGGCGGCCGCGGTGTTTCGGCCACGCACGAACCCCGAGAACGTGCTCGAGCGATGAGTGATCGATCGCCAGGGCGGCGGCGGTTCTAGGTCACCGACAGACGCTGCCGGGTCCGTCCGCGATCGTCACGCACTTCCGTCCGGCGGGGCACGTTCCACCCTTGCCGCTGCACTTGATCTCGCAGCTCTTGAACTGCGGACCGCGTGGGCCCGCGATGCCGAAGTACTTGACGCACTCGGATCCGGAAACGCATGCGTCATCGGGACCGCAGGTCTCACCGATCGCCGCTCCACCGGCCGGCTTCGGGCCGGGTGGTGTGTGGTGGTGGTCTTCTGCGCTGCCGGCGGAGGGCACCGACGTGCCCGGCTCGGGCGTCGGAGCGGGCGTGGTCTCATTCGGCCGTGGTTGCGATTGCATCGGCGGCGGAGTGGTCGACGTGCACGCAACGATGAAGAGGAGCGAGAGGGCGCGGTTCACCGACCGTCCATACCATCACTCGGGCACATCGCGCCCGCATCCGATCGCCGGCCGCATCCGGGGTCCGCATCCGATCGCCGGCCGCATCCGGGCCGCATCCGATCGCCGGCCGCATCCGGGGCCGCATCCGATCGCCGGCCGATCCGGGTCCGTATCCGGGTCCGTTGATTTCAGGCCGATTGTGGGCGCTCGTCTCGAGAGCCACGTCGTTGATGTTCTCGGTCCTCGGCCGGGCGCTCTCGCCTTTGCGGGCCCTCGCGCCCCGGCCCGCGCCGAGCGCCGAGGCTTCGCTGCAACGCGCTCGATCGCCGCACAGCTCGGCGCTCGGGTGAACGCGCGCGCCCAGCCCGCGCTCGTCACGGGCCGTGCGCGCTGGCCCGCGTCAGGCGAGAGAGCGCCCGTCCTCGGAGAGCCCGAGGAGCTGGGGTCCTCGAAACGATCGCCACAGGAGAACGTGCACATGTTTCACGCATACGAGATCGCAAAACAGCTCATCACGTCCCTCGCACCGCTGGTCGTGCAGATCAAGCGCGAGGATCTGGAGCTCGCGGATCAGTTGAAGCGAGCCGCGCAGAGCGTGCTGCTCAACCTGGCCGAGGGTCAGAAGTACTCGAATGGGAATCGCTTGCGTCACTACGAGATCGCGCATGGCAGTGCGAGCGAGGTACGCGCGGCGCTGGATGCCGGGGTCGCGTGGGGTTGGATCGCCTCCGAAGGGCCGGAGCGCGTGCTGCTCGATCGCATGCTCGCGATCCTCTGGAAGCTGACGCGGTCGCCGGCACTCCAGAAGGCGGAGTCGCGACCTACGCGCGCACGAAGCTAGGCAGCGATAAGCAGCGATAAGCAGCGATAGCTGCACGAGTCGCGGGCGGCCACCCGACATCGACGGTGCGGTCTATCTGCGCTCGAGCATCGCCGCGACCTTCGCGAGATCATCGAGCGTCGGGAGCGGTCCTGCGACCAGGCTAGATCCTCACGAACGCGACGATAATCGCCGCGATCACGACAACAGCGACGAAGGCCATCATCGGCGAGATGCTGGACCCTGGAAGCGAGACCTCGCCGCGCGTCACCGCCGTCACCAGCTGGTTTGCGGCAGGCAGGCTCCGCCGCGGCACGCTGACCTTGTACGCGCCGTGCTCCGATTCCTCGCCGAAGGTCTCGAGCACGCGCGCCTCGATGCCTCGCTTCGCGAGCGCTTTCCTCCAGCCCTGCGCGCGACGGGTATCGCAGAAGACCACGCCGACGTAGTCGTGAACCGAGGTCTTCACCGCACCGAGAGCATGCCATGCCACGGCCGCTAGCCATGCGGCTGCACGCGCGGATGCACGAGCCCCCATAGGAGGGCGCGTTCGCGATCGAGGAGCGCACGAGCTCCCTCGGCATCCACGATCCAACCCCACGCGTCCGCGACGTCGAGCGCCGCGAGGATCTCCGACGCACTGCCCTGCGCCATCACGAAGAACCGCCGTCGATCCTTGCCGGCCCTCCGATTACCTTCACCGAGGTTGAGCGCCAGACTCGTACCGGCCCGCTCGATCTGATCGGCGATGTTGCTGCTGTGCGTGCGTAGCTCGCCGACGATCGGGCGGAGCGAGCGGACCAGGTCGAGCGCGACGTTGTAGACGATGAAGTTGTTCACGAGGTGTTTCCTTCCGGTTCTTCTCTTTTGAAAGCTCCTCGCCCTCCGGCGGAGCGCGAGGGGGCTCTCGCCCGAGAGCGGGCGCCGCGCGGGAACCGTGACGGGCGCCCTGCAGAGCGCCGAAACTCAAACGAGCGCTCGCGTGAGGGGCGGCGGTGCGCATGACCGATCGGCCGGGCGCCCGGCGCGGTTCG
>JANNBP010000141.1:0-2947 GCA_031385555.1 Deltaproteobacteria bacterium | reverse complement strand
GCCCGATCAGATCCGACAGCTCGAGCGGCCCCATCGGGTGGTTGAGGCCGAGCTTGACGCCGGTATCGATGTCGCTCGCCGTGCCCAGCCCTTCGTAGAGCCCGTAGCAGGCCTCGTTGAGCAGCGGGATGAGCATGCGGTTGACGATGAAGCCCGGGATGTCGCGCGCACCGATCGTGGTCTTGCCGAACCGCTGCGCGAGCGCGGTGACCGTGGCCACCGTGGCATCGCTCGTCGGCAGGCCGCGCACGATCTCGACCAGCTTCATCAGCGGGACCGGGTTCATGAAGTGCATGCCGATCACGCGATCGGGCCGGCCCGAGGCCGCCGCGATCTTGGTGATCGAGATCGACGAGGTGTTCGAGGCAAGGATCGCCTCGTCCTTGCACGCCTCGCCGAGGCTCTTGAAGATCGCGAGCTTGAGATCTTCTTTCTCGGGCGCCGCCTCGATCACGACATCGCAGTCGAGGAGATCGCCGTGGACCTTGCCGGCCTTCAGGTGACCGAGCGTCTTGTCGCGCGCGGCCGCGTCGAGCTTGCCCTTCTCGACCAGCCGATCGAGCTGCTTCTTGATCTTGCCGATGCCCTGCTGCGCGAAGTCCGGCGCCGCGTCGACGATCAACACGTCGACCCCGACCTGCGCCGCGACCTGTGCGATGCCCTGGCCCATCTGGCCGGCGCCGACGACGCCGAGCTTCTTGACCGGATTGACCGGATTGTCCGGGCTCATGGACGCTCGACCAGGAGTGCGATGCCTTCGCCGCCACCGATGCAGAGCGACGCTCCGCCGGTCTTGGCGTTGGTCGCCGCCATGGCGTGGAGCAGCGTGACGAGGATGCGCGTTCCCGACGCACCGATCGGGTGACCGAGCGCGACGGCGCCACCCCACACGTTCACCTTCGCGGGGTCGAGCTTGAGCAGCTGGTTGTTCGCGACCGAGACCACCGAGAACGCCTCGTTGATCTCCCAGAGATCCACCTTGCTGGCCTCCCATCCGGCCTTCTTGAGCGCGTTGGTGATCGCTCCCGCCGGCGCCGTGGTGAACCACTCGGGAGCCTGCGCGTGGTAGCCGCTGGCCACCAGCTTCGCGAGCACCTTGCAGCCGCGCTTCTTCGCCTCGTCGGCGGACATCAGCACCACGGCCGCGGCACCGTCGTTGATCGACGACGCGTTGCCTGCGGTGACCGTGCCGTCCTTCTGGAACGCGGTGCGCAGCGTGGGCAGCTTGTCGATCGAGCCTTTTCCGGGCTCCTCGTCGGTCTCGACGGAGATCTCGCCCTTCTTGTCGGCGATCTTGACCGCGACGATCTCGGCCTTGAAGTGGCCCGCCTGCTGCGCGTCGAGGGCGCGCTTGTAGCTCTCCGCGGCGTGCTCGTCTTGCTTCGCGCGCGGGATGTCCTTCTCCTTCGCGCACAGCTCGGCACACATGCCCATGTGCTGGTTGTTGTACGGATCCCACAACCCGTCGGTGATCATCGAGTCGACGGTCTCGAGCGCACCCATCTTCACCCCGCCGCGGAGGTTGCGCACGAGGTGCGGCGCGTTCGACATGCTCTCCATGCCACCGGCGACCGCGATCTCGACCTCGCCCGAGGCGATCATGCGCGCCGCGGACAGCACGCTCTCGAGCCCCGAGCCGCACACCTTGTTGATGGTCACGCACGGGACGCTGTTCGGGAGGCCGGCGCCGAGCGCTGCCTGACGCGCGGGGGCCTGGCCCACACCGGCCGGCAACACCATGCCCATGTGGACGACGCCGACATCCTTCGGCTCGACGCCGGCGCGCTCGAGCGCGGCCTTGATCGCCGTCGCACCCAGTTTGGGCGCTTGGATGGAAGACAAAGATCCGAGGAAAGAGCCGATGGCAGTGCGGGCTGCACCGACGATCACGACGTCACGCATGCCGGTGGGATACCCCGCTGCCCGCCGAAACTCAAGGCGAGGTCCTTGGACAGAAATCGAGGGGCGTGAGTCGACGCTGCCTGGGTTTTCGGCCAGACTCGGAGCCGCTCGATGAAGGGAACACTCGCGTTTCGCGACGATGAAGCCTTGCGCGTTGCCATCATGGCGGGGCTCGCCCCGGTCGATGTGCAGGCCAAGGGGGCGAAGGTCGCGCGCGATGCGAAGGGCACGCTGTATCTCGCCCCGGTGGCCCCGCTGTCGGCCGCCGTGCTCAAGGCCTTGCAGACCCACGGCGTCGACGTCGATGCGAAGCTCCCGGATGGCGCGCACGACGTCTCCTGCTGGGCCGAGGCCGTCGCGCTGACCAAGACGCCGGTCCACCACACCCCGTCCCTCGTGCTGCTGACCTCTCCCGATCGCGAGGGCATCATCAACCTCGCGGCCGAGTTGCTGCGGCTCGGTTGCGAGCGCCAGGAATTGATCGTGACGCCGAACGGCGGCGTACTCCGCGCCGTCGATCCACCGACGTACACGATCGTGCGCGCGATCGATCGCGAGCGCGGGTTGCGCGGCTTCACCCCCGATCCGCACGGTCAGGAGACCGTCTGGACCGAGCTCGGGTACAAGCACCCGCTCGCCCCGCGGCTCAAGGCCGACAAGAACCACCTGTTGCTCGTCGCCCACGATGGCTGGCGGAGCATCGCCGACGATGGCTGGAAGAACCTCGACGCCGCGCTCGAGCTCGGCGTCGGCGGTGGCAGCGTCGAGCACGCGGCGGTCTCGCTCGGTGCCCGTCGCAAGGTCGAGCTGCGGTTCGCACCCGGCCGTCGCGAATCACCGTCGCTGTGGGTGATCCGTCGCGGTGGCACCGCGGCGATCGACAAGCTGCTCGAGTACCTGCCCGAGGAGGTGGTCATGAAGCTGACCTTCGCCGCGGCAGGACGCAACGCCTCGATGCTCAGCGTCCCCGGCATGCGGCTCGACTACATCGCCGAGGGGGCGAACAACATCCGCGCACGCACCGCCCGTAACGGTCCGCCGGATC
>JANNBP010000121.1:0-8914 GCA_031385555.1 Deltaproteobacteria bacterium | reverse complement strand
GTGCGTCGGGGAGCGGCTACGATCCGGGCTACGATGCCGGCTACAGCGCCGGGTACAGCGCGGGCTACAGCGACGGCGCGAGCTGCGAATAGAACGGCGCAGCAGTGGGGCCCCTGTTTCCGCCGTCCCGCGGAAGTGGGGACGGTCCCCAGTTTCCGTCGGTTTCCGTCGGTCCCGCATGAAGTGGGGGGTCCCGCAGCAGTGGGGTCTTGTAGAAGTGGGGACGGTCCCCAGTTTCCGTCGGTCGGGCAGAAGTGGAGACGGTCCCCAGTTTCCGTCGGTTTCCGTCGGTCCCGCATGAAGTGGGCCCGCAGCAGCGGGGTCTTGTGGAAGTGGGGACGGTCCCCAGTTTTCCGTCGGTCGCGCAGAAGTGGGGACGGTCCCAGTTTTCCGTCCGACGCTGGGTACAACGTCGGCGCTAGCCGTCGCGTAACCCGGGCGCGAGCTGCGTCGGCTCGGCGAACCGTTAGTCGCAGGCGCCGGTGGCGCAATCGCACGGCACTTCGACGCCACCGACTTTGCATTCGTCGACGACCTTCTTCGCACCGATCAGGAACTGCTGGACCTGACGCATCGGCGCCGGCTTCTTGTTGATGCCGGAGTGCGTGCCGTTGTCCTCGATCGGCGGGATGTTCGAATCGAACGGCATCGGCGTCGGGTGGTCGTCGTAGATCGTGACCCCGCTCTCCATCGGTCCGGTGATCTGCTGCAGGCCCCACGGCATCTTCACCGACGGCGCGACGACCGGCAGCCCCATCTCGCGCGCGACGAGCTCGCTCGAGATGTTGTTCACGAGGCAATCGCCGAGCGAGTACCAGAACAGGATCTGCTTCGCGGGCTGATCGGCGAACAGCGGATCCTTGGTGACGTGCGCGGCGGTGGTCATCGGGTCGAACGGCTCGAAGCCCATGCCGAACGACATCGACAGCGCGAGCTGATACTCCTCGGGATCGTCGTACGCTCCCTGCGCGGCACCGACGAGCAGGGCCCACGCGGTGGAGCGCTCGATCATCAGCCACCAGTTGCCGCCCGGCACCGCGAGCACGCCCTTGGTGATGTTCGGGTCGTACGCCATGAACGTGTTGCCCATGTTGCCGCCGAGCGAGCCACCGACGTAGTAGGTGTTCGCCGGGTCGATCACCGGCTGGCCGTTGAACTGGAAGTCCGGCGAGCGCGACATCGGGCCGCGCGCGACGTTCTCGAGCGCGATGAAGTCGATGATCGACTGCGTCAGCTTCTCCGTGATCTGCGGGCCCTTGTTGAGATCGTTGACCGCGAGTGGAGCGAGCTGGAGCTGGCGCGAGGTCAGACCGATGAAGTCACCGGCGATGATCACGAAGCAGTGTTCCTCGGCGAGGTTGGCGACGAAGTCGTCGTCGAGATAGTCCTCGGCGGACCCGAACAGGCCGTGGCCGAAGATGATCGTGGGGCGCGGCAGTGGCTGGGTCTCGACGCACTTCGGGATGATCGCGGCGAACCGCGCATCGCGCATGCCGTCGAGCACCGGCGTGCCGTTGCCGTCGCGGCGCATCACCGAGTTGTCGAGCTCGCCGTTGGTCAGGAAGTCCGGCGAGGTGAACGTGCCGACGTAGCGCTTGAAGCTGGTCGGCGTGTTCCCCTTGAGCTCGGTGGTAAAGGTCAGGTTCGCGCCGGCGTTGCCGATCGCGGGGAGCGCGAGCTCGCGCATCGTCGTCAGGTCGCCGCGGATGAACTGGTCGGAGACCGTGACGAAGTCCCACGCGAGGACGAGATCGTCGGCGGGCACGCCGGCCGTCCCGAGCGCGGCAATCACCTCCGCCGTGCGGGTCTTCAGCTCGGCCGCCTTCGGGTGCGTGAACGAGCCGCCGTCCTTGAGGATCTGGAACGCCTCGGGGATGGGCAGGTCCGAACCGTCGAGCGCCTTGACACCCTTGCGGATGCCGACGGCGTGGCGCGTGCCCGGTGCCATCCGAGCGAGCGGACGGATCATCAGGTTCCGCGCCTCGACGACGGCGATGTTCTGGTCGATCTCGGCGAAGAACGGGACGCGCTCGCCGGTCTCCATGTTGATCAGCACGATCGGCGACTCCGCGGCGAGCGACTCGTCGGGGTTCTTGAACGACGGCAGGCCGTCACTGGAGACGCCGGTGGGGAACGCGGCCAAGATCGGACCGAGCGTCGAGAAGCCGTCGCGGCGATTGAACGCCGCCGGATCGACCGGGATGCCGTCGACGTTGACGGGCATCGCGGCCGCGGGGATCGAGAGGCGGAAGCCCGTCGGCGATCCCGCCTCGGCCGAGGCGTACACCATCGACGGGAACGGCATCATGCAGGCCTGCCCGCCGAGCGGATTGCACTCGTCGGGGATGCCGCCCAGATTGCCTTCACCATCGCCGCCGCACGCCGCGACCGCAAAAAGGAATACGAGTCCCCTGCTGCTCATCGCCGCGAACCTATCACCCTCACGAGGTGGGTCGTGAGGCGATAGTTCCTGCCCCGTCATGTGAGTACGCTCACCTTGTGAAAGGCGTGGGTTTGCTGGAATCTACGCCCGCTTGTACGTCCCGCTGTTCGACCGGCTGCTGTTCCGCCATCCCTTCGAGGGTGGGAGCGCGCGGCGGTACGAGCACGACGAGCGGCCCGCGTTCGGGGATCTCGACGACCGGATCCTCGATCGGTTGGCGCTGACCGGCCGCGAACGGCTCCTCGACGTCGGCTGCGGCCCGGGTACGTTCTCGCGTCGTGCCGCACTGCGGCATCCCGCCCTGACGGTCATCGCGGCCGATCCGAGCAAGGACTTCGCTCGGTCCGATCATCAGGGTGGTCGCGTGTGCCTGGTGCGTGCGGCGGGAGAGGCCCTCCCGCTCGCCGACCGATCGATCGACGTGGCGATCTGTCTGTCGTCGATCCGCCACGTGCGCGATCGATCACGAACGTTTCGCGAGCTCCGGCGCGTGGTGACCGGCAGGCTGCTGATCGTGGAGCTCGACCCCGAGGCCTCGGCCGAGCGCACCCACGCGCACGCGGATCACCTGCCGCCGCTGCTGCGCGCCGCCTTTGGTCCGCTGGTGCTGCGAACGGCACCTCCCGCAGCTGCGATCGCCAGGATCGCGATCGAGGCTGGCTTCGTGCAAGCGGCGCTCGCCCCGGACCCGATCCAACCGGTGTACGTGCTGGAGCTGACGTGAAGAGATCCTGGGCGGCGCGGACGGCCGAGCTGCACGGCGAGCTCGCCGAGATCGCGATCACCGATGCGCGATGGTGGCTGCTCGCCGGGGGTGCGGCCGCGGTCGAGCCGTGGGGCGGTGAAGGCGACTACGTGCTCTCCGACGCGACCCCGATCGGCGACACCTTCATCGGCTACCGCGAGGCGCTGCCCGTCGATCCGATCAGCGACGCGATCATGCGAGCGAAGGCGGCACGCACCGCGCTGCGCGAGCTCGATCATCTCCCGGATCAACCGCTCGCCGTGACGCTGCGCGGACCGAGCACGAACGGCACCAGCAACGGCAACGGTGCGCTCGGTGCGGCGCTCGTCCCCAGCCCGCTCGACGTCGCGGCCTTCGCGATCGGCGACGCGTGCGTGTTCGGTCGCCTCGACGATCCGAAGCTGCGCGACCAGCTGGTCGCCGCGATCCGGGGCGACCAGCCCGCGACGTGGCACGGCGCGACGCCGTTTGTCTGCGTCTCGCTCGGTGTAGATCCTGTCGAGCTCGTTCGCCACGGTCATCGCCGCGCGTGGATCAACGGCGCCGGTCCGTGGCTCGGCCTCGGTCACACCGGCGAGCTCGCGACGGTGTCGACCTGTCACCTCGTCGTCGATGGCTACGGACATGGTCGGATCGCCGGCAGGATCGCCGAGCTGACGCGCAAGATGCCGACACCCACAGGCGTCGTCCTGCCCGCGTTGCGCCCGGTCGCCGACGGGATTCCCTTGACGATGGTGTGGCGCGAGCTGCCCTCTCCGTCGCCGCGCGTGTTGCCGCTCGGCTATGCGCTCGGCAAGGCACTGCACCGGATCGCGGGCCGGCGGGAGGCGAAGTTCTCGCCGACGTTCCAGATCCCGATCGCACCCGGCGATCGCTCGGACCCGACGCGCGTGCGCCGCCGCGTCGTGCCCGGAATTCTCAGCGTGCGCTTCCAGGACGGCACGCCCGAGCCGTTCGCGGCGTTCGAAGCGCGGGCGCGCGCCGTGCTGTCGCGAGAGGCCGCCGGGCTCGGCTTGTCGTCGCGCCTGCTCGCTGCGGCTCGTGCCGCCCCTGCCCCGCTCGCGTGGAAGCGCAAGAGCATCGGGGCCACGCGCACCCCGTGGCTCGAGCGCTTCGCCGAGGTGATCGGTGGGCGAGCGTGCCTGTCGAAGATCTCGATCGATGCGCCGCTCCCCGCGAGCTGCGCGGTGTCGATGCCGGCGCGGATCGTGACCGCGGGAGATCCGCTCGGTGGGTGCGTGCTGACGATCCTGGAGGATGCGAACCGCTCGGCGATCACGGTGTGCGGCGTGGGCATCGCCGGGACGATCGAGACGGCGAACGAGATGCTCGACGAGATCCTCCGCGCGGTTGGTGTCTGAGTGGCATGCTGCGATGATGAACCGCCGCGAGCTCCTGCACCTCGCTGCAGTAGGTACGGTCGCCCTTGCGACGCGCGCTGATGCAAAGGATCGCCCGATGATCTCTCGTCCCATCCCCTCGACCGGAGAGCAGCTCCCCGCGATCGGCATCGGTTCGTATCAGACGTTCGATACCAAGGACATCGCCGCCGTCACCCCGGTCCTCGCGAAGTTCCTCGAGCTCGGCGGCCGCGTCGTCGATAGCTCGCCGATGTACGGCCGCGCCGAGATCGCGATCGGCGCGATGATGAAGCAGTTGAAGGCGGTACCGTGGCTCGCGACGAAGGTCTGGACGACCGGCAAGGCGGCGGGGAACGCGCAGATGAAGGAGTCACTGAAGCAGCTCGGCGTCGCCAAGCTCGAGCTGATGCAGATCCACAACCTGGTCGACTGGAAGACCCAGCTCGCCACGCTGCGGGAATGGAAGGCGGCCGGGACGATCAAGTACATCGGCATCACGCACTACGGCTCGCTCGCTCAGCTGCAAGCGGTCGTCGAGAAAGAGCAGCTCGACTTCGTGCAGTTGCCGTACTCGATCGCCCTACGCGGCGCGGAGAAGCGCCTCCTCCCCGCCTGCGCCGACAAGGGTTGTGCGGTCCTCGTGATGGAGCCGTTCGCGAAGGGCGGCGTGTTCGCGAAGGTGAAGGGCAAGCCGCTTCCCGGCGTCTCAGGCGAGCTCGAGTGCACGAGCTGGGCGCAGCTGTTCCTGAAGTTCCTGCTCGCGCATCCAGCGGTCACCTGCCCGATTCCCGCCACCTCGAAGGTCGCGCACGTCGAGGACAACCTCGGAGCGATGCGTGGGCCGGTGCCGTCGCTGCAGCAGCGCGACGCGATCGTCAACGCCTTCGCGAGCTAACCTCGCAGGGCCCGGCGCGTGGACATCGCGCACGTACCAAGTCTCGTAGTGCTCGTTCTGTGTTTCACGAATGCGGGCGCTGATGGCGAGCTTTTTTTCGGGCGCAGCGCGATCGCCGCTCCGTTCGTGTTTGGCGACTGGAAGCACACCGCACGTCGCGTTGATGCACGTGTGGCCGGCGCCGAAACGATCCCGCGTCGAAGATGACTATCGATCCGCCGGCGGTACGTCGCAGCCTCGCGGTCTGCGGTTGCTCGGTTAGTTGCCGTTGCCGTTGCCGCCACAGCCACCGAGCTGCGTGTCGTAGCAGGTACCGGCGACGCTGACGCGAACCAGCTCGGAGACCTGTTTGCGCTGTTCGGGGTACTTGGTACAGGTCGCGATCAGCCAGACCTGGAGGTCGTTGTCCTTGGTGGTGTTCTGGGTTCCGACCTCGTCGTCGTTGTCCTTGAGGATCACGGTGAAGTCAGCGACGCCGTCGTTGTCGAGGTCATGGTTGATGTTCGGCGACTGGAGGAACGCAGGTTCCGCATTGCTGAGCCCGGACTCCAGCCCGGCACTCCACGACGCGTAGTTGCTGGCGACCAGAGAGCGCGCTGCAACCAGCCCGCCCTCAGCACAGTGCGAGGCGGAGATGCCCGTGCGGACGACCTCCGTTGCGCGAGTGGACTGCAACTGCATCCCGAACAGGACGGCGCCGCCTCCCAGCAGGCTGACGACCAGCATCATGGTGATAAGAATTGCGGTGCCGCGCTCGCGTTGTCTCATGGAGCTCCGAGACAGAGTGTCGGCCATTCACGCGCGGCGTGCATGGCGCTTGCTTCGTCGTTACCCCGAACGTAGTGCTGGTGTTCCACCTGTTACCCCCAACACCCCGCTGATACCCCAGCGTTAGTTCAGCCCCGACGGTCACGACCTGTACGTTTGCGTTTCGAGGTCGAACCAGATGCCGATGCGTCTCCCGTTGCTTGTTGTCGCCACCTTCGTAGGGATCTTCCCCGGCTGGGTCGAGGCAGCGAACTGCCCCATCCCGGGCTTCAACTTCGCCGCCTTCGGCGACAATGGTATCTCCGTCCAGAACGGCAACACGGACAGCTGGGATTCGACGCTCGGCCCGTACGCCACGTCGACGTGCACCTCGTTGCCGCCCTGCGTAGGCTCGGTGGCGACCAACAATCCTGCAAGCGGCGGCATCTCGCTCGGACCCAACGGCAGCATCAGCGGCCAGTGTCAGATCGGAGCCGGCGGCGTCACCGGGAACATCACGCCGAACAACAGTAACTGCAGCTCGCTCGGCGTGGAGAGCGGAGCCTTGTCGCTTCCCGTACCGTCCCTGCCCGGTTCGCTCACGGGTGCGCTCGGCGTGATCACGAACAACGCGACGATCGCGACTGCCGGGTCGTACTCGATGACCTCGCTCTCCCTCTCCGGCAACAAGGCGTTGGTCGTCACGGCGGGACCGGTGGTCGTGTACCTCACCGGCAGCGGCAACGTGATGAGCCTCTCGGGTAATGCGGCGATCGTGAACAGCACGCTCGATCCGACGAAGCTGATCTTCATGTGCACCAGTAGCGCGCCGCAGACGATCAGCGTTGTCGGCAACGGCAGCGCCTACTACGCGATCTACTGCCCGAAAGCCGACGTCACGATCACCGGCAACGGTGCGATCTTCGGCGCCGTCGTCGCCAAGTCGGTGTCGTGGAGCGGCAACAACGGCTTCATTCACTACGACAAGGCACTCTCCAACGTGACGACCTCGCAGCTCGCGTGCACCACCAACGAGGTCTCGCGCGCCACACCGATCGTCGCGACGATCGCGGGACAGTCACACGTCGTGCAGGGCACGTTCGTGCCGACCACCGGGACGGCGAAGACGATCCTGACGACCACGGACGTCGCGAGCTTCGAGTTCCCCTATATCGAGGGCCACATGCGAGCACGTGTCGCCTCGACCGTCACGACGACATCGAGCACCTTCTCG
Organism: Deltaproteobacteria bacterium; assembly: GCA_031385555.1. Classification (GTDB taxonomy): domain Bacteria; phylum Myxococcota_A; class Polyangia; order Haliangiales; family Haliangiaceae; genus JABFXX01. The sequence goes on along the minus strand of JANNBP010000121.1, from coordinate 1,489 downwards.
AGCGGCACGATCACGCTCGACGCGGCGAATGGAATCCCGACGGTGACGACGAGCGGATGCGGGCTCGGCACGAACAGCTCGTTCTCGGCAAGTTGTCGCAACGTGTTCACCAATATCAACACCCCGAGCAACGGCTTGACGACGTTCGGCGGAGCTCCGAGCTCGCGTCTGACGCTGTTCAAGGACTCGAACGCGACTGCGATCGGACAGCGGATCGCCCCCGCCGGTACCGGCGCGAACCAGGTCCCGAACATCACCAACACCGAGTGGCAGACGATCGTGCGTCGTGTGTTGAAGGGGAAGACCAACGGCACGGTGTCCACGTTGGGCGGCGTCGATCGCTCGACGGTCGCGATGATCGGACCGAGCTCGGTGGCAGGCGTGAACACGCGGCCTACCATGATCTACTTCGGCGGTGCCGACGGCATGTTGCATGCTGTATGCGCGGGTACGGGCGGCACGACTGCATCGCAGAGCAACATCTGTCCGACGACGATGCCGGACGGCTCCTCTCCTCCAAACGGTGTCGTCCCGGGCACCGAGCTGTGGGCGTTCATCCCTCGCGTCCAACTCCCGTTGATCCGGGTCAACAAGCAGCGGATCGATGGCTCGGTGCGGGTCGTCGATGCCTTCGGTGCGTTCCCTGATCCGTCCACGGGCGCTACAACGACCGAGAGATCGTTTCGCACGATCCTGACGTTTCAGACTGGCTACGTCGATACCGCGCTTGGTGGCGGAGCGGCGGTCTATGCGCTGGACGTGACCGATCCCGCGAAGCCGATCTTGCTCTGGGAATACACGACTCCGTCGACCACAGGGGCACAGCTCGGCGCCGGGTTGGCGATGCATGCGGGTCCGACGGTGGTCAAGGGCGCGATCGTAAACCTCGCGGTCGCGGCGACCAACAACGGTGGCTCAGGTGGTGCCGGATTCGTGGTCAACGGACTCTCGCTCGAGACTGGGGCACCGATCTGGAGCTCGCCCTTCTCGTACCTCTACGCGGGCCCGCGACCGAGCAACTCGACCTACGACGGCCAGATTCCCACGACGGGCATTCCCGCGGGTGGCGTCGGCGTCGATCTGACGGGCGGTGGATTTACCACGGACATCGTCGCCGGCGATCTGTACGGAAATCTGTGGCGGCTCGCGGCGTCGACCGGTGCGAACACCACGGCAAACAACCGTCCACTGTTCTCGTTCAACACCGACCGTCATCCTATCGGTGGCTTGCCGGCGATCCTCGACAACGGCAGCAAGGTGGCGGTGTTCGCGAGTGGCGCGTATGCCGATCCGTCCGGCGCCGCGATGTGGACGACGACCGGGCAACGCTTGATGGGCGTGAAGTTGTCCGGAACGACGTCCCTCACGGAGTCTTCGCCTGGCCTTGCCTTCAATAGCCCTCTGACGAACGTCAACGAGAAGGTGGCCTCTCAGGTGCTGGTCGTCGGCACGGAGATCTTCATCACGACCGATACCGCGGACATCAACG
>JANNBP010000382.1:0-7261 GCA_031385555.1 Deltaproteobacteria bacterium | reverse complement strand
GATCTCCGGCGTCGGCGTCGCCCTGGTCGCGTTCGCGATGCTGTTCGGGGTCCGCGGCGCCGACACGATCTGGATGTTCCTGCTGCTCGCCACCTGTGTGGTGCGCTCGATGTTCCATCGCTCCGCGGGCCTCGAGATCCTGTACGGCAAGCCGCGCGACGACGGTGCGTCGGCTCCGCTCGTCGGGCTCGTTCGCTACATCGTGATCGGCCTCGGGCACAGCGTGCTCGTCGCAGCCGCGGCCGCTGGGATGTTCAGCGTACCCACGAGCGTCGCGATCGGGCTCGGTGTCGGCCTCGCCGTGTGGCCTGCGCTGCTCGGCGGACTGCTCGCCACCGGCTTGTTCGCGCGGTTCGCGGCGAAGGTGCCGGTCGCCGAGGACAAGGGCTTCGAGGGTGCCGCGATCCTGATGACGGTGCTCGGGCTGTGCGGTGCGCTGATCACCGCGACCACGCTGCTCGCGGTCTTCGAGACGGGCCTCCGTGCGCTGCGCGAAGGTCGCGTCATGGTGCTGACGCTCGCGCTGGTCATGTTGGTCGTGCGCTCGATCCTGCACGTCCGCGCCGGCATCTCGGGGATGACCACCACGTCGATCGATCGCGCGGTCGAGCACGCGAACCGGTACTCGAGCTTCGGCATCATCAGCGCGTTCTGTGCCGGCGGCGCGATGCTGCTCGGCGTGATGACCACCAAGCTCGACGTCACGATGCTCGCCGTCGTCAGCGGCCTGACGTGGATGCTGATGGCGTGGCCGATGATCGTGCGGCGGTTCTTCGGCGATCGGCAGTTCGCGGACCTGGTCGCAGGCGACCAGGCCGAGATCCATCGCCGCGCACCCGATGCCGGCCTCACCTGCCTCGGCTGGCTGTTGCTCGCACACGCCGCGTACAACTTGACGTTCCTGCTCCCCACGCTGTTCGCGAGCCACGTGCCCGACGATCTCGGGCGGCTGTTTGCGTTGGTCGATGGCGCCGGCGATCGCTCGCCGTGGTGGAACGTGGGGATCGACATGTTCCAGATCTGGGCCGGCTACGAGCTGATCCGGATGTCGATCCATCACCGCATCATCGCCAGCGCGTACGGCGTGGTCGCCGCGGCCCTCACGTTGTATCTGGCGTGGCCGGCGCTGCGTGGCGGAGGGCACCTCGCGCTGTCGAACCCCACCCATCTCGTCTCGCTGATGACCGTCGGACTCGCGCTCGTGATCCCGGTGTCGGCGCTGATCCTCGTCCATCGCAAGGTCGCGCCCGCGGCGACAGCTCGGTTCAAGAAATGAAGTACTTGTTGATCGCGCTCGCCCTCGTCGGATGTCAGGACGACATCTCGACGCCATTTCCATCCGGCCTCGAGCCTTTCCCCGACGACGCGGAGAACCAGACGCTCGACGGTACGGTCGTCGAAGCCCTCTCCGTGACGTCGACGGCCGAGCCGATCATCATGGCGTACGGGCGCGGCTTCATCTTCGCGCCACCCGCAGAGGTCTACGCGCTCTCGCACGATCCCGAGGTCATGCTCGCGGCGTGCTCGACCACGTCGCACTCGGTCGTCGCCGAGAACGAGCCCAACTACGAGCTCAGCTTCCTGGTGTCCTACTTCGTCGACAACATCGTCAATGTCGAGTGGGACGATCAGTGGCGCGGTGATGTGGTGGTAGGCACGCTCGAGGATCCCGAACTGGTGATGATCAAGCACCAGAAGACCGAGGGGAGCGACTTCATCTCGCTCTCCGAAGGTACCGTGCAGCTGCTGTCCACCGAGGATCCCGCGATCACCGAGGTCCGCTTCGTCGAGCACCTCGACGCGCTGATGGCGAGCGAGGGCGACGTGATCGCGGGGATGCAGAGCAACTACGATCGCATGCTCGCGATCGCCCACGCCAACCCGCTCCCGCCGTGCCCATGAAACACATCGCCCTGATCTCCACCGGTGGGACCATCGAGAAGACGTACGACGAGCTGTCGGGCGTCCTCGCGAACAAGCTCAGCGTGCTCGACGTCATGCTGGTCTCGCTCGAGCTGCGCGGCGTCGAGGTGATGCGCGTCCAGCTGATGAACAAGGACAGCCTCGACATGACGGCCGACGATCACACGCTGATCGCCAGCACCGCGACGCAGCTGGCCAGGTCGACGGCGGGTGTCGTCATCGTGCACGGCACCGATCGTCTCGCGGTGTCGGGGGAGCGCGTCTACGAGCTCGGCGTGCCGGCCTCGCCCATCGTGTTCACCGGCGCGATGCGCCCCTACGAGCTGCGCTCCACCGATGCGCTCCAGAACCTCACCGAGGCACTGCTGGCGGTGCAGATCCTGACACCCGGCGTCTACGTCGCGATGCACAACCAGGTGCTGCAGTTCCCCGGTGTCGTCAAAGATCCGCAGCGCGGGACGTTCGTCAAACGATGATCCGCAGCCCGCAGCAGCTGATGCCGCTGATGCCCGGGCTGCTCGACGCGCTCGGCAATGCGGGGGTCGGCGTGCAGGTGATCGCCGAGCGCGGTGGGGAGTTCGAGCGCTGGTACGCGAACGAGGCGACGGCCGCGATCCTGGGCTACACGCTCGACGAGATGCTCGCGGTGCCGCCGCTCCTGATGATCGTGCCCGAGGAACGCCCATTGGTCCGCCAGCTCTCCACGAGCCACCGCGAGGGCCGGCCACCACCACCCGCGGTGGAGCTCCACGCGCATCACAAGGACGGTTCGGTTGTCACGCTCGAGCTCGCCCTCGGCTACGCGCATGTGGCCGAGGAAGACGCCGTCATCTACATCATGGTCGTACGCGATGCCGTGGCGTCCGCACAGCTCACGCTCCTCGAAGCCGATCGGATCGGTCTCGTCGGTGCACTCGCCGCCGGGTTCGCGCACGAGATCAACAACCCGCTGACCTCGGTGCTGCTCAACCTCCGCTCGCTGCGCAAGCAGCTCGCCACCGCGCTGCCGGAGCCCGCGGCGCGCGCGGCGATGCGTTGTCTCGACGACATCACGACCGGCTCGGAGCGGATCGCGAGCAACGTGCGTGCGCTGCAGACGCTCGCCACCCGCGGTGACTCGCAGGCCCTCGATCTCGCCGCCGTGGTGACGGCCGCGCTCCGGCTCGCCGCTCCCACCCTCGAGCCGCGCGCGCAGGTGATCCGCCAGATCTCGGCGGTGCGCCCGGTGATCGGGGAGGAAGCGCGGATCGGTCAGGCGGTGCTCGCGATGATGCTGTTCTCGGCATCGGGGTTCGACGACGCCTCCGCCGCCATGACGAACAAGATCGCGATCGTCGTCGAGGAGCGCGGCGACGAGATCGTCGTCGAGGTCTCCGACAACGGTCACGTGCTGTCGGCCGAGGAAGCGCGGCGCGCGTTCGATCCGTTCTTTCGCTCGTCGGCGCGTGGTGCCGGAGTGGGTGTCGGGCTCGGAGTCGCGCGCTCGGTCGCGGCCACGCTCGGCGGTGAGGTGATCTTGGCGCCTGCACCGGCCGGTGGGGCCGTGATCACGATGAGGCTCCCCGCGGCGACCTGACCGTCGACTACACTGGGGATCGAGTGGGATCCAAGGGCGACGACAACGAGACCGTCGGCACGACGTTGCCCGACCCGAATCCGCGCGGATCGGCCGCGGCCCCTCGGCTCGCGACCTTCGATCATCCGGCCAACCGCTTCGAGCTCGGCTCGAACACGCGACCACCGCCCACCTCGACGACCAGACGGGCGCCGTGTCCTGGCAATGAGCGGGAGAACTAGCGCATCACCAGAAACACCGCGTGCGCCGTGGCCACCGGCGTCGAGCGATCCGTCTGCCACGCCTCCATCCGCACGTTGGTCACGCGCTTGCCGTGCCGGGTGACGATGCCGCGCGCATGCGTATCGATGGCGCCGCCGGAGCGCAGGTAGTCGATCGTCAACGTGATCGTCTTCGGCAGCACGATGGTCTCGGCTCGCCACAGCAGCTCGAAGATCGCAGCGGACTCGAGCAGCGCCCCGAGCGTGCCGCCGTGCAGCGCGGGGAGTGCCGGGTTGCCGATCAGGTGATCGCCGTAGCGCATCGAGGTCACCAGCTCGTCGCCGACCATCTCGGCGGAGAGGCCGAGGAACCGCGCGTACGGCACCGTGTCGATGAACCGCTGGTAGTCGCCAGCGGCCTTCGCAGCCGCAAGCTCGTCGACCAGACTCATTTGGGGCCTCCGCGAGTCGACACCATGAACGTGCCCACCGAGTGTGCGATCGGGTTGTCGGGATCGTCGTGGTAGGCGACGGCGCGCGTGAACGCGACGTGCTTGGTGATCTTGTAACAACTCGCGCGTGCGAGGACGGGTTGGCCTGCCTCGGCGGGGCGGAGGTAATCGATCCGGAGATCCAACGTGGCGATCGGCACCATCTCGACGAGGGCCGCGAACACGGCGGCACCGGACGCGCCGTCGAGCAGCGCGGTGATCGCGCCCCCGTGCAACGTGCCGGTATCCGGATGACCGACGAGCTTCGCGTCGTATGGCAACTTGAACAGCACCGCCTCGGCGGTGAACTCGACGATCTCGATGCCGAGTGCGCGGTTGTGCGGAACATTGGCTGCGAACAGCCGAGCGAAGCGCAGCTTCGGGTCCTCGCCCACCGCACGACCCTATCACGCGTGCCGTGCTAAGCATGCGACCCGTGGCTCGCTCCCCCCTGCCGACCTGGTACTTCGCGCCCGTCGTGCGCCGAGACGAGCTCTCCGTTTGACCGTAGGTTGGAACGACAGCTGGGAGGCCGCACGCCTCGCCGTCGATCCCGAGAACGCGCTGCGGCCGGTACGGATCGCCGCCGAGCATCGCGGCGCGTATCACGCGCTCTGCGATCGCGACATCGCGTGGGTCGAGCTCACCGGCAAGCACTTCCACGACGCTGCCGACAAGCGAGCGCTCCCCACCGTCGGGGACTGGGTGCTCGTCGAGCACTGGGAGCGAGCGGTCGGTGGTGGTGGCGCCGCGATCGTTCGCCACATCCTGCCGCGCACGAGCTTCCTGGTGCGCAAGGCCGCGGGTGAAGCCACGGTGCCGCAGCCGATCGCGGCGAACGTCGATGCCGGCGTCGTGCTGACCTCGGCGAACAGCGACCTGTCCCCGGCGCGGATCGATCGCTACCTGTCGTTGCTGCGCGACGGCGGCATCGAGCCGGTGATCGTGGTCTCGAAGATCGATCTTGTGGGTGATGCCACGGAGATGGTCGAGCGGGTACGCGCGATCCATCCGCACGTGATCGCGTCGTCGGTGAAGACCGGCATCGGGCTGCCCGAGATCCGGGCGCTCGCCGGCGCAGGCAAGACGGCGATGGTGCTCGGCTCGTCGGGTGTCGGTAAATCGACGCTGCTCAACGCGCTGCTCGGATCGTCCCAGGAGACCCGTGAGATCCGCGCCGACCAGCGCGGGCGCCACACCACGACGCGGCGCGAGCTGATCGTCGCCGACGACGGCAGCTCGTGGATCGACACCCCCGGTATGCGCGAGCTCGCCCAGTGGGTGGATGAAGCCGAGGAGGATCAGGCGTTCGATGACATCGCGGAGGTCGCGGCGGGCTGCCGGTTTCGAGACTGCACCCATGCGAAAGAACCCGGGTGCGCCGTGCGCGAGACGGTGGATCCGAAGCGACTCGCGAGCTTCCACAAGCTCGTCGGCGAGCGCCACCTGGCCGCCGACAAGCAGGCCGCCGCACAGCGCCTCGCCGAGACTCGAAGGGGCAAGAAGAAGCCCCCGCCGACGGCAGACTAGCTGCATGACGGACTGGCTGATGTCACGGGCTGGCTGATATAGAGCCCGGGCCGTGATCGCGTTCTCTTCCGTCAGCAAGCAGTACGGTGGGCAGCTCCTGTTCATCGACGCCTCGTTCCAGATCAACCCCGGGGAGAAGGTGGGTCTGGTGGGCCCGAACGGTGCGGGCAAGAGCACCGTGTTCCGGATGATCGCCGGTGAGGAGGTCCCCGATGACGGTGCGGTCGAACGCCCCAAGAAGCTGACGCTCGGCTACTTCCGGCAGGACGTCGGCGACCTCAAGGGGCGCTCGATCATCGCCGAGACCTGCGCCGGCGCCGGTGAGGTCGGCAAGCTCGCCGAAGAGCTCGCGGACCTCACCGTCAAGCTCGAGTCGGGGGAGGGCGACATGGACGCGATCGTCGAGCGGTTCGGCGAAGTCCAGGCGCGCTATCAGGACCTCGGCGGGTACGAGCTCGAGGCGCGCGCGCAGTCGATCCTCGCCGGTCTCGGCTTCGCGAGCGATCAGACGTCCAACGATGTCGGCACGCTGTCGGGGGGCTGGAAGATGCGCGTCGCGCTCGCGCAGATCCTGCTCGCCAAACCCGATCTGCTGCTGCTCGACGAGCCCACCAACTACCTCGATCTCGAATCGATCCTGTGGCTCGAGACGTTCCTCCGTGACTACGCCGGCACCGTGGTGATGACCTGCCACGACAAGGAGATCATGAATCGCGTCGTCAAGAAGATCGTCGAGATCGACGGCGGCGAGCTCAACACGTACACGGGCAACTACGACTTCTACGAGAAGATGCGCGTGCAAGAGGCGGATCGGCGCGAGGCCCAGTACGCCCGCCAGCAAGCGCGGCTCGCGAAGGAGAGCCTGTTCATCGAGCGCTTCAAGACCCACACCGCGAAGGCGGCGCAGGTCCAGAGCCGGATCAAGAAGCTCGACAAGGTCGAGAAGATCGCCGAACCGAAGCGCCTGATCGAGAAGGACTTCGACTTCAAGGTCCCCTCCCGCAGCGGCGACGACGTGCTCAAGCTCGACGGACTCACCAAGGCCTACGGCCCGAAGGTGATCCACAACAAGCTGACGATGACCGTCGCGCGCGGCGAGCGCTGGGCCGTGATGGGCGAGAACGGCGCCGGCAAGTCGACGCTGCTCAAGATGATGGCGGGCGCGCTCACTCCCGATGCCGGGGTGGCCACGCTCGGAGCGTCGGTGAGCATGGGCTACTACGCGCAGCACGTGATGGACGGCCTGACCGGCGATCTGTCGATCCTCGACGAGCTCCAGGCGCACGCCCCGAACGCGAACCAGGGCACGCTCCGCGGGCTCGCCGGTGCGTTCGGCTTTCACGACGACGACGTGTTCAAGCCGGTCCGCGTGCTGTCGGGCGGAGAGAAGGCGCGTGTCGCGCTCGCGAAGCTGCTGTACGACGCGCCAAATCTGTTGGTGCTCGACGAGCCCACCAACCACCTCGACATCGTCACCAAGCGCGCGCTCGTCAAGGCGCTCGCCGAGTACACGGGCACGCTGGTGTTCGTGTCGCACGACC
>JANNBP010000542.1:0-4497 GCA_031385555.1 Deltaproteobacteria bacterium | reverse complement strand
ACGGCCCAGCGCAATTCGCCGCCGATGACGCGCACGTTGCTCGACGGCACGGCCGCGTAGGACACGCCGACGTCGATGTCGAACGGCAGGCCCTTGTGAACGCGCAGTGTCGGTACCGGCAGGGTGGCCGGCACGCTGGCGCCGGCAGTGGCTTTTTCAAAGGCCGCGCGGTTTTGCAGCCGCGTGCCGGTGACGGCCAGGCCGATGTCGAAACCGGTGATGCCCAACGGTTCGGCCGGAATCAGGCCCTTGTACGACAGTGCCGCGCCCAGGTCTTCCGAGAGGCCACGGAATTCCGACTGGTTCAGGAGCTGCAGGGTGTTGATGTCGGCGGCGCTGGCACCCACCGCGGCGCACAGGCCTGCTGCGCAAAGCAAGGTTGGGAAAAAAGGCAAACGGCTCATGGTGGCACTCCCCAAATCAAACAAGGCGCCGAGGTTAACCCGCGTTGTGCACCCGCCTCGATGGCAAAGGTGGTAAAGCGTGGCCCTTGTCTCGCTGTGCCAACTCATTGTCAGCAGCTGTAAGCAGCTTCGCCGGCTTGCCCACCCCGCGCGGCGTCAGGCACTCGGCGCCGCAGCAGCGTCCAGGCACCGGCTCCTAGAATCGCCGCCCATGGCGACCAAACCGAACCATTCCTACGGCGAAGCATCGATTCGCGTTCTCAAGGGCCTCGAACCGGTCAAGCAGCGGCCCGGCATGTACACCCGCACCGACAACCCGCTGCACATCGTGCAGGAGGTGATCGACAACGCCGCCGACGAGTCGCTCGCCGGCCAGGGCCAGCGCATCGATGTCACGCTGCACGCCGACCAGTCGGTGTCGGTGGAGGACGACGGGCGCGGCATCCCGTTCGGTCTGCACCCGGAAGAGAAGGTCAGCGTCATCGAGATCGTGTTCACGCGGCTGCACGCCGGCGGCAAGTTCGACAAGGGCGCGGGCGGTGCATACAGCTTTTCGGGCGGCCTGCACGGTGTAGGCGTGAGCGTCACGAACGCGCTGTCGAAACGCCTGGAGGTGACGGTCTGGCGCGACGGCCAGGTGGCGACGATCGTGTTCTCGCATGGCGACGTGGTCGAGCCGCTCAAGACCCGCAAGGCAACTGCGGCCGACAAGAAGAGCGGCACCCGGGTGCGCGTGTGGCCGGAAGCGAAGTACTTCGAAGGGCCTGAGCTGCCGCGCATTGACCTGACCCATCTGCTGCGCAGCAAGGCCGTGCTGATGCCGGGGGTCTCCGTCACGCTGAATGTCGAGAAGACGGCCGAAGTGGTGACCTGGGTCTACCAGGGTGGGCTGCGCGACTACCTGATGCAGACCCTCGCCGCCGACCCGGTGATTCCGCTCTTCGAAGGTGAACGCTACGCCGACGCGGGCGAAACCGAAAACTTCGCCGAAGGCGAGGGCGCGACCTGGTGCGTGGCATTCACTGAAGACGGCCTGACGGTGCGCGAAAGCTATGTGAACCTGATTCCGACGGTGGCCGGTGGCATCCCAGGCTGGATATGCACCCTGTCCGATACAGCATCGTCGGCGAGCGCTCGTCGCAAACTGTCAATTCCCGAATAGTGTGGCTGTTCAAACACAGCCATCACTCGCCGCTCGAGCTCCAGCATCGCCGGGCTGTATAGATGACGTTTCGTTCGGCCGAGTACGACGCGGCCAGTCGACGAGCAGATTCCTCGTCCCGCGTTCGCGCTACGTGAGAGAGATATGGGCCCGCCGTGGGACCGCTCACGAGCCAATCGCTCGGCACCTCGGCCAGATCGATCACGACGAACTCGTCGGGATGCCAGCGATTCAGCAGTTGCACGGCGGCAGCGGCATCGCTTTGCGAATGACTGCTGTAGAGAGGCGTGTCATCGCTCTTACGTGCGACGCCGAAAGACCCGAAGCGGGGTGACTCGATCCAGATGCTCTCGATGCGTGGCGCGGGGATAGGAAGTCTCGCGAGGGCGTCGAACATGGGAACGTCTCCCTCGAGAAAGGCAGGGAGCCAGACCTCAATGGCATACCCCTCTCTGAGGAACCCGACCGCGACTGGTGGTGAACTGCGAAGCGAGAACGGAATCCCGTCAACGAAGCCGGCCCACGCTTGGTAGACACCGATGCCGTCCTCCACATGCTGATCCGGCTTGGGCGGGATTCTAGTTGCCGGGTCCTCGTCCACGCGCGCATGGAAGGTTGTGCAAAGTGACAGTCCGACCGATTTGAACGTTCGGAGTCGTGCTTCGAATTCGGAGAGCGAAACCCAGTCGATCATTCGGGAAGCTCCTTGATGGACATTCGCCCATGTGTGCCGTCGAGGTTGGTCACTCGCAAGAATCCGTTTCCATTGGGGACGGCGATTCGACCATCAGTCAAATACACTTTTTGAACCTTCACCGGTACAGGGGTCAGGGTCTCCCAATACGCGCCCACTCGACCCTGGTAAAGCCGAGTCTTGGGTCGTTCTGACGGTACAGAGAATTCGATAATCGGGTGTTTGGCTATCTTTGCGGCGGCAGGATTTACCTGCCCGATGTACGCGCGCACAGAACGCGCGCCCCCAAAAGATGCCGTGCCATCGCCGGGAATGAAATGACCGCCTTCGACGATCGCTCGCGTGCCGCCCTTGAACACATTGTGATGGTAGACGGCATCTGGGTGTTGAACGATGCGATCCGCAATCTTGAGCGCTTCCTTCGTTGAAGCTGTCTCCATCGCGACAATGTCTTCCCACGTTGGCGCCGGTCCGTGCTCGCTGGCTCCGTTTGTCCGTTGCGCCTTCGGTGAGTCGGTCGAGGTCGACGTCTTGGGTTTCGACTCGGCCACATGATGGTCGCCAGAGGCTGACGTCTCGTCTTTTTTGAATCCGTCGCGGCGCGACCGGCTTGCCGGCTTCCCCTCGGGAAGGGCGTCGAACCGCTTTTCTGAGTCCCAAGACTGCAGCGATCGCACTCGCGATCGAGAACAACATGCGAACGAAGTTGAGAGCGGCCTGATTCAGGAGATTGACGTCTCCGTTCGCCACCTGGACATTGGTCCAGAACGCATTCGCGTACGCGAGCGTGTCCTTTCCAGCGGTGTAGACGGCGTGGACAGCGAACGCGATCAGCATCGCTTGCAGTGCAAGCGCGGCGATCTTGGTCGCCATCGTCGGATCGGGGGCCGCTGCCAACGCTGCGACTCCAAGCTCTGCAACCAGCAACCCCAACATGACTTGGAGGAACTCGGGCCAGTGGTCCTTGAAGGCTTCCCATTGCTCGAGGAACACATCTTTGATGAAGAACACACTGCGTGTGATGGCTTCGAATGTGTCGCGATGGATCTGGGGGCCCCTCGTGAAGACTTGTCCGATGCCCGGGACAAATTGATCGACCGCATCGCCGATGTCGTCCCAGTCAATGCGCAGATCTTGAAGGCTAGGGATTTCGACATCCTTCGAAGCGGTATCCGCCAGAACCTCACGTGCGCTGAGCCTTAGCTCGTCGAGCTCTTTGCGCTCCCTCTCCGTCATAGCCTCGCGAAATCTGTCCGCGGCCTGAAGTGCGTTGCGCACGAGTTGGGCATAGATCGGCACCATGTGAGTACGGCCGGCAAGCAGCGCTCCGCGGAGCTCACCGATCGAGCGACGGAGACGAGCGCTCTCAGCACCCGGCCCGGCCTTCGGTTTGGGCGCTGGAGCGGTGCGCGGTTTGGCAAGAACCGCTGCAGCCTTGCCAAGCGGCGCTCGCTCTCTCTCGGACATGCGGCGCAGTTCGCCCGCCACCGCGAGCGGTTGCCTCGAATCTGTGTCTAGTTCGCGATCACGTGAGATCGCGAATCATCCCCGAAGGCTAGGCTAGGCCTTCGACGCGGATCCACGGACCCGCGGTGTACGGGAACGATTGATCGAAGTGGACGTGCGCCACGTACCACAGCGTCAGGTCATCACCGTCGAGCGATTCGTCACCGACGTACGCCGCCGGGAACGTGGCCGAACCGGCCGCACTGCGCGGCGAGAACGGCGGCCACTCGCCATCGTGGTAGCGGATCGCGAACACCTCGGCGTCGTCCCACGCGTGCGGGCGAATGTTGATCGCCGAGCCCGAGCCGAAGTCGACCTGGCGCCAGACATCGCCCTTCTCGTCGGCCTCGCCGCCGTACGGGAACCAGCCCTCGGTCTCGACGCGCTGCCACCGCGCATCTTCGAACCGCTCGAACGCGTCGTCGCCGGCGCCATCGAGATCGAAGTCGAACCGCCAGTGCGGGTGATAGGTGTGTTGATCGTGGACGCCGGGGCCGTAGATCGTGAGCCACGGGCAGAGGCGACCGTCGTCGTGGAACCGCCAGAGCTGCGTGTACTGGTACGGACCGGCCTCGAACGACGCCGATAGCTCGACGCCGCCGCGGAACGATTGCACGCGCACCGGACCCTGCAGCGAGCGCGTGCCGAGCGGCACCCACCACGGACCGTGGACCTCGGTGCCCTCTTGCTCGACCTCGATCGCCTCGTGCTGGTGATCGACCGTGACGTAC
>JANNBP010000463.1:0-24785 GCA_031385555.1 Deltaproteobacteria bacterium | reverse complement strand
TCGGCAAGGACTCGATGTCGATGCGCACCCAGTGGGGGGGAGCGTCGGCTCTGGCCCCGAACCCCATCGCGGGGACCGGTCCGCGGGCCGCGGCCGCGATCCTCGACGAGCTCGAGCGCGAGATCGCCAACGAGAAGACCCTGCCCACCGATCCCGAGACGGCAGAGCTCGACGAGCTGGCGCGGATCGCCTCGAAGCGATGGCGCGAGGCGCAGGGGAGCGGCGAGCTCGAGCCCGATGATCTGGTCACGACCGGCCGGTTCACGCGCCGCAAGCCCGACGAGACGAACACCGACGATCTCGACACCGATCGAGCGGACCGCTTCAAGGCCGAGACCAAGATCCTCGGACCGGCCGATCCCGACGACGAGGGGCTGTCGACGTCGCGCCGGCTGGCCGCCTCGGGCATCGTGCGCACCGTTAGCGACGACGACGAGGAGAACACCACACCGTGGTCGGAGCGCGACCAGATGCCGACCTATCCGGGTGCCGAGATCGTCGACGACATCACCACGACCCAGGAGTGGCCGAACCCGCTCGAGCCGAAGACCGGAGAGTGGCCAAATCCGCTCCGCGCCGCCGAGCGTGATGCGGCGATCCTCGCGAACCTCGAGAGCTCGATCAGCGCCGCGGTCGCCTCGGCCGATGCCCTCTCCGATCGGATCGGTGGCGGCACGGCTGCGTTCGTCGCACGTGGTCCAAGACGAGATCCCGAGAAGGCGAAGTCGATCACCTCGCCGGTCACACTCGTGGTCACGGCATTCGGTCCCGTCAGCGACGTCCGGCTCGACGTCACGCCCGAGCTTCGCGGTGCCGGGCATCAGCTCCTGCTGATCGATCTCGGCGCCGGCAAGAACCGGCTCGGTGGCTCGTGTCTCGCGCAGGTCTACGACCAGCTCGGCGAAGCCCCGCCGGATCTCGACGATCCTGCGCGCCTCCTCGCGTTCTACGACGCCATCCAGCAGCTGGTCGCCACCAAGAAGCTGGCCGCCTATCACGACCGCTCCGACGGTGGACTCGCGGTCACCGTCCTCGAGATGGCGTTCGCGTCGGGGCTCGGCCTCGCGCTCGACGTCACCCCGATCGGCGCCGATCCGTTCGCCGTGCTGTTCACCGAGGAGCTCGGCGCGGTGATCGAGGTCGCCAATGGCGACGCCGCGTTCGTCCGCGCGCAGCTCGCGGCGACGGGTGCGCAGGTCCACGCGATCGGCCGCGCGGTGACCGGCGAGCGAGTCGTGATCGCGCACGGCGGCACCACGCTGATCGATGCCGCGCGGACCGACCTGCGCGCGCGGTGGTCGCGCGTCACCCATGCCCTCGCACGCCGTCGCGACGATGCGGCGTGCGCTGATGAAGAGCACGCATCGCGGCTCCAGGCCGCAGCGCCGGGGCTCACCGCGGAGCTGACGTTCCAGATCGCGCCGCCCTTGTCCGGCGTGGCGGTGCTGACGGCTCGCCCACGCGTCGCGATCCTGCGCGAGCAGGGCGTCAACGGACAGATCGAGATGGCGGCCGCGTTCACCCGCGCCGGGTTCGACGCGGTCGATGTCCACATGACCGATCTGATCGAAGGCCGCGTCGATCTCTCGGACATGCGGGGCGCCGTCGCCTGTGGCGGGTTCTCGTTCGGTGACGTGCTGGGGGCAGGCCGCGGCTGGGCGTCGACGTTTCGCTACAACACTCGCGTGCGCGAGGCGCTCGCGAAGTTCACGGCGCGCACCGACACCTTCGTGCTCGGTGTCTGCAACGGCTGCCAGGCGCTCGCGGACCTGTCCGATCAGTTGCCGGGCGCCGCGCAGTGGCCGCGGTTCGTGCGCAATCGCTCGGAGCAGTTCGAGGCGCGGCTCGTGCTGCTCAAGCTCGAGAAGTCACCATCGATCTTCTTCCAGGGCATGGCCGGCTCGCGGATCCCGGTGGCGAATGCCCACGGTGAGGGCAGGGCGGAGCTGACCAGCGACCAGCTCGCCGAGCTCGATCGCGCGGGGCTGATCGCGGCGCGCTTCGTCGACGGTACGGGCGCGGTAGCGTCGAGCTATCCCGCGAACCCGAACGGCTCGCCGGGCGGCGTCGCGGCGCTGACCACCGCCGATGGCCGGCTGACGGTGATGATGCCGCACCCCGAGCGCGTGTTCCGCACGGTCCAGCTGTCGTGGCACCCCGCGGAGTGGGGCGAGGACAGCCCGTGGATGCAGATGTTCTATAACGCGCGGCGCTGGGTCGGCTGAGGTGCCCGCGGATCTCCGCGTGCAGCTCCTGCAACAGATCCACGATAACCTCGACGACGAGCTCGCCCGCAGCGTCTACGCCGATCACCTGCTCGAGCTCGGCGGCGACGACGCGTGGCATGGTGAGCTGATCCGGCTCCAGCTCGACAACGCCCTGGACCGGATGACCAAGCTGCTCCGCGAGCGGCAGACCCGCGCCCTCGGCCCTCTCGTCCGGCTCTACGAGGTCACCTGGACGCGTGGCTTCCCCGAGCGACTACGCACGCGCATGTGGACGCGCGAGCACATCGCGCCCGTGGTGACGTCACCGCACCTGCCGACGATCCGCGCGATCGAGGTCGGGTACATGCACGGGCAGCTGTTCTCCTACCTCCTCGCCGCACCGGTGGAGCTGACGTCGCGGGTGACCGAGCTCAACGTGTGCTCGCTGAGCCCCGCGATGCTCGAGCGACTGATCGCCGCGACGGTTCGCTTTCCACGGTTGCGCCGGCTCGGCCTCGCGCTCGAGCCGATGGCAGATCGGATCGAGCAGTCGTTGACGCCGGCGTCACTCGGGGCGTTGTTCGAGAGCGTGCTCGGCGCCCAGCTCGAGGTCGTGCAGAAGGCGGTCACCGTCGACGATCTCGACGTCTGGAGCTCCGAGCTGCGGCGCGCGCCTACGAACCTGCGACAGCTCGAGCTGCTCGCGGTCAACGATGCAGGTGATGCCGAAGCGGCGACGGTGTTCACGCGCTCCTCGGATGGTGCCTTCGAGCCGGACCTCGATCCCCTGGTCCCGATGATCGCGATGCTGCGGGCCGATGGCGATGGCGGGTTCGACAGCGAGACCCAGGCGTGGTCCCCCGTGCAGCTCCACGAGCTCGGCGAGCGGCTCGCGCGCGAAGGTCTTTGGGCCGAGGCCAAGACCGTCCGCGACGTGGCGGAGCGCCGGCGTGGTTCCTGATCTCCGAGCGCAGCTGCTACAACGGATCCACGACGATCTCGACGACGACCTCGCGCGCAGCGTGTACGCCGACCATCTGCTCCATCACGAGACCGCGGATGCCTGGCACGCCGAGCTGATCCAGCTCCAGCTCACCGGCGGCGATCCTGCGCGGGTCGCCCAGCTCCTCCACGAGCGCAGGACGCGCGCGCTCGGCCCGCTCGTCCGCTTGTTCGACGTCACCTGGGTGCGCGGCTTCCCCGAGCGCGCGCGGACCCGTCGCTTCACCGAGGAGCACGTGTCGCGCCTCCTCGAGTCGCGGCACCTGCCCACGCTGCGCTCGATCGAGCTGCCCTACGTCACCGCAGCGCTGGTCCCGATCCTGCTCGCCGCACCGCGCGCGATCACCGAGCGAGTGACCGAGCTGATCGTCGTCGATGCGAACCTCGCCGATCTCGCAGAGCTGTTCGAGAGTGACCAGTTCCCGTCGCTGCGAGCGTTCGGGCTTCGCCGCGATGCGAGCACCTCGCCTCACCACCCGACGACCGACATGTTGGAGGCCGTGTTCTCCAGCAAGCTGGCGGCGCGGATCTCGCGCCTCGGGATCTGGAGTCCGCCCGGTGCGCGGATGCGCTGGATCCACGCGACGCCACCGAACATCGCGCAGCTCGACGTCTTCGAGCACGAGTACACGAGCTACAGCGAGAACGCGTTCTCGTACGTCCGCGGCGGCGACGGCGTGCTCGCGGAGGCCGCGGATCCCGTGATCCCGCTCGCCGCGCAGATCGGCTTCTTCAACGAGACCTGGCACCTCGTCGAGGCTCTGCCGCCCGCGCAGCTCCACGCGCTCGAGCAGCGGCTGCTGCGCGACGGACTCGATGACGAGGCCGTTGCCGTCCGCGACCTGATCGACTATCCGCCCGACGACGCGGACACGTAGCGCTCACCCTCGCGTAGCGCCGTGCGCGACAGCAGCTGCGTGAGGATCGCGCGACCGTGTGTCCACTTGCCGAGGTTCGACGCCGTGTTGAGGTGACCTCCACCGGGCACGACCTGGAAGTCGCTGCCCCACGCGCGCGCGAACTGCTCCGAACGCGCGAGCTCGCTGTACGGATCGTTGTCGGACGCGATCACCGCGGAGCTGAACGGCAGCGGCGCGAGCGGTATTGGTGCGAAGTCTCGCAGCTCCGGTACGCATCGCTCGACATCCGCGGGCGCGACCAGCAGCGCGGCGCGGATCGGCCTGCCGATCGTCCGCGCCCAGTGCGTGATCGCGATGCAGCCGAGCGAGTGCGCGACCAGGATCGGCGGTCGCGGATCGTGGCGGAGCGAGGCGACGACCGCGTGATCGAGCGCAGCGAGCCAGCGCGCGGGCTCCGTGGCGTACCAGTCGTCGAGCTCCACGCGATCCGCGTCGAGCTCGCGCTGCCACACGCTCTGCCAGTGCATGGGCTCCGAGCCGCTCCAGCCCGGGACGATCAGATGTGGCCAGGTCGCTGCAGTGGACATCTGCGTGCACGCTACGGGGTTCTGCGATGCTTGACAAGACGTCCGCAATAACGGATATCCGGAAACACTCCGATCCGTTCCGCCGAGTGTGCGCACCTCGTTCGAGGGCTTCGGCTTGCTCGCTCTTTCGCGGCGATCATCTGCGGTCTCGGATGCGGACGCCGAGCTTCTGCATCCGCGAGCGCAGCGTGTTGGGGTGGATGTCGAGCAGCTTCGCCGCGCCGCGGGGGCCGTCGATGCGACCACCGCACTTCACGAGCGCGCGTTCGATGTGCTTCGTCATCGCCTGGTCGAGCGTCAGGAACTCGGGATCGTCGACGGGCTCGGTCGTCGTGACGATCCGAGCGACGGGTTGGGCGACGCCGAGCGAGCGCTCGATATCGAGCCGGCCGCCCTCGCCGAGGATCGCGGCGCGCTCGATCACCGCCGAGAGCTCGCGCACGTTGCCCGGCCAGTCGTAGCGCTGTAGCAGCACGACATCGGCGGGGGTGACGCGCAGCCCGACGAGCCCGAACCGTTGCGCGGCCTTCGCGGCGAAGTGCTCGGCGAGGGCGCCGATGTCGCCCGTGCGTTCGCGGAGCGGCGGTAGCCGGATCGTGAAGACGTTGATGCGGTACCAGAGGTCCTCGCGAAACGTGCCCTCACCGACCATCGCCGACAGATCGCGATGCGTGGCGGCGACGATCCGGACGTCGACCTCGAGGGGCCGCATGCCCCCGACGCGCTCGAACACGCCGTCCTGGACGACGCGCAGCAGGCGGACCTGAGCCGGGAGGGGAAGCTCGGCGATCTCGTCGAGAAACAGCGTGCCGCCATCGGCGCGCTCGAACCAACCGCGGCGCTGCGCCGAGGCTCCGGTGAAGGCACCGCGCTCGTGACCGAACAGCTCGGAGTCGATCAGCTCCGGCGCGATCGCCCCGCAGTTGACGCGCAGGATCGGACCCGTGGCGCGATTGCTCCGCTCGTGGATCGAGCGTGCCACGACCTCCTTGCCCGAGCCGGTCTCGCCGAGGATCAACACCGGTGCACCCGTCGGTGCGACCTGCTCGACCTCGCGCATGACGTCGCGGAGTCCGGTGTCGACACCGACGACGGCGACGCCGATATCGCGGATCTGCAACCGCGCGAGCACCGCCGCCTTGTCGGCCTCCGCGGCTTCGCGCTGCTGCGACAGCTCGCGTCGCGATCGCTCCGATGCGAGCACTGCCGAGAGTGGCTCGCACATCGCCGCGAGCTTGCGCGTCTCGAGCGACGCATCACCGGCGACCAGCAGCACTCCGAGCGGCTGCGAGTCCGCGACGAGTGGCACCATCCACCACGACCCGTCGTCGGCGATCTGCCGCAGCAGCTCGCGTGCGGTCGCGTTCGGTCGCGTCGCGTTCGCGTGCTCGAGCGCGCCGGCTTCGATCCACGCGAGCACGCGGGCGAGCGCCGCCGCACCGAGCTCGACCCGCGGCTTGGTCGGGTGCGCGACCCCGACGGCACCGCGCCGGACGAATGCCGTGGTCACCAGGTGGTGCTGATCGGGCTCGAGCGTGCGGACCGCGAGGGCATCGCCGTCGAGCTCGTCGAGCATGCTCGCGCCGACCCGGGCGAGGAACCCTTCCGCGTCGGTCGCGAGCGACGCCTCGCGCCAGAGCTGCGCCATTAGCGACATGAATTCCCGGTATCACGAAATCCCGTGACTGCACGATATTTCGTGAAATTCACGAAATGCCGGTGAAATTGCCGTCTGCTATCGCGGAATCACTCGAAGTGCGTCCGGTAACCGACTGCAATGATTGAGAACTGATCCTCGTTCGACGTGTCGCCTTGGCCCACGGACTGCTTCACACTCCCTCGTGGACGTCGACGTCACCTCTCTCCTGATCGCCCTCACCAGCCTGTTCGCGGCGACGGTGAACGGTGCGCTCGGCTACGGGTACTCGTCGATCACGGTCCCGATCTCGCTGCTGATGACCACGAGTCGGGTGCTCAACCCGGCGCTGGTGATCGTCGAGGTCGTGGTCAACCTCTACGCGTTGGTGCTCGGCCGCCGCTCGATCCGGCGCGTCTGGCCACAGGTCAAGCCGATCGCGCTCGGCATCCTGCCGGGCGTCGCGGTCGGTAGCTTGATCCTCGCGTCGATCAGCGTCGAGTGGGCCAAGTTCGTCACCTACACGGCGCTGTTGCCACTGATCCTGATCCAGGCCGCCGGCCTGCGGTTCCCGATCGCGCGCATCCGCCTGATCGGCGTGCCGTTCGGGGCGGGTGTCGGCGTCCTCTACTCGTTGACCACGATCTCCGGCCCGCCGCTCGCGCTGTACTTCAACAACCAGGGGATGTCGAAGGACGACTTCAAGGTCGCGCTCGCCATCGCGCGCTCGATCGAATCGCTGTCGACGCTGATCGCGTATCTCGTGCTCGGCATGATCACGTCCGAGAGCACCGCGCTCGTCCCGTATCTCGCGCCGGGGGTGTTGATCGGCCTACCGGTCGGCTTCGCGGTGATCCGCCACATCGACGCCGAAACCTTCCGCCGCGTCTGCATGAGCTTCGACGCCTGGCTCGTCGGCTTCGGGTTGTCGCGCGTGGTCGCGAAGCTCGAGCTCCTCCCCGAGATCTGGGCGTTCCAGGTGCTGACGTTGACGATGATCATCGACGTCGTGCTGTTGCGGTCGTTCTTCAAGACGCGCTCGACCCGACCTACGGCGATCCCTGACGCGGTTGCGCCGTCGGGCTCGACGGCGCAACAGGCAGCCGAATTCCCTGCGGGCTACGTCGCAACGCGAATCCGGTGATCGAGGCGGTCGAGTACGCGGGCGCTCCGGCGATCGCACTCGAGCCCGACGCGACGGAGACGACGATCGAACCGTACCTGTGGTTCGACCCACAGACGCGCCAGCGCGCGCTCGACGAGGAGCGATGCGCGTGTCGTGGTTCTCGACGACGGGCGAGCTCGCGAGCGGTCACTGCGGTCGCACCGAGGCTGCGTGGCTACGAGATCCGGGTCGCCAACCAGCGCCGAGGCGGAGCTGTTCGCCGTCGGCGCATGGACGCCCATGGCGCCCGGAGCCGCCCTGGTCGGGTCGTGCTGCGGGACGATCGCGGCGGGGTCGCGTGGGCGACGTTGCGCTTCACCGTCGAGTGAGCGTACAGCTAGGGGATGCTCCGTCGAGCAGGTCTCGCAGTGTTGCTGGTGCCGTCGCTCGCCGTCGCCGAGCAACCGTGGCTCGATCGCTCGCCGGCCCCGCCGATCGAGATCACTCACCCGTCCGTCGAGGTCTCCGCGAAGGCGGGCAAGGGCGTCACGGTGACGACCGAGTCGTTCTCGCTCAACCTCCGTGCCCGCGCGCAGCTCCGCTTCCAGATCCACGCGGCGCAACCCGACGCTGGAGAGCGCGAGTACGACGAGTCCTCGCAGGTCGGGGGATTGCGTGTCTGGCTCTCGGGGCACACGATCTCGCCCAAGCTGCTCTACAACCTTCAGCTCGGCTTCGCGGATCGCGATCACCGCGACGGCACCATCTCGCCGGTCCTCGACGCGTTCATCGACTACAAGGCGCACCGCGATCTCAACGTCCGCGCCGGCCAGTTCTTCGTCCCGTTCGATCGGCTGCGCACCGTCCGCGAGTTCGCCTTGCAGATGACGGAGCGGCCGCGCCCGGTCAACGAGCTGACGCTCGATCGCGACATCGGCGTGATCGTCTACTCCGATCACTTCCTCGGCGATCGCTCGATCCTCGCATGGCGTGCCGGCGTGTTCGGCGGCAACGGGATCAACAAGAGCACCGCGAGCGAGCTCGGCTACATGCCGGTCGCGCGCCTCGAGCTGCGTCCGCTCGGCACCATCGACGACGACGTCGAGGGCGATCACCAGCGCCGCCACAAGCCCGGGCTCGCCCTCGGCGTCGGTGCGGCGGCGAACTTCCACACCAACCGCGTGCGCAGCACGAGCGGCGGCACGTTCCAGACCGGCACCACGAGCTATCGCCACCTCGCGGCCGACGCGGTGTTCAAGTGGCTCGGCGTCGCCGTCGAGCTCGAGTACCTCTGGCGCGGCGCGACGAAGAAGGAGTTCTCCGGCGACGTCGCCGGCGCCACGGTCACGGACTTCGCGCGGCAGGGCAGTGGCTGGGTCGCGCAGGCGTCCTACACGTTCGATCCGCCGTTCGAGCTGGTCGGTCGCCTCTCGCGTCTCCATGCACCCGACCAGACCGATCCGAAGTACACGACCGAGGTCGCCACGCTGGGCAAGGAGTACGGGTTCGGCGCGAACTACTACTTCAACGATCATCAGTTCAAGCTGCAGGCCGACTGGATCGCGCGCACCGGAAGCGAGCGGCCGACGTTCGACCACGCGGTTCATCTCCAGCTCGACGCGACGTTCTAACCCCACGCCGGGACCGTCCCCAGTTCGAACTAGGGACCGTCCCCAGTTCGAACTACGGAGGCCTCGAAAAGTAGGGGACCGTCCCCCGTTTTCACGGAGGCCTCGAAATACGAAGCCCGAGCGTGTGCGCGGCCTTCTCGAGGGCGAACCGCAACTCCTCGGCGGTCTAGGGGGGGACCGTCCCCCGTTTTCACAAGCTTCGCTGTGCTCGGGCATGGGAGTTCGCCTCGAAGGATCGACCGAGGCGAGCTGGGGTCAGAGCACGGGCAACATCGACGCGAACAGGCCGAGTGCGATCAACACGATGTGCGCGCGCCGACAGGTGCGGCTCGTGCGCCGCCACCCGCTGACGAGCACGAGGGCGGCCGCGCCGCGCTTCATCGCGAGCACGCCAGGAATGATCGCGAGCAGCGAACCGAGCGCGGCGACCCGGGTGAACGTCTCCGCGCCATCGAGAAAGGCGCGCGGCCACACGGTCGGCACCAGCATCAGCTCGGCGATCACGATCACCGCGATCGCCCAGCGCTGACCGGCGAGCATCGCGGTCGCGGCGATCGCGAGCACGCTCGCCACCTCGGGACCGTGCCAGCTCGACTGCGCGAGGGGCAGGGCGAGCAACGCCGCGACCAGCGCACTGATCGCGATCCCCAGATCGCCGGATCGCCGGCGCAGCCGAGCGCTCTCCCTACGAGCTCTCACCGGGGCGGGGGCGCTCATGACGGCCATGGAAAGATTGTAATCGAATGGCGACACTTGTCGAGTGATTGTAGTCACGCCGTTACAACAACATGCGCGTAACTAACTATAACTACGAATGTTTCGCGGGTTCGCCTCACAGCGATCTGGAGGGGCGAGCCGACGTCGCTCCCCCATGACAAGTCGTAGTGCAAATCAACCGTTTCGAGCTGGCTGGACGTCGAGGTCGATCACGACCGCGTCCATGCCACACTCGGTTTCATGGATGGCGCTACCGGGCTCTTGATCAAGCTGGGCGTGCGCTTCGTGGTGTTCGGGGTGGTGTTCTTCATCGCTGCGCGCCGCAACCCGAAGGTCATCATCCCCGTGAAGTGGGCGACGCCGGTCGTCGCGCTCGTGTTCGCGCTGCTCAACACCACGATCTACTGGGCGCTGCGTCCCGTCCTCGATCTCGCCACCCTCGGCGCGCTCGGCTTCGCGATGCCGCTCGTCGCCAACATCGTCCTCCTCTACGTGACCGTGAAGTTCTTTGCGTGGGAGAAGCTGCCGCGATTCGTCGCGAAGACCTCCCGGGGCGCCGACAAGAAGCAGTCCGAGCCGGGGGTCGCGATGCCCCTGTTCACCATCGATGGCGTGGTCACCGCGATGTGGATGGCGCTGATCCTGACGGCCGCGCACGGTGCGCTGTGGGTCGCGCTCGACTACATCCCGAACGCGTGAGGTCGAGAGGCCGAACCAGGGTTCGACCGAAACGTCATTCGGCGACTTCGCGGAGCTTGCGAAGCAGCTCGCGCGCTTCGTCGCAGTGACCGGCGGCGTCCTTGAGCGACTGGCGGATCAGCTCGAACGACGCGCGCGGAATATTGTGCGCGTACTGCTCGAACTCGCCCTCGGCCGCCATCACTTCGATGCGCAGGCTCGACAGCAGGTCGTTGAGTGACGACGAGGTCTCCGCCGTCGCCGCGGCGATCTCGAGCGCGCGCTTGACCTTGATGCTGCCGGCCTCGGTGACCATCTGGTGCTCGGCGCGGTCGAGGCGAGTCTTCAAGTTGTCGCGCTCGATCTCGATCATCGATAGATCGTTCTCGAGGTCTTCCATCCGCCGCGCGGCGTCCTGGTTGAACTTGTTGGCGCGATAGACGCGGAGCTCGGTCTGGAGCTGCTCGACACGGCGGCGGAGCACGCGGATCTCGACATCGGCTTCGCCCGACGACGGCGACATCGACGGTGGCTGGCTGGTCACCGGCTGGTTGCTCTGTAGCGTCTGCAGCACTCCCGCCAGCTGCGGGTGCTGGGTTGGATTGACGGCCGCGACGTGGCCGGTGGGACCGGCAGGCGCGATCGCACCCATCCCGGGGTGCTGCATCATCGGCGCGGGACCGCCGGGTGCGAGACCGCCGGGACCGGGACCGCCAGGACCTGGTGGGGCGGCGACGGGGGCTCCACCGAGATCGACGAAGCGGAGCCAGAGACTCCCGCAGCGCACGGCATCACCGTGCTTGAACAGGTGGCTCTGGACGCGCTGCTCCTGGAAATACACGCCATTCGCCGACGAGAGATCTTCGAGCACGTAGCCGCCGCCACCCCAGAACACGCGCGAGTGATGGCGAGACACCATCGCGTCGTCGGTGCGGATCGCGCAATCCATTGCCCGACCGACCTTGATCTCGGTCGAGGCGAGATCGAGGGAGCCCTCAATGCCCTGCGCATCGCGCCAGAGTAGTCGAGCCACGTCTCCGAAAAAATAAGCCAGAACGGTCAGATCCACAAGTTTGCGGCGAGGGGCATTCTGCGATCCCGCGTCGTACCCCCGTGCTATGGAAGCGCATATGTGCGGCGTCTTTGGCATCTACGGGCATGACGAAGCGGCCAACATCGCGTACCTCGGCATGCACGCGCTGCAGCACCGGGGGCAGGAGTCCGCCGGGCTGGTCTCGGTCGAGCCCGATGGCGGCAAGCTCCGACGGCACGTCGGGATGGGGCTGGTCTCGGACGTGTTCGATCGCGAGGTCCTGGCCAAGCTGCCGGGCCGGATGGCGATCGGCCACGTCCGGTACTCCACGGCCGGCAGCTCCGAGCTGCGCAACGCCCAGCCGTTCCTGTTCGAGTACGCCGGCGGGCAGATCTCGATCGCACACAACGGCAACCTGGTGAACGCCGAGGAGCTCCGCATCGAGCTCGAGACCCAGGGCTCGATCTTCCAGACCTCGAGCGACACCGAGGTGATCGTCCACCTGATGGCGCGGGCCAAGGAACCCGATGTCGTCGGCAAGCTGATGTCGGCGCTCCGCCGGGTCCGCGGCGCGTACTCGCTGATCCTGCTGACCGGCGATGGCCGGATGATCGCCGCCCGCGATCCGAACGGCTTCCGCCCGCTGGTGATGGGTCGCCTCAAGGATGGCTACGTGCTGTCGAGCGAGACCTGCTCGTTCGATCTGGTCGAGGCCGAGTTCATCCGCGAGATCGAGCCGGGGGAGATCGTCGTGCTCGGCAGCACCACGTCCACCGGCGTCGCCCCGGTCACCTCGCATCGCATCTTGTCCGGGCCGGGCGAGACCAACCCGCGGTTCTGCGTGTTCGAGCACGTCTACTTCGCGCGGCCCGATTCGCTGGTCAACGGCAAGAGCGTGTACCGCGCACGCGAGCGGATGGGCCGGCGGCTCGCCGAGGAGAGCCCGATCGTCGGCGATGTCGTCGTGCCGGTGCCCGACTCCGGCGTGCCTGCGGCGATCGGTTATTCCAAGGAGAGCGGCGTCCCGTTCGAGATGGGCCTGATCCGCTCGCACTACGTCGGCCGCACGTTCATCGAGCCGCAGGATTCGATCCGCCACTTCGGGGTTCGCTTGAAGCTGTCGCCGGTGCGCAGCGTCGTCGATGGCAAGCGCGTGATCGTCGTCGACGATTCGCTGGTGCGCGGCACCACCTCGCGCAAGATCGTCAAGATGCTCCGCAACGCCGGTGCACGCGAGGTTCACCTGCGGATCAGCGCGCCGCCGACGACGCATCCGTGCTTCTACGGCATCGATACGCCGAACCGCGCCGAGCTGGTCGCCGCGTCGCACACCGTCGAGGAGATCGGGCGGTACGTGACGTGCGACTCGCTCAAGTACCTGTCGCACGAAGGCATGATGCACGCCGTCGGCACGATGCATGACACCGCCGGTGATGGCGCCGGCTATTGCTCGGCGTGCTTCACCGGTCGTTATCCGGTGGCGCTCGGCTCGCCAGATCTGGTGCAGCTCCGCGCGCGCAACCGCATGGCTTGAACCCGGGCTTGCTCCCCATATACTGTCCGGCCCATGGCGATCGAATCGGTAGACACGCGCGTGGTCCGCACGCGGCTGAAGGAGCTGAGCGACAAGGTCGCCGAGCTCCGGAGGTTACTTTGACGTCGACCACAAGCGTCTGAAGATCGAGGAGCTCGATTCGATCGCGGCGCGCCCGAACTTCTGGGATGACCAGAAGAAGGCGCAGCAGCTGCTCCGCGACAAGAAGGGGCTCGAGACCGTCGTCGTCGGTTACGACACCCAGGTGCGCGCCCTGTCCGATGCCGAGGTGCTGCTCGATCTCGCCGAGGAAGCGTCCGACGAGGACTCCGCGAAGGAAGCCGAGGGCACGGTCAACGGCGTCCAGAAGGCGCTCGATGATCTCGAGTTCCGCCGCATGTTGTCGGGCGAGCTCGACGGCGGTGGCGCGATCGTCCAGATCACCGCCGGCGCAGGTGGCGTCGACGCCAGCGACTGGGCGCAGATGCTGATGCGCATGCTGATCCGCTACGCCGATCGCAAGAAGTGGAAGGTCGAGGTCCTCGACGAGAACGCGGCCGAAGAAGCCGGCATCAAGAGCGCCACGTTCACCGTCGAGGGGGACTTCGCCTACGGGCTGCTCAAGGCCGAGAACGGCGTCCATCGCCTGGTTCGCGTGTCACCGTTCGACGCGAACGGCCGGCGCCAGACCTCGTTCGCCGCGGTCACCGTGACCGCCGACATCGACGATGACATCGAAGTCGACGTCAGGGACGAGGATCTCCGGATCGATACGTATCGCGCCGGCGGTGCCGGTGGGCAGCACGTCAACAAGACCGACTCGGCGGTGCGCATCACGCACTTGCCCACCGGCATCGTCGTCCAGTGCCAGAACGAGCGCAGCCAGCACTCGAACAAGGACAAGGCGTTCAAGCTGCTGCGCGCGAAGCTCTACGACTACGAGCTCGCGAAGCGCGAGGCGAAGGCGCACGAGGATGCGAGGTCGCGCCTCAAGATCGAGTGGGGCTCGCAGATCCGCAGCTACGTGCTGTTCCCGTACCAGCAGGTCAACGACCACCGCACCGAGATCAAGAGCAGCGACATCCAGGGCATCCTCGACGGTGATCTCGACGAGTTGATCCGGACCTACTTGCTACAGAGCGCGAACGCGAAGAACTGATGTCGTCGCTGCGATCGGTCGAGCTATGCCCGCGTTGTAGCGGTACCTCGATCGGCGTGTTCCCGTGCGTCACGCTGGGCTGCTCGGATGGCAAAGGCAGCATCCGCATGAACACCATCGCGATGTCGCTCTACACGTGCGGCGACTGCGGGTTCTCGGAGATGTACCTGCGGCAGCCCGTGCTGAGCTGGAAGAAGACGCCGGAGGAGCACTCGATGGAGTTCGAGTGGGTGCGTGCTCCGACCGACGCTCCTTATCGCTAGAGCAAAGTCCGCTTGTGTCGATCCGACACGAGCGGACTGGCGATGACGGCGTGGCGAGTCCTCGAGTCGGGGATCCCCGCGTTAGCGAGGGTCGTGCCTCTGGATCTCGGCCACGAGATCGTCGACGGAGAGCTCGGCGCCGGTGTGGCGCGCGGTGCCAATGAACAGCGTCGGTAGGCCTTTGACCTCTGCTGCCTTCGCCTCGGCAAGGTCGGCCTTGACGCGCTCGATCGCCATGGGGATGTCGTTGCGGTACTTCGCCAGATCGACGCCGAGCTGTTCGGCGTGCCGCTCGACCTCGTAGGCCGTGAGCTTCTCGGGCGGGACCTCGAACAACAGCTTCGCCATCGCCTCACCCTTGCCCTGCATGTCGACGGCAACGTACGCGAGCGCCGCCGGCACCGCGTTCTTGTGCATCGGCAGCGGCACCATCTTGCGAACGATCCGCACGGGCACCGTGGTCCTGGTCAGCGCCTGGTCGAGGCGTCTCTGCATCTCGCGGCAGAACGGACACTCGAAGTCGACCAGCTCGACGATCGTCACGCGGTCCTTGACCTGGGCACCGAGCACGAACGCCGGCGTGTCCGCCGGTGGCTCGGGGAGCGTCGG
This sequence comes from Deltaproteobacteria bacterium, assembly GCA_031385555.1. Lineage (GTDB taxonomy): Bacteria > Myxococcota_A > Polyangia > Haliangiales > Haliangiaceae > JABFXX01. Next base: position 9,764 of record JANNBP010000463.1, on the reverse strand, counting down.
CGGCTTGGACCACAGCGCGAGGCCGACGATGATCGCGGCGAGCGCCGGGATCGCGAGCAGCGCGCGGCGTTCGCGAGGCAGGACACCAGCACCGATCGCGACGGTGATCGCGAGGACGATCGCGGACGGGTCGACGATCATGCAGAGCTTGCACCACGCCTCGATCACGAAGGCCTGCAGGATGATCAGGAACACCGCCCACACGCCGCCGGCGATCGCGAGCGCGACGCGAAGGCGCGGCTTGTGGACGAACGACAGGCCGACCATCGTGGCGAAGTAGCCGACGCCGAGGAGGGACATCGGGATGCCGAACGGCGCGGCCCACCACGACTGCTTGACGGTCTGACAGCCGGTCTCCGCGCAGAACGTCAACGCGGGACCGAGGTCATCGATCGCGCTGGCGACACTCGCGCCGAGTCCGACGAGCGCTGCGGCGAGTGCGAGGATCGAGAGCCGGTTCCACATGCGAGGGCAACCGCGTTTTTACCACGACCGATTCCCACGCAATTGTCTCCGGCGGGGTGACAACGATCGCGTGCCGGTGAACCCGGTGGTGAACTTCACCTCGGCGCCGAACCCGACGACCTCGTTCGCGTCGCCCACGAACAGGCATCCGCCTGTAGCCGATCGTCAAGGCCACGCTGTATCTCGGTCGCGGTCCAGTCGGCGGTGTTCCTCGGTCATTCGACTCGCCGGTCCCCGAACAGTTCAACCGGCAGACCAACTGGACGTTCGCGGAGTTAGCGATATCAGACGTCGTCAAACCTGGCGGGTTACGGTCGACGAATCAGTTACTTCGCGGAGCCCGCCCCAGCGGAGGGCTTGTCGAGATCCACCACGGCCTGCTTCGCCTTCGCGATCGCCTCGGGGGTGGTCTGCCCGACCGGCAGCGCCTCCAAGGTCTTGACGATCTCTTCCTTGAACCGCCGCTCGGCTGCCTTGTCGCCTTGCTTCGCCGCGATCTCGGCGCGCTGCGCGAGCACGCGTGCCTTGCGCGGACCGTAGACGAGCTTGAGCGCCTGATCGGTCCACGTCACGGCCTCGGCGAGCTTGTCGCCCTTGAGGTAGATCCAGCCGAGCCGCGCGCGGGGATCGTATTCCTTCGGGAGATCTGCCGCGGACTTCTCGAGCGCCGGCACGAGCTCGAGCGGCTTGCCGAGGTAGGCGTAGACCTCGGCGCGCGGCCAGTTGTAGGTCATCGCGGCGAGTGGGGTCTTCGCGTGGGTGGCCGCGTCGTCGAGCAGGGCTCGCTGCTTCTCGGCGAGCTTCTTCGCTTCGCCTTCGAGGCCGAGTGCCGCGAGCGTCTCGCGCAGGTTCGCCATCGCATCGGAGCGATCGTCGACGGACAGCGGCGCCTTCGGATCCTCGAGCAGCACGCGCCACCGGGTGACCGCCTTGCCGCGCAGCGTCTTGACGCGATCGGGCTCGACCTTCGCGAGCTCCTCCGCACACGCCATGGCGCTCGCGAGGAAGTCACTCGCGCTCGCCGCGTTCCCGGTCTCGTCCATCGACTTGTCGCCGAGCGCGACGCAGTCGGCGTGCTTGTTCTGCTTGCGCAGCGCCGTGATCAACGTGACTAGCGCGTCGGGCTTGCGCGGCCATGCCGAGGGCGCATCGGTCAGCGCACCGAGCAAGTCGCGCTCGGCATCGGCGTACTGCTTCGCGGCCATGTGGCGATCGGCGGACAGCAGGTGCGCGGCCGCACCGGTGACACCACCCTGCGAGGCAGCGCGCCCGGTGTCGAGGAACGCGTGGAACTGCTCGACGCTCGCGGCGCCGATGAACCGCGACAGCACCTGACCGTCGCTCCCGATGACGTAGAAGGTGGGCCACGCCGACGGCGGATACTTCGCGACGGCTGCCGCGTTCTCCTCGCGATCGGTATCGAGCGCGACGAACACGAACTTGTCGCGCTCGGCCTTGAACGAGGCGTGGGTGAACACCTCCGACTGCATCGACAGGCACGTGTGGCACCACGGCGCCCACAGATCGAGCACGATCGGGCGCTTGGTCTGTTGCGCGCAGCTGGCCGCGTTGTCGAAGTTGTCCTCGACCCAGGCAAGCACCCCATGGTCCTTCGCCGCGCACGGATCTGAGGCGGGTTTGGCGGCCGGCTTGACTGGCTCGGGCGTGGGGACGCTCGTGGGCGCGCTCGATTCGGACTTGCCACACGCGATCGCGGTGATCGCAATTGCGACGCTAAAGCGCTGCATGTCGGCTAGATAGCACGGCTTCGCGATCCCGTGGATGTTGTATGGTCCCGGCCCGATGTCGACCGAGTCCCGTCCCCCAGCTCCCGCCGAATCCAAGCTCGAGACCATCATGGCCGAGCGACGGGCCAAGGCATCCGAGCTGCGCGAGGCCGGTTACAACCCGTTCGTCAACGGCGTCAAGCCGGCGCACACGATCGCCGACGTTCGCGCGCGCTACGAAGCGACCAAGCCCGCAGCAGCGCCACCGCCTGATCCGTCGGTGCCGAAGGTCAAGGGCCCGCCCGCGCCGATCACGCCGATCGACGGCGAGCCCGTCAAGGTCGCCGGCCGCGTGCTGGTCAAGCGCGGCATGGGCAAGACGGTGTTCGCGCCGATCCGCGACACCACCGGCGAGCTCCAGCTGTTCTGTAATGTCGATCACCTCGATCCAAAGGAGTTCGAGCACGTGCTCGCGCGGCTCGACGTCGGCGACATCGTCGTCGCGGAAGGTCCGGCGTTCTGGACCAAGACCGGCGAGCTCTCGATCCTCGTCAAGCGCCTGACGATCGCGACCAAGTCGCTGCGCCCGCTACCGTCGAAGGAGTTCGTCACCGACAAGGGAGAAGCGCGCGGCGGTCTGACCGATATCGACCAGCGCTATCGCCAGCGCTACGTCGACATGATCGTCCGCCCCGAGGTGCAGACGGTGTTCCGCAAGCGATCGCAGATCGTCAGCGGCATCCGCGCGTTCCTCGACAAGCGCCAGTTCCTCGAGGTCGAGACGCCGATGATGCAGACGATGATCGGCGGTGCCGCGGCGCGCCCGTTCATCACCCACCACAACACGCAGGACATGCAGCTCTACCTGCGGATCGCCCCGGAACTCTATCTCAAGCGGCTCGTGGTCGGCGGCTTCGATCGCGTCTACGAGATCAACCGCAACTTCCGCAACGAGGGCATGGACCGGACCCACAACCCCGAGTTCACGATGCTCGAGTTCTACTGGGCCTACGCCACGTACACCGATCTGATGGACCTCACCGAGGCGATGGTCGTCGAGGTCGCGCAGGCGGTGAACGGCTCGCTGAAGGCGAGCTGGGATGGCGTCGAGCTCGACCTGACGCCGCCGTGGCGCCGGCTGACGATCCGCGAGGCGTGCCGCACGCTCGGTGGCATCACCGACGCGAACCGCGTGTTCGAGGAGCCAGGCTTCGCGGCGCAGGTCTGCCTCGAGCGCAAGGTCGCGCCGAACAAGTTGATCGGTGTGCTGCTCGAAGGGTTGCCTGCGAGTGAAGGGCCGGAGGGGAATGTCGAGCACGCCGAGCTGGTTCAGCGCTTCAAGGATGCGAGCCAGCGGGAGTCAGTGGTGAACGCGATCGTCGCGCGGATCGCGCCCGCGCAGCGCCGGATCACGGCCGGCCACCTCGGCTACTTGTTGTTCGAAGAGACCGCGGAGAAGCACCTCGTCGAGCCGACCTTCCTCACCGAGTTTCCGCTCGCGGTGTCGCCCCTCGCACGTCGCAACGACACCGACGCGGCGTTCTGCGATCGCTTCGAGCTGTTCGTCAATGGCAAGGAGCTCGCGAACGGGTTCTCCGAGCTCAACGATCCCGATGACCAGCGCTCGCGCTTTCAGGCCCAGGTCCAGGCCAAGGCCGTCGGCGCCGCCGAGACGATGGACTACGACGAGGACTATTGCCGCGCCCTCGAGATCGGGATGCCACCCACGGCAGGCGAGGGCATCGGGATCGATCGCCTCGCCATGCTTCTGACCGGGCAACCTTCGATCCGGGATGTCATCCTCTTTCCACTGATGAAGCCCGAGTAGTCGGTCCGAGAGGTCCGGGAGGTATATGAGCGGTCCCCACCAGCGGCGCGAGCACAACAAGCTCGGAGGCATCGCGAACCTCGTTTGCGGCGGCATCCTCACGCTCAGCGCGCTCGGCTGCGCGCTGCTGCTGGCGATCGATCGCGACGTCAAGCCGCAGTTCATCGGTGACAAGTACGTCCAGGTCACCGCGCCGACCGGTGCGAGCTTCGGCCCGGCACTGATCCTCGGTGCGCTCGGGATCGCGATGATCCTCTGGGGTGTCGTGCTGCTGCGGCGCCACACGCGCGACAAGTTGCTCACCGTGAATACGAGCCCGCGCGTGCAGCCTGGCACCGCGCCGATGCGCGCCACGGTGCCGCTCGCCCTGCGCGTGGTGCCGGGCGTCGGCTACCGCTCGTTCGTCGCCTGGCGCTACCTGCTGGTCTACTCGCCGGCAATCACGCTGCGTACGGTGATCATCCTCGCGTCGATGATCGCGGTCCGCGCGGCGATGGCCGTCGCGGGGATCGAGCTGATCCCGGCAGACCCGCAGAGTCTCGGCGCGATCGCCGGCAGCCTCCTCGACACGGCGATCATCGTCACCTGGTACTTCACGCTCGTCCGGCACTCGCGGCTCTCGTCGATCTTCTACCTCTTCGGCCTCACGCTGTTCCTCCAGTGTCTGGCGATCGATCAGCTCGCCGCGCACGGCCGGCTGCCCTTCCTCGATCTCGAACAAGCTCGCACGATCCGCCAGGCGATCGGCATCGTCGCGATCATCGGCAGCGCGATCTGGGGGCTCGCCTGGTTCTTCGGCACCCTGCGCTCGGCGTTCACGTTCTTCACCACCGTGCCGATCGGCGGCGTCTGGATCGGCACCTCTGCGCTCGTGGTCGTGCTCGCCGTGATGAGCGGCTTCGAGACCGATCTGCGCGACAAGATCCTCGGCTCCAACGCGCACATCCAGGTCACCAAGGAGGACGGCGCGTTCGTCGAGTGGCGCGAGGTCAAGAAGAAGCTCGATGCCGTCCCGGGGGTCGTCGCCTCGACGCCGTTCGCGGTGAGCGAGGTCGTGATCGCGGCCAACAACAACGGCATGCCCGTGATCATCAAGGGCATCGATCCGGCGAACGTCGGGAAGGTCACCGATCTCGTCAACGACCTCGAGGACAAGGAGGCGATGAAGCGGCTCGAGCCGTTGATCGATCTCGACAAGGAACGCACCACCGTCGCTCCATCGGTGAAGGGCTCGAACCTCGATCCGCCTCCCGACGACATGGTCACCGGAGGTGATCCGATCGACTTCTCCGGCGGCTCGGGCTCGGGCTCGGGCTCGGGGGCTGGATCTGGAGCGAGTATTCCGCCCGTCCAGCCGGACTACGGTGGCGATGCGCGCGTGATCGTCGGCGACGTCGAGTCCGAGGTCCTCGACATGCTCGGCTCGGATCTGATCGACTGGTTGGTCGGCAACACGCCCGAGCCGATCGTCCACGTCATCGACACCAACGACCCCCTGCTGTCGCGCCGGACCCAAGCGCTGCCGGGCATCCTCGTCGGCCGCGAGCTCGTCAAGCAGACGCACCTCTACACCGGTGAAGAAGTCCGCGTGGTCTCACCGCTCTCTGATCCGTCGAACCCCGACGCGACGGGCACCCCGATCCCGTTCAACCGCGACTACCGCGTGGCCGGCGTGTTCTTCACCGGGATGTACGAGTACGACCTCAAGTTCGTCTACGTCACGCTCGATTCCCTCCAGGACTTCCTCGATCGCGGCGACGAGGTCGACGGCATCGAGGTTCGCCTCGAGGACGACGACACCGAGGCCTACGTGCCGACGGGCGACAAGCCCGGCTTGATCCGCGAGGCGCTGGGTCCGGGCTACCGCGTGCAGGACTGGCGCGAGCTCAACCGCTCGCTGTTCTCGGCGCTCAAGCTCGAGAAGATCGCGATGTTCCTCGTGCTAGGCATCGTCATCCTCGTCGCGTCGTTCTCGATCATCGGGAACTTGATCATGGTTGTCGTCGAGAAGGGCCGCGAGATCGCGTTGCTCAAGACGCTCGGTGCATCGGACGTCGGGGTGATGCAACTGTTCGCCGTGCAGGGCATGATCATCGGCCTGATCGGCACCGCGCTCGGGATCACCACCGGCCTGCTCAGCTGCTTGCTGATGGAGAAGTTCGGCCTGCCGCTCAACCCCGACGTCTACTACATCGACCGGCTGCCGATCCACGTCGACCCGCAGTCGGTGATGGCCGCCGCGATCACAGGTGTGTTGATCTCGATCGGCGCCACGCTGTATCCGGCACTGTTGGCTGCGCGCGTTCGCCCGGCCATCGGCATGCGGCACTGAACGCCCAGTCCGGATCAGGGTGTGTGAAGCGGTGGCCACGATCCACCGAGGTACCGAGCGTGAAATCACTGGCTTGAGCCGTGGCACGAGCCATGCTCCTACCTAGGTACGTATGAAGCGCGTTGTCCTGGCAGCAGCTCTCCTCGCACTCGGGCAAGGCAACGCCTCGGCCGGTGGCACGTACATCGGCATCGGCGTCGGGACCATCCCCGCGGTCAGCGAGGACACCGAGCGGATCGACGCGGATACGCGCGCCCTCAAGGGCATCCTCGGGATGCGGTGGGGTCAGTGGTCGATCGAGGGCTCGGTGGGCGGCAACACGATGACCCGGCTCAACGATCGCCAGGTCGCCCAGCCGTTCGCTGACTTCTACAGCCTCGGCGCCGCCGCGAAGTTCAACCTACCCCTCGGCAACAACTTCGAGGCGTTCGGCCGGCTCGGCGTCAACCACCTGGTGCTCCGCGGCGACGACGACGCGAACAGTGCGAGTGGCAACGGCCTGCAGTTCGGCGCGGGCTTCGAGTACAAGCTCAACCTCGGGGTCGCCGGTGGGTCGATCTTCGTCGACTACACGATCAACCGCGCCGCCATGACCGGGGACAACAACCCCAAGCTCGACTACGACCTGACCACCCGGACGTGGATGCTCGGCCTGACGATCGGGATCTGAGGCACGAAGGAATCTCCTGCCGGGCAACCCTCCATGGGGGACGGCGGTCCGAAGCGTTGACAGCCAGGAACCCCCTGAGTAAGTTCCTGCGCCGTTTAGAGATTCTCCTTTGTCCGAGTCGACTTCCCATTCCAATCCTGGGCCTGACGCCGTTGCAACGCGGCCTGGGGAGACTCGCGGCGCACGCGTCGAGATCAAGAGGCTCGGCAAGGCGTACGTCCACACGGGCAAGGCGCTGCCGGTGCTGTGGGATGTCGATCTGCACCTCGAGCCGGGTGACATGGTCGCCGTCGTCGGCGCCTCGGGCGTGGGCAAGTCCACGTTCCTCCAGATCCTCGGCACCCTCGATCTGCCCACGTCGGGCTCGATCAAGTTCAACGGCGAAGAGCTCACCACGATGACCCCGAGCCGGCTCGCCGAGTTTCGCAACCGGAGCATCGGCTTCGTCTTTCAGTTCCATCACCTGCTGCCCGAGTTCAGCGCGCTCGAGAACGTGATGATGCCGGCGCTGATCCAGCGGCAGACCGTCGCGCAGGCCACGGCGAAGGCGCGCGACATCCTCGGTCGCGTCGGTCTGACGCATCGCCTGACGCACCGTCCGAGCGAGCTGTCGGGTGGCGAGCAACAGCGCGTCGCCCTCGCGCGCGCGATGGTGCTCGAGCCATCGCTGCTGCTCGCGGACGAGCCCACGGGCAACCTCGATCGCCACACCGGCGAATCGATCCATCAGCTGTTCCTCGAGCTCAACCGCGAGCGCGGCTCCACCCTGCTCGTCGTCACCCACAACCCCGAGCTTGCCAAGCTGATGCCGCGCCGGTTGAAGATGATCGATGGCGGACGGCTCGTCGATGACATTCCAAAACTTCCAGCGAACGATGAGGTCGCTGCCTCGGTCGAACGCGCCGTGAACGAACCGGCCGTTGATTCAACGCCCGAGCCCGCGCCGAGTCCGGCCGAAGCTGTGAAAGAAGGCCATCCGTGAGGCGCCTGCTTGTTGTCCTGGTCGGGCTCGCGTTCGTGACCAACGCGTTCGCGCAGCCGGCTCCCACGCCGGATCCGGCGCCCCCCGCAGATCCCAACCCAGGCAGCGGTCAGCCCGCGGCACCTGCCCTGAACCTCCAGTCGCGCGCGATCGAGCGCGTCCAGTTCCGCGGCAACCGCAAGGTCGAGGACGACGCGATCCGCGTCCAGTTGCTCAGCAAGCCGGGCACGCTGCTCGATGCCGCGAAGCTCCGCGAAGACCTTCGCACGATGTGGAAGATGGGCTTCTTCGCCGACATCGACGTCGAGGCCGAAGTGGCCACGTCGGGTGGCGTGGTCCTGACCTTCGCGGTCAAGGAGAAGCCTTCGATCCGCAAGGTGCTGGTCGCCGGTCACTCCGAGCTCGGGCTCGACAAGATCAACGAAGTGATCGACCTCGAGCTCGACGCGATCGTCGACATCTCCAAGGTCAAGAAGAACCGCGAGAAGATCGCGGACGTCTACGTCCAGAAGGGCTTCTACCTCGCCACCGTCGACTACGAGATCAAGCCGGTCAACGAGAGCGAGGTCGACGTCTACTTCAAGGTCGACGAGAAGGCGAAGGTCAAGATCCGCGAGGTCCAGTTCATCGGGAACAACCAGGTCCCCGACGACGAGCTGCGCACCGCGTTCGCCACCCGCCGCGCCGATTCGCTGTCGTTCTTGAACGACTCCGGCACGTACTCGCAAGAAGCGTTCGAGCGCGACCTGCTGCTGGTCAGCGCGTACTACTGGGACCGCGGCTTCGCCAACGTCAAGGTCGGCACGCCGAACCTCCGGCTGTCGCGCGACAAGCAGTACATGTACCTCTCGATCCCGGTCGACGAGGGCCCGGTCTTCACGATCGGCGAGATCAAGTTCAAGGGCGACCTGATCGGCTCGAAGGAGAAGAACCTCGAGAAGATCAGGATCCGCCAGGGCATGAAGTTCTCGCGCACGCGGATCGCCGAGGACCGCGAGAAGATCTCGAACTACTACCAGGATCAGGGCTACGCGTACGCGAACGTCCTGCCGCTGACCAAGGTCGATCTGCCGAACCGGAAGATCAACCTGACCTTCGAGATCGCCCGCGGCAAGCGCGCGTACTTCGAGCGGATCAACATCCGCGGTAACTCGAAGACGCGTGACAAGGTGATCCGCCGCGAGATGAAGATCTCCGAGGGCGAGCTGTTCAACAACACCAACCTCGAGATCAGCAAGCGCCGGATCAACGCGCTCGGCTTCTTCGAGAACGTGGTCGTCAGTACCAAGCGCGGATCCTCCGACGAGTTCGTCGAGGTCAACGTCGAGGTCAGCGAGCGCCCCACGGGCACGTTCCAGATCGGCGCCGGTTTCTCCTCGGTCGAGAACTTCATCGCCCAGGCGCAGATCAGCCAGAACAACCTGTTCGGTCGCGGCCAGACGCTCGCGTTGCAGGCCCAGCTGTCGTCGCTGCGCCAGCTGTTCTTGCTCCGCTTCGTCGAGCCGTACTTCCTCGACACCCGGTGGACGTTCGCGTTCGACCTCTACAACCAGAGCCGCGGCTTCGGCACGTTCTTCCGCAACGCGTCGGGTGGCACGCTGACGTGGGGTTACCCGCTGTCCTACGAGGCGCGCGCGTTCCTCACGTACAAGCTCGAGGACGTCAGCATCACGACGGGCTCGGGCGGGTTCGCCAACCTCGGTGCGACGACCGCGCCGATCGCGTCCACGTCGGTCGCAAATCTCTTCCGCGGCGGCGTG
>JANNBP010000417.1:0-19743 GCA_031385555.1 Deltaproteobacteria bacterium | reverse complement strand
CGCCGACGCCGGAGATCGTGCCCCCGAGGTGCATGATCAACCCGAGGCTGGACAGCCCCTGATCGGCGGGGACCCCAGCCGAAGGCAGCTGGACAACCGCTGGTTGGTCCCTCGACATCCGTGGATATCGTAGCGCTTGCTATCAGCTAGGTGGTGGGAACCTGCGCGAAGTGGCGACGGAGGCGGTCGGCCAGGAGTGGCAGCCGATCCTGCCCCCACGCCGTGTAGTCACCGCACCGGAACGACGGCACGCCCCACAGTCCGATCACCGCCATGTCCGCGGCGTTCTGGGTGGCGACCTTGACCGCCTCGGGAGCCTCGAGCGCGGCGCGGGCTTCCTCCCACGGCAGACCCGCGCGCTCGACGAGGATCTTGAGATCGACGTACTCGGCGAGGTCGCGCGCTTCGCTCCACGCACCGCGCATCGCCGACCGCGCGAATGCGAGACCTTCTTTCGCGCCGCGCTTGTTCGCCCAGTGCTGGATCGCGAGGCAGTGGTCGACCCCCTTGCCCAGGGGATCGCAGAGCTCGCCGAACGCGATGCCGAGCCGATCCGCCTCGCGCTTCGCATCGCGGACGATGTACATGCGCTTGACGTTCGGCATCTGCGCGCCGCGCGCGACCAGCGGCTGGACCTGCCGGAGCACGAGCGGGATCTTGTAAGGCGCGAGCACCGTCTCGATCTGCTCGAGCGCGAGGTAGCTATACGGCGAGCGGAACGAGAACCACATCTCGCAGGTCAGCGGCTTGGTGGAGAGCGAGAGTGGTCCTCGATCGGTCTGCGGGCGCGGCGTGATCACGTGCGCGACGTCGACGCCGAGATCCTTCGCGAGCTCGGTCTCGAGGTAGGGCAGGCGATCGATGCCCCAGTACCACTCTCCTTTGTAGGAGATCATCGCCGCCATGTAATGGCCAGCCTTGCGGAGCTTCTCGTAGTTCGCGTTGACGATCGGCGCGATCGAGCCGTGCGACTCGGTGCCGGCCGCGTTCATCAGGACGCCGAGCTGCTTCTTGTCGAACTTCCACAGCGCGCCGAGCATGTCGAGCGCGATGCGGAGCTGATCGGCCGTGGGGCGGTCGCGGATCAGCGACGTGGCGATGTCGCGCACCATCCCGGGATCGGCGGACTTGGTGCCCGGGAACTCGACGTCCCAGTACTCGGCGAGCTGCAGCGCATCGCGGACCAGATGGCCGGGGCGCAGCACGGGCGATGGATCGACATCCGAGGCCGGCGGCGTGACGATGTGGATGGAGAGCTCGACGGGGTAGGCCTGGAGGAGTCGCGACAGGGCCTGGGCGGTCAGATAGCTCCACGGGTCCGCGATATCGAGATAGAAGTCGAGCTTGCGCGGGGCGCTGGTGACCCGGGCCTTGACCGTCTCCACGGCCCGGCGAGCCGCATCCCCGGTGGGTCCGAGCCATGCCGAGATGGCTTTGCCGACGAGTCGCTTGGCGATGATCATGATGGAGGGCAATACTACGTTTGTTGTGGATGAAGCCAAGCTGCGTGTCGTGATCGAGTTTCTCGAGGACCTCGGCACCAAGATGTCCGAGCTCGCGACCCTCGACGAGCCCACGCGAATCCGGCTGGTTGCCGCCGCCGGGCAGCTGGCCCGCCCGGACCGCTACCAGAAGAAGGCGCTCGGCAAGGCGCTGCACCGCCGCCACAAGGAGGAGAAGCGCAACGCCGATCAGGCGATCCTCGATCAGACAGGCATTCGCGCGCTGCGCCGCGACCCCGTGTTCAAGACGCCGCTGCCGAGGCCCGACATGGCGCTCGAGTCACGCGGCGACGACGAGCAACCCGACGTGTGGGCCGAAGCAGAGGCGAATCGACCAGGTCCGTACGAGGCGCCCGACGAGGTAGAGCCGGAGGGGCCTCGCGTCGAAGCCGCGCGCATGTGTTACGTCTGCAAGACCTACTTCCACGAGCTGCATCACTTCTACGATCAGATGTGCCCGCCGTGCGCGGAGCTCAACTGGGAGAAGCGAAGCTCGACGGCGGATCTGCGGGGGCGTGTCGCGCTGGTCACCGGGGCGCGCGTCAAGATCGGCTACCAGGCCGCGATCAAGCTGCTGCGCGCAGGCGCCGAGGTGATCGTGGCGACGCGGTTTCCGCGCGATGCGGCGCGGCGCTACGCGAAGGAGCCCGATGCGTCCGACTGGACGCACCGGCTGCACATCTACGGGATCGATCTGCGGCACACGCCGAGCATCGAGTTGCTGTGCCGCCACCTGGTGGCGACGTACTCGCGACTCGACGCGCTGATCAATAACGCGTGTCAGACCGTGCGTCGTCCGAGCGGTTGGTACGACCATGTCGTCGACGGTGAAGGCGAGGAGCTGTCGGCACTCGAGCTCGGCTTCCTCGAGCGCGATCGCTCGCTCCGCAAGGAGTTGGCTGCCGGCGCGGAGGACGGCCTGGTCAAGGCGGCGGGCGCGCAGATCCAGGCCGCGGGCTTGTGGAAGAGCGCGGTGCTCTCGCAGGTCCCGCTGCTCGCCGAGGATCTCGAGCGCGGCGAGGCGCTCTATCCGACGCATCGGCTCGATCAAGATCTCCAGCAGATCGATCTGCGCGAGATCAACAGCTGGCGCTACACGCTCGCCGATGTCCCCACGGCGGAGCTCCTCGAGGTGCAACTCGTCAATGCGATCGCGCCGTTCGTGCTCAACGCGCGCTTGCGTCCGCTGCTCGCCGCCGTGCCGACGCGCGATGCCCACGTGGTCAACGTGTCCGCGATGGAGGGGCAGTTCTATCGCCGGTGGAAGACCGACAAGCACCCGCACACCAACATGGCGAAGGCCGCGCTCAACATGATGACGCGGACGAGCGCGATCGAGTACGTGCAGGACGGCATCCACATGAACTCGGTCGACACCGGCTGGGTGACCGACGAGGATCCGCAGCACCACGCGGAGCGCAAGAAGGCCGTGCACCGGTTCCATCCGCCGCTCGACATCGTCGATGGTGCGGCGCGGATCGTCGACCCGGTGTTCGACGGTGTGGCCACGGGCAAGCACCTGTGGGGGCTGTTCTTGAAGGACTACAAGCCCGCGCCCTGGTGAGTCGGCGATCCTCGAACCTCGCGCTGGTGAGTTGGCGATCCTCGAGTCTCGCGCTGGTGAGTCGGCGATCGTCGAGCCTCGCGCTGGTGAGTCGGCGATCCTCAAACCTCGCGACATGTGTGGTGCTGCGCCACGCAACACGCGTTGTACAGCGACCACTCGAACTGTGTGTGCGAGTCGTGTGTCCACGCGACTATCCAGCTGCAAGCCCGCGAGACCTCGGAGCGCGTGGCTGGGCTCGACCTTGCACATGCCGCGCGCATGCTCAACCCGACACTGGTTTCTCTCGTGTGCTTGTCCTTCGTCGGTTGCCTCGATGTCGACGAGGAGACATTCAGTTCGATCGACAGCGAGCTCGCGCTGTCGAGCTGGTCGCCCTCCGCGTCGACGGGAAAACACGCCTATCACAGCGGTCAGGTCGCCTCGCTGAACGGCGTGACCTACCTGGTGCACTCGTCTCGCTGTGGCGCATGGTCGTGCTGGGGTGACTCGAAGGACATCCTGTGGTCGAAGTTGACGCCGTCGGGCTGGACGAGCAGCGTGACGATCTCGGGCCAGCGGGCCAACTCGAAGGTGAGCCTCGCCCCGTTCAACGGGTTCCTGTACATGGCCCATAGCGGTGAGTCGGACTCCACCGCGGTGTGGCTCACTCGCTTCGATCCGGCGACGGAGCAGTGGTCGACCAACTACAAGCTCGCGGTGGTCAGCCAGGCCGGGCCGCCGGCGATGGTGGCGTTCAACGGGAGGCTGCACTTCGTCGGCTCGAACCCCGACGGGTCGATGTGGGCGACCAGCATGAGCACCGCCGAGGTGTTCACCCCGGCCGTCGCGATCAGCCAGCGCTCGATGTCCCGCTCGTCGCTCGCGGTGTTTCAGAACAAGCTCCATCTCGCACACCGCGATAACGGCGGCACGCAGATCCTGTACAGCACGTCCACGAACGGCACGGCGTGGACCGCGCCGCAGACCATCCCGGGTGGCGCCAGCGGCGTGCTCGAGGGTTACGAGCCGCTGCTCGCTGCGCACGATAACTATCTACACCTGATCCACCGTCGCCCCGGTTCGCACAACGTCTGGTGGACCTACTTCAACGGCGCGTGGGCGGGCGAGATCACGCTCACCACCCTGACCTCGACGGTCGAGCCGTCGTTCGCCAATGGTGGTTCCGGACTGGCGCTGATCTCCACGACGAACGACATGTGGAATAGCGTGGTCGAGTCACGCAGCCTGTTCTTCTCCCAGTACGCATCACCGTTCGCGCCGATCGATCCGGGTCCGTGCTGCCTCAAGTGAGTCAGCAGCCACGTTCGCGGCAGGTCGCTCGGCGTCGCAGTCATGTCGCATCACGCTGGATCGATGTTCGATCGCAGAAGATCTTCGTGGCGCGCCGCGGACTTGATCGCGAGTCAAAAAAAGTCGTTGCGCGATTTCGATCTGCGCGTAGATTGCTGCTCACTCGAATGACGTCACCGGCGAACATCGACTGAAGGCAGCAGCGAGAGGAAGCTTCCTCGGCGGGCTGCCACTCTACTGGCGGCCCTTTTCGTTCCGGACGCATTCCACTCGACAGTCTTCGCGCGCTCACTCGCAGCAGCCCTACACGCAACTACTTGGTTCGATCCCAGGTCGCCCTGCTACGGGGCGATGCCGCTGGAGCGGCACTCACTCTCATAAGGTGAATCCCACAACGGCTTCCGCACTCGAGCGCGCGACAAAATTTCTCCACGTCCAACGCAGCAAGCCCAACACGCAAAAAGGGATCTAGAGGTTGCGGGTTCGAATCCCGCCGGGCTGACAACTACCAGCCCGTAGCTCAACGGCAGAGCGCCAGAATAAAAATTGCGGCTTGCTCACTCGGACGTGAAAGTTCTCGATGCCGCTTCGGCGGCACCTCGCTTCGACTGACGCGCTGCTTGCCAGGCGTCGGTCGAAGCGAGCTTCCTCGTAAGGGTACAAACCACGCTCCGACCACTTCGACGCGCGATTCATTTTCGTCGTCCCGCTGCACCCGAGCCAACACGCAACAGGAGATGTCCCACTGGTGGGGCGTCGGTCTTGAAACCGGGTTACTCGGACAGACGAGCTATTTTCGCCAGCCCAACCTCGAGAGAGCCAACACGCCCAGATGTCACTTCGGTGACGTCGGTCTCGTACACCGAAAGCGGGTTCGCCCGCGCCGTGCTCTCTTCCCTCGGACTGGCGACTTATTTTTCGCGATCAACCTGGTGAGCCCACACGCAAACCCTACCGCCGTAGCTCAGTCAGTAGAGCGTTCGTCGCAAGACGAGAGGTCGCGGGCGCAAGTCCCGCTGGCGGTTACACCAAAAAACCAGCGCTCACCGCACTCGATCGCGAGACACATTTTCACGCTCAACCGTAGAAGCCCCACACGCACAAGCAGATACGGGTTCGATTCCCGTCGGAGGCACGTCCACGCCTTCGTCGTCTAATGGCAAGACAGCCGACTTCTAATCGACCATCGTGGCTTCCACTCTCGAGCGTACATTTTTTCTGCGTCCAACCGCTGAAGCCCTACACGCAAGGTATGTGGGTTCGATTCCCACAGAAGCCGTCACTGGCCTCTTCGTCCAATGGCAGGACACCGGACTCTTGATCCGTAACTCGCGGCTTCGGCACTCGGAC
Organism: Deltaproteobacteria bacterium; assembly: GCA_031385555.1. GTDB lineage: Bacteria > Myxococcota_A > Polyangia > Haliangiales > Haliangiaceae > JABFXX01. The sequence goes on along the minus strand of JANNBP010000417.1, from coordinate 14,034 downwards.
GCAAAACTTTCCTCTCGTCGCGCACGACGCGCAGAAACGACAGGATGATGGAGGTACTCAGATGGTGGACGCACGCTTGCCCCTTCCCGAGTCGCAGATGGGCCCGGCCGAGCGCTTGCTCGATGTCGTGCTCGGTGGTTCGGCTCACCTTTGGCACAACCGTCCCGGCGTGGAGATCGCCGGTCTCTGGAAGCCGGCGAAGAACGCCGGTAAGGCATCTGACACGATGCGTGGCCGCGCGATCAAGCCGGGCCTTCACGTCTCGGCGGCGGTCACGCTGTACGCGCGCTTGCTCGAGATCCACAAGCTCAACGCGGACCTGATGGCGCACCTCGCGAGCTACGCGCTCCTCGAGACCGACTGGCGTGACCTCAAGGTCGCCTGCGCGGCGTTGATGCTCGTCCAGGCTCGTGCCGGTGCACCGATCCACGACGACGACGGCTCGGTCGCGTTCTACGACGACGACCACCGCGTGATCGGCGAGGCGATGGTGCTCTGGTACCAGAAGAAGTCGAACCGCATGCTGACGCCGAAGGCCGTCCTGCGCATCGCAGAGCTGCTCGAGACGCCGGAGATCGCTGCACTGAACCGTGCCGCGGGCTTCGGTGACCCGGCCGCGAAGCGCGCGCCGCTCGGTCGCTGGCCGAAGGCTGCTGCGAAGTGGCTCGCGCTGCGCGAGACCAACCAGCCGATGCTGAGTGGTCTCGTCAAGGCGGGCTACAAGCAGACGATCAAGAACCTCGCGCGCAAGATCGGCTACAAGCCGCAGTCGCCGTCGTTCTTCGGCTTGCTCGGCTGGAAGCAGAGCCAGGCGGATGACGGTCGTCGTCAGATCGGTCTCGATAACCTCGAGCTCGTGAAGAGCGACCGCTTCGATGGGCTCAGCGAGGCCGAGATCTGCGAGACGATCGTCACGCAGCGGCTGCGTTACAAGGATGCCGTGGGTCGTCTGCCGGGTGACATCGGCCTCACGCCCGCGATCATGGTGACGCTGCTGCCGACGCTGTCGGACCGCGACCTCCGCCAGTTGACCCCGACGCTCGAGGAGCTCGGCCTGCTGTCGGTGGCCGAGATCCGGGCGAAGTGGGAGAAGGCGATCACGACCGCGACGGACCAGCGTGCCTTGAACATCGCGAAGAACGTTCGCGACAAGGGCCTCAAGGAGAAGCTCGAGGAGGCGGCCGACCATGCCGTGAAGAAGGCTGTCGAGGCGGCAACCTCGGAGGCCGATGTTCGCGTCATGTTCCTGGTCGACAAGTCGGGCTCGATGCAGGGTGCGATCGAGGCGTCGAAGGACGCACTCGGAAAGATGCTCGGTGGCTTCCCGCTCGAGCGTCTGCACGTTGCAGCCTTCGACACGATGGGCCAGGTGCTCAAGCCGAAGGCAGCTTCGCGACTGGCGGTCCAGCACATGCTGGCATCGATCAAGGCGGACGGTGGAACGATCCACGGCGCTGCGGTGAGTGCCTTGCACCGCGACGGTGTGCGCGTTCCCACCGAGGCGAAGTTGATCGTGATCGTCGTCGGCGATGAGGCCGGCGAGTCGGGTGCTCAGCTCGCGCAGACGTTCCGTACCCTCGGTTACCGCGTCGACGCGATCGCGCTCCTGCTCGCTTCGGCGCAGCGCGGATCGACGGTGCGGGACTGCGCGAAGGAGCTGCACATCCCGTACAGCGAGATCAAGGTGGACCAGTTCGACGACCCCTACCACGTGCCCCGCGTCTTGCGCGCATTGCTCGAGGCACCGGTGCAGGCATCGACCGCCGTGGCGATGCCGGGACTCGTCGAGAAGGTCATGAAGACCAAGCTGCTCGAGGTGGCGTAGCAGCGGAGCGGTTCTGAAAAGAGAGTGATCGACATGGACTACAAGGCGTTCCTGAAGCAGAGCGAGCCGCTCGTCCTTCCCTATTTTGGTGGGGCGCGCGTCGACTCGGTGGATCGGCGCTTTGCAGTCCAGCGTCGTGAAGAGGCTCAGGTCGAGCCCGGTTGGTGGCGTTTCGCGATCGAAGGGCGACGTGCGGTTCCCAAGGACCTCGCGGACCCCGTCGATCTCGGATCACTCCCCGCCGTGCGCGGCCACTGGGTCGACGGCTGGGTCGTGTCCTCGGGACGCGACCTCGGCCGGATCGCGCTGGCACCTGCCGACGAGCCCAGCCCGCTCGCGAAGGTGACGGCGCGACGTTGGTATTCCGGAGACCTGCTCTTTGACAGCCTGGAGTTCGAGGACGACGCGGAGCTGACCGCGCGGTTGGTACTCGAGGAGCGTCGGCCATTGGGGGCGCTCAAGGGCGTGGTGCCGTCGCTGCGTGCAGCGTTCGGGTACGCGCTCGGGCTCGCCGCGGCGGCGCAGCTGAAGATCGAGGTCTCGATCCGCGAGCTGACACCGATCGTCGTCGAGATCGCGGACGGTGGGATGACCGTCGTCGAGCAGCTGTTCGACGATCTCGTGCAGCGGCGCATCCAGATGGAGCAGGCGCTGCGCGAGCGCGAGGCACGGGCGAAGTTCGCCGATGCCGCGCGGTCCGCGAAGTCGGTCGTCCGCAAGGGCGATGGCTACTCGATCTGCGATCATGCCCTCGACTCGGCGGATGCGCGCATGGTGGCGTTCCGGCGGATCGCGAACAACTCGCAGTTCGAGGTGACGTACACCGTCGACGGCGAGCGCATCATCTCGACCGTCGCCGCCGATACGCTCCAGGTCCTCGATCCAGGCGTCTGCCTCGCCAACGCACACAGCGTGCTCACGCTCGACGCGATGCCGTCGGTGATCCGCGAGGCCGTCGAAGATGGAGTGCTCGTGATTACTCGTCGTAGCTAAGGAGGTCTGCTGTGCGCGAGGTGTGCTTCTTGGTCGGTCGCGGTGGCGCGATCCTCTATGCAGATGCGTCGAATAGCCCGGCCGCGTTGCCGGACTCGCGGACGCGTTGGGAGGCGATCTGGCAGCACCGCGACGAGCTCGAGGCGATCGTGCACAGCCACCCCGGCGGACCCTCGGCCTTCTCGCAGGAGGACGAGTCGACGATGGCGGCGATCGACGCGGCGCTCGGCAAGGCGATGCACTACTGCGTGGTCGCTCCTCGCGTGACGATCTCGCGCACGGGGCTCGATGCCCCCGTGACGCATCTCGATCCCGAGCCGTGGTGGGCACACCTGCTGCGGCTGTCGTCTGGAATGAAGGAGAAAGCGAAATGACGATCTTGAACATCACCTACCAGGGCCGCTCGGCCGACTACCACCTCGACCTCGATCACGGCACGTCGGACAGCGACATCCGCCGCATCGCCGTGGAGGTCGTGCGTTCGGGTGGTGTCCGCGGCCTGCACCTGCCGAACCTCGCGATGACGACGTTCAACACGTTCGTCGTGGACCGGCTGCGGTCGCCGAATGGCGAGCAGCGGATCTTCCTGCGCCCGAAGGTCCCGTTCGGCGCCTAGGATACGACATGGCGAAGCGCATCCTCATCTGTGGAGTCGGAGCGCTCGGCTCGACGTGCGTGATGTTCATCCGCAACGTCTCGGCCGAGCTACGCCTGGTCGACTTCGATCGGGTGGAGTCCAAGAACCTCTCCGCGCAGTGGTTCGTCAAGCAGTCGGTCGGTAAGAACAAGGCGGAGGCCGTGCGTCTCCAGCTCGCGAACTTCTATGGCGGCAAGGCCGAGGCGATCACCTCCCGGCTGGAGGCGACCAACGCGGCCAAGCTGCTCGAAGGGTGCGACCTGGCCGTCGACTGCTTCGATAACGCCGACAGCCGGCTGGTGCTCTCGGAGGCCTGCCGGGCGTCGAAAGTGGCGCTGCTTCACGGGGCGCTCGCGGCCGATGGCACCGTCGGGCTGGTCCGCTGGGACGAGCGATTTGTCCCTGATCGCGAGGATGTAGAGGGTCAGGCGACCTGCGAGGGCGGGGAGCACCTGCCGATGATCGGCCTGGTGGGTGCGACGCTGGCGCGCGCCATCCAGGACTTCCTGAAGGACGGGTCCAGGAACGACTATCTCGTCACACTCTCGGGATCCGCCCAAACCAGCTGACTTTAGGGAGCTTCTGCTACGATAGGCGTCCGTGCGGAGGATCGGGGCTCAGCTAGCGTTCTTACTGGCGTTGCCGGCGTGCAACCAGTTGTTGGGAATCTCGAATCCGACAGCCGGTGATGCGACTGCAACCGATGGTCCGCGTCCGGACGATTCGATGCCGGAAGACGCAGCGCTCGACGCCCCACCGGCGTGCACGACCGCGACGTCGTTCGGCGCCGAGGTGACCTCGGCGGTGGGCGGCACGGGCGTCGCGCTCGCCGTTGGTCGCTTCGATCAGGGCACGGTCAACGATGTCGCCGTCGCGATCACCACGGATACGGTGATCCTCGTCGGCGATAACCTCGGCGGCTTCACCGTCTCGCAGCAGCTCACGCAACCGGCGATCGCCGTGGTCGCCGAAGACTTCGACATCACGGGCACGCGTGATGATCTCGCCCTGGTCACCGCGACCACGGCCGTCGTGCGGCAGCAAAAAGAGAGCGGCGCCGGCGTGTTCACCGATCCCGCGCAGACGATCGCCGCGTTCACCAACGCCGACACCGTGGTCGCCGCCGAGTTCGGCAACAGTCTCGTGTCCGACCTCGTGATCCACGACACCACCGGCAACATCGTGTTCGTGTCGAACGCGGCCCCGGGCACGTTCTCGACCGAGTCCACCGTCGGTGCCGCCGGCGAGCGCGTCGTGTTCGCCGGGCAGATCGACAAGTCCAACGATCACGACATGCTCTTTGTCGACGGTGCGGGCAACGTGAAGCTGGCGCTGTCAAACGGCGCCGACGGCGCCTTCGAGACGCCCACGATCGTCGCCACCGGCGCGACCGGTCGCGGCGTCGGCGTCGGCAAGTTCGACGACGACACGTTCCTCGACCTCATCGTCGCGACGGCGAATGGCGGCGAGGTCTACCTCCAGAACTCGGCCTCGCCGGGCGTGTTCACCAAGCAGACGGGAACGTTCGGCGGCATCATGAGCAGCGTGCCGTTGCTCGTCGGCGACTTCAATGGCGATGGCCTCGACGACGTGATCACGCCGACCACGGTCACCCTGCAGTGCCCGACCACGCACGCGTTCACCCAGGTCGAATCGATCAACGGTGCGAACACCACGCTCGGCGACATCAACGGTGATGCCAAGCTCGATCTCCTCCGGCTCTCCGGTACCGATCTGATCGTGAGGGTCCAATGAGGCAGGGTGGGATCGCGAACGTCGGCGACGTGCTGGCCGACAAGTATCGCGTCGAACGGATCCTCGGCATCGGCGGCATGGGCATGGTGGTCCTCGCCACGCACCTCGAGCTCGAGTCGCAGGTCGCGATCAAGTTCATGCTTCCGGCAGCGCTCGAATCTGCCGATGCCGCCGCACGGTTCCTCCGCGAAGCGCGCGCGACGAGCCGGCTCACCAACGATCACGTCTGTCGCGTCACCGACGTCGGCAGGTTCGACGGCGGTCAGCCCTACATCGTGATGGAGTACATGGAGGGCTACGATGTCGGCACCCTCCTCAAGCGCAAGGGTGCGCAGCCCGTCGCCACCGCGGTCGACTACATCCTGCAGGCGTGCGAGGGCATGGCCGAGGCGCACGGCCACGGCATCGTCCATCGCGATCTCAAGCCGGATAACCTGTTCCTCGCGACGCGCGCCGACGGCGATCAGATCATCAAGATCCTCGACTTCGGCATCTCCAAGGCCGCCGTCACCGGCATCGCGACGAAGACCGGCGACATCATGGGCTCGCCGGCGTACATGGCGCCGGAGCAGATGCAGTCGACCAAGGACGTCGACCAGCGCGCCGACATCTGGTCGCTCGGCGTCATCCTCTATCAGCTGATCAGCGGCCGGATGCCGTTCATCGCCGACACGCTGCCCGCGCTCTGCCTCGCCGTGATCAACGAGGAGCCGCCGTCGCTCGAGTCGATCCGCAAGGATCTGCCGCACGGCCTCGCGCAGGTGGTGGCGAAGTGCCTCTCGAAGACTCGCGAGGAGCGCTACCTCAACGTCCACCAGTTCGGCCAGGCACTGCTGCCGTACGCCAAACCCGAGGCGACCGCCGCGGTGACGCGCATCCGCGGCATGCTGCAGCGCAAGCGTCCGCCCACGCCACCGCCGTTGATGATGCTGCCGTCGGAGTTCTCCGACGTCGCGCCGACGATCACGGGCGATGATGCGAGTAGCCCGGTGCCGAAGTTCCCCACGGTCGCGCAGGGGCTGCCGGCTGCGACGCGCACCACGATCGGTGGCGCCTCGGGCGAATCGATGTCGCTGCTCAACCGGACGCGCCGCCCCGGCGTGATCGGCGCGCTGCTCGGTGCGATCGCGCTGGTCGCGCTGATCATCGTGATGGTGCTGATCAAGCGCGGCAACGAGGGCGATGCCGTCGGCGCGGCGACCACGACCCCGCCACCGAGCAAGGTGGAGCCGCCGGCGAAGGTCGAGTCGCCAGAACCGACGCCGCGCGAACCGACGAAGACGGACATCGTGGTCGAGCCGATTCCCGATCCGACGGCTGGCCTCGCCCCCGACGACCCGCACGTGGGGTCCGGATCGGCGTCGAAGCGCAGGCGCAAGGACCTGAAGGTCAACGCCGGTAGCGGCAGCGCAGCTCCTGGAGCGGGCAGCGGCAGCGCGGTCGTGACGAAGCCCGACGGCGGCGATGAGGACGAGGACAAGTGGGGACACATGCAGCACGACGGCGACAAGAAGGACGCTCCGAAAGAATGATCCGCGCCGCGCTGATCGCAGTCGTCCTCGCAGGCTCGACGGTCGCGTACGCCGACGCGAAGTCCGAAGCGATCCTGCTGTTCGACCAGGGCCTCAAGGAGATGAAGGCGGGCCAGTTCGACAAGGCCTGCAACAGCTTCGAGCGCAGCATCGCGACGTACAGCGATAGCGGCACCAAGGGCAGCCTCGCGAAGTGTTACGAGAAGCTCGGTCGCCTCGCGTCGTCGTGGAAGCTGTGGCGCGAGCTCGCCGACCTCGCACCGTCGGGTGATCTCCGTCGGGACGCGGCCGCGCAGGCCGCGAAGCTCGAGCCCAAGATCGGGCGCTACGTGATCAAGCTGACGCGCCCACCCACCGATCTCGCGGTGACGATCAACGGCTCGCCGACCAAGCTCACCGACGTGCCCGTGCCGATCGATGCAGGTGGGGTGATCGTCCGCGCGTATGCCGGGGGTCGCAAGGATTGGTCGACGGAGCTGGCTGCCACCGACGGCAACGTCCTGACGATCGAGATCCCCGAGCTCGCGAAGGCGGAGGTCGTCGTCCACAAGGATCCGGAACCGATCAAGATCAAGCCACCACCGCCACCCGCCCCGAGCCACACGCGCGCGTACGTCGGCCTCGGGCTCGTCGGTGTCGGGGCCGGTGCGATCGTCGGCGGCGTCGTGTTCGGCTTGAAGGCGAACCGCGCGTTCGGAGATGCGCAAGATCTCTGCGGCGGCTCGGTCGACAACTGCATCGCCGATCGGGTCGGGGATGCGCAAGAGAAGGTCGACGACGCGCGGAGCGCCGGGACGTTGTCGACGGTGATGTTCGTGGCGGGCGGCGCGGCGATCGCGGGTGGCCTCGTCCTTTACCTCACCGCACCGAAGGCGACCGAGAAGCAGCAGATGACCGTGCGTCCACTCGCGACGCCAAGCACCGCAGGTCTCGTGATCTCAGGTCGCTTCTGATACTTGTCCACCACGCCCGGCCCTGCGTGAAGTCCGGTCGTGTAGCCACCCGTAGCTAACGCGCTACTCGGCGAGCAGACCGGGGACTTGCAACGGCGTTGGCTCGGCGCCGGTCTCCGGGCGTCCGAGTTGCGAGAACTTGTTGCTGCCCCAGCACCAGATCGTGTGGTCGCGCTTGATCGCGCAGGCGTGGAGGGCAGTCCGCCCGCTGAGCTCGACGACATCGGTCAGCGAGATGCGCTCGGCGCGAGCGCGGAACACGGTCGTGAGATCGATCGTCAGCTCGCCATTGCGATTGCCGCCCCAGCACGACACCCCGCCATCGCGATGCAGCGCGCACGAGGTCTCCGCGGTGAGCAGCAACGCCGTCGCATCCTCGACGTCGGGCACGCGAATCGGCACGGCCGTGGCGGTCGTCGTGCCGTCGCCGACCTGGCCCGAACCGTTGTCACCCCAGCAGTCGACCGTGCCGTCGGGGGTCAGGCCGCACGTATGCGCGTCGCCGACGGCGATCGTGGTGTAGGGCCCGACGGGACCGGCCGAGGGTAGGAGGTTCGAGGCGAACGTACCGTCGCCGAGCTGACCGAGGGTGTTGTCGCCCCAGCAGCTGACCCGACCATCGCGATGCAGCGCGCAGAAGTTCGAGTCTCCGCCGGAGAGCTGGACGACGCTATCGAGCGGCACCGGTCCGAGCGAGCCGCGATCCAGCGTGCTGCCGTCGCCGAGCCGGAGGTTTTTACCCGCACACGCAACCCCGCCATCCTCCTCTACGACGCACATGGCATCGAACGCGACGGCGACCGCCACGGGATTCGCGATCCCGAGCATAGGCACCGCGACCAGCTGCGGACCCGTGTTCCCGCTCGCCAGCGAACCCGCCGAGTTGGGGCCCCAGCCAACGACGGTGCCATCGGACGTGCGCCCGAGCTCCCCCCCATCATTGACGTCGAGCTCTACCAGCGGACCGGTGCCCATCACCGTCCGCGGCACATCGCTGGTGTGACTCGCGGGATTCCCGTCACCGAGGTGGCCACTGGCACCGAGCCCCCAGCACACCACGTCGGCGGGGCGGCGCAGACACGACGTCTGGCCACCGGCGGCGATCCTCGTCGGCACGCGCGGCAGGACTTCGAACGCGGTCTCGAGTGGCTCGAAGTTCACCCGCCCACACCCGACCACGAGCATCAGCAGAGCAGCTCGCGGAGACATCACGACGACTATAGCTGTTTCGCGCCGAGCGAAGCGGCCTCGACCTCGACCACGTAGTACCAGTTGATCGCGTCGAGGCGGACGTAGGCGACCACGACCGGCCGCCCGTCGCGCGTGGTCTCGGAGATGCCCTCGTGTCCGGCGGCGATCTCCGCGGCGACGCTCGGCAGATCGAACGGCGAGAACTCGATCGCCTCGTCGCGACCGTTGCTGGAGAACTTCTGGTTCGCGACGCTCGAGTCGATCACCTTGCGACCGTCCTTGTCGACGAGGCTGACGCGCAGCGTCATGCGCTTGGTCATCCGCATGCTGGTATCCAGCATCTTGGTGACCGTCATCTCGACGCCCGCCACGCCGAGCAGCTGGCCGGTGGCGGACCACACACCCTTGGTACAGGGCAGCACGAGGTCATCGCCCTCGGCATCCGTCGTCGAGTCGACGTAGGGCGCGCCCCAGTGGCGACCGCGCTCCCTCGCGCTGTTCTGATAGAACGAAGCGGTGCGCACGTCGTAGTCGCGACGGAGTGCGGCGATCCCGGGCCACATCACGTGGACGCCCTCGGGCAAGTCGAAGTACGCGTAGTCGATCGGGCCCGCGCGATGAAGGAGCAGCTTGGTCACTTCGCCCGGAGACAGCGTGCGGTGGTCGTCGCGCATCGCGGCCGCGATCACCATGTCGCGCATGTGATGGCGCAGCGGCACCAGCCGGCGGATCCTGGGGAGCAACGGCTCGCGCGGGACGCCGGGCGCGACCGAGACGACGGGATGCTCGACGGAGACGTCCCAGCGGTAGGTGGTCTGGTTGGTGAAGTCCGGGGGCCGGGTCGTGGCCGCTTCGAAGTCGGAGTCGAAGTAGATCTTCTCGAGCGACGGATCTGGACCCTCGAGCGCCCAGGCCGCGGCGGTGGTCAGCCCTTCGAGGGCATTCTCGAGGCGAAGCAGATCGCGATCGATGACGTACGCCTGCCGCGCGACGTCCTCGTAGAGATGGGTGAGGTGCCCGCCGCGTTCGCGGATCGCGAGCTCGTCGCCCGCGCGATCGAGGCGCAGCAAGAGCCCACCGACCACGATGGCCGTGACCACGGCGAGCGCAGCGAACGTGAGCTCCAGACGATGCTGGCGGAGCCAGCGGACCAGTAGCTCGCGCAGCGGATAGGACCGCGAGACCAGCAGCTGCCCGGTCTCGAACCGCGCGAGCTCCTCGATGAACTGCGTCGCGGTCCGCGCGGCCGCGTTGTCGCGTGGCATCGCGTGCTCGACGATGGCGTGCAGATCTTCGGGCGCCTCGGGCGCTCGCACTGCGATCGGGGTCGGCGGACCCGCGACCGTGGCCGCGACCAATGCGTCGGACTCGTGCGACGCGGTATCCCAGTACGGCGGTTCGCCGGCGAGCAGGTTGTAGAGCATCGCACCGAGCGCGTAGACGTCGTCCGTCGTATCCGCCGGGATCCCCGCCGCGGTGGAAGGCGACATGAAGCACGGCGTGCCGACCACCGAGCCGGTGCGCGTCAGGTTCGGCTTGCTCGTCCGCACGGGCAAGTCCTCGTCCGCATCGCCCGCTTGCTTCGCGAGCCCCCAGTCGATCACGACAGTCTCGCCGAACTCGCCGACCAGCACGTTACCGGGCTTGAGGTCGCGATGGATCACGCCTCGCGAGTGTGCGTAGGCGACGGCCTCGGCGGCGGCGCGCACGTGCGGCAGTAGCCGCAGCCGCGCTTCGAGTGTGGTCGCCTCACTGATCGCATCCGCGAGCGAGCGGCCGGGAACCAGGCGCATCGTGTAGAACGTCGAGCCGTCGGGGAACGTGCCGGCCTCGTAGATCGGCACGATCGCGGGATGCTGCAGGCGCGCGGTGATCCAGACCTCGCGCTCGAAGCGGGCGCGCAGCCCCTGGTCGAGCATCTCCTTGACCGCGACCTCGCGCCCGAGCCGGCGATCGAACGCGCGCGTGATCCGCCCCATGCCGCCCGAGGCGAGCTCCGTCGGAGATCCGAACACGATCGGATCCACCATCGGCAGACTGAACAGCTCGTCCCCGATCGTGTCGGCGGGGATGCGCACGATCCACCGCCAGTCCTCGTCGTCGCCTTCGCGGACCAGCGCCTGACAGTCCGTGCAGCCCTCGACGTGGTCGTGAAACGGCCTCTCGTTGATCGTGGGGACTCCGGACGCGAGCCGGAGCATGACGTCGTCGCAGTCCACGTTCAGTGCTGAGGCGGACGTTGCGGGGGTTGCGGAATCGGCTGCGACGCGAGCTGCGCGCCGAGGAAGCCCGCGCCCTTTGGCAAGATCGTCAGCCGCGCGTTGCTCTCGAGCACGCGATTGAGCTCGAGCAACTCGAACATCGCATCGGCGATGATCTTGTCCTCGCCGATCGTCTTGAGCGCGCTACCGACGATCTCCGGACGGATCGCCGCGGCGCGCGCGAACTCGACAGCTGCTTTGCGCTCGGCACCGCTGGTGATCAAGCTGACCTGGTTCGCGCCGTCCTGCTTGATCGCGGAGGTCACCTGACGGAGGCGGTTGGTCACCTTCTCCTCGATCTGGTGGATCATGTTGGCGTCCCGGAAGTGAACTTTCCGGATGTAGACCGAGCCGACGCGGAAGCCCCACTCGTGCGAGCTCTCGGAGACCTCCTCGCGGACCTTCGCCGACAGATCGTGGCGATCCTCGAGCAGCTTGGCCAGCTTGCGGTTCGACAGCTCGCGGATCGTCGCGTTCGACACGTTCGCGCGGAGCGAGCCCTCGGGATCCTGGTTCTTGAAGAGGTAGTCCGTCAGGTTGGAGATGAACATCTCGTACCAGACGCCGATGCCCATCGGCGCGCCCTCCTCGGAGTTGACCGGCTGGCTGCGCAGGTACATCTGATCGATCCGCAGATCGAGGACGTAGCGCTTGCCGAGCAGCGGCACGAGCAGCGAGCGAACGCCGATCTTCGACCACATCGAGTACATGCCCGGCTGCTCGAACACGCCGACGACCTTGCCGAACAGCGTGTAGACGTGCGCGCGGCGCTCCTGCACCACGATATAGATGCCGAGCATGCGCATGATCGCGAACAGGATCGGCATCGCGATCCACCACGCGAGAAACGCGACGCCTGCGATGGCGAGTAACTTCATGACCGGTCCTCCAGGAACATGCGATCGGCCTTGCCGTAGAGGCTGAGCCGGACGTTGCGAACGTAGGCCTCGACGGCTGCGTTGCCACCTTGGTTGTGGAGCAACTTGAGCTGCGCTGCGAGTGCGCGCAGCGGCTCGACCTCGGCCTGGGCGCGCAGCGTCTCGATCTCGACGGCGCGCTTGCTCTGGACGATCCGCTGGTCGGCACCGGCCTGCGCGAGCGAGATGTCCGACGACACGACGTTGTGTGCCGTGTTGATCGCCGCGAGGGCGGAGTCGACCTCGGCGGGGGGATCGATCTCGGTGATCAGCGACGCGTCGAAGTGGACGCCGTAGCGCGCCACCGACGAGGCGCACTCCTTGTCCATCACGTCGTTGAGGTTGCGCAGGTTCTTGCGGAGGTCGTTGATCGAGACCCCGATCGTCTGGTTGTCGAGCGCCGGCGCCTCCTTGAGGACCTCGGGGATCACGCCGGGCACCTCCTTCGGCGGCGGTGCCTCGAAGTTCGCGATCCGCTCGCGCAGGATCGAGACGAAGAAGCCCATCACGTGCGAGGCCGGGTTCTTCACGCCGAACAGGTACGCGTACATGTTCTGCTCGGAGACGCGGAACCGGACCTGGCCACGGAGCCCGACGTTGAGGTGATCCTTGGTCACGGCGTCGATCTGCGTACCGCCGCGATTCGCGGCCGGCTGGTCGGGATCCCACGCCATGTTGACGGTGCGGGTGGCGATCGAGAGCTTGTGGACGCGCTGCCACGGCCACCGGAAGTACGGACCGCCGGGCTGCACCACGCGGACCTGCGGCCACACGTAGCGCTCCTTCTCGTCCGCGCGCATCGCGCTGCCCTCGGGTGTGGTCATCGTCGTCGCGCCGGTCAGCCGCTGCGCACGGCCGAAGCTCGTGATCACGGCGCGCTCGTTCTGATCGACGGTGTAGAACCCCAACAACCCGTAGCGCACGACAAACCACGCCAGGAACCCGAGTCCTATTCCGGCGAGGAGGTCGGATGCGCTCGCAGACTTCAGATAGTGAAGTGCCTCATCCATGCGCCGGACTGTCCCCCCGCGCCCGGATCGCCGCAATCGTTGGGTGCTGAATTGCTGCTAGCGTGCCGCACCATGGCGTCCCAACAACGCGACATGCTTCGCGCGATCCACGACGACCCCGCAGACGATGCGCCGCGCCGGGTCTACGCCGACTGGCTCCTCGAACGCGGCGATCCACGCGGCGAGCTCATCCATCTCCAGTGCGAGCTCGCGACGTTCGGCACGCGCGATCCGCGACGCAAGAAGGTCCTCGCGCGAGAGCAGGCGCTACTGCGGACGCACAACGCGACCTGGGGGCCGTTCCACGACCCGCGGTTCGCCTGGGCCTTCGAGCGTGGCTTCGTCTCCGGCTTCGGTCACCAGGGGGTGTTTCATCACGAGGGGCCGAACGAGGCGATGTGGATCCGGTTCTTCCTCGACAACACCGCGCTCTTCATCGTCACCGGCACCGGCGGTAGCGCCGATGTGGTCGCCAAGTGGTTCGTCCAGGGCCACGGCAATTCGTCGACGCTGGCCTACACGATCGAGCCAACCGGCAAGCGCGTCCGGGTCGTCACCGCCGGGAAGAAGCACGCGTTCACGGCCGAGCTGACGGCGCGCTCGCTCGAGGTCAGGCTCCCGCGCCGCAAGAAGCCGACGACGCTGCTGCTCGCGGGAACGGTCGCCGACTCGCGCTACTCCTGACCGACGACGTAGCGGTAGCTCGGGCCGCTGCCCTCTCGCTGCGAGTGCCTCGCATTCGGGAGCTTCGTGGCGTCCTCGATCGAGACGCGCTCGATCACGAGCTGTTCGAGATTCGCGGTGTGCTCGGCGAGCCACTCGACGTGGCGATCGTGCAGGTCGGCGTCCGACAGATCGAGGATCTTGATCGTGGAGAGCAGCCCCGACGCCTCGAGGGCTTCGAGCACCTGATCGCTCGAGTTGAACGAGGTCAGCGCGAGGCGCTGGAGCGGCGCGCCC